>MEQQ01000079.1:8163-13048 GCA_001770285.1 Betaproteobacteria bacterium RBG_16_66_20
CTCGGCATCGCGGGCGCGCTCGCCGTCGTCTCGCTTGCGGACGACGTCTTCGCCTTGCCCACGCTGCTGCGGCTCGCCGCGCACCTCGCCGCGGCCGGCGCCGTCGTGGGTCTCGAGATCGGCGTCTCCAGTCCGCTGCAACTCGTGCTCCTCGCGCTCGCCGTCGCCTGGTACGCGAACCTGTACAACTTCATGGACGGGTCGGACGGACTCGCGGGCGGGATGGCGGTGTTCGGGTTCGGCGCCTATGCCTGGGCCGCGCACCAGGCCGGCCATGGCGCGCTCACCACGGCGAGCGGCAGCATCGCCGTCGCTTCGCTCGCTTTCCTGCTGGTGAATTTCCATCCGGCGCGGCTTTTCATGGGCGACGTCGGCGCGGTGCCGCTCGGCTTTCTCGCCGGCGCGCTCGGCGTGCTCGGTTGGCGCGACGGCGCCTGGCCGCTGTGGTTCCCGGTGCTCGTGTTCGCGCCCTTCGTGTGCGACGCGACGCTGACGCTCGTGAAGCGCCTGTTGCGCCGCGAGCGGGTCTGGCAGGCGCACAAGGACCATTACTACCAGCGGCTGGTGCGCATGGGCTTCGGGCACCGCGGCGCGGCATGGATCGAGTACGCCGCGATGGCGGGGGGCGCGGCGACCGCACTGCTCGTTCGCGCGGCGGAACCCGCCATGCAGGCCGGCGCGCTGGCCGGGGCGGCGATCGTCCTGATCGCGGTCGCGGCGTGGATCGACGTGCGCTGGGCGCGCTGGTCGCGCGTGGGCGGCGGCTCCGGAGGCGCGCCCGCATGAACGCGCGCCGCTCGTTGCCGGTGCGGTCCTTGCTCGCGTTTCTGCACGACGTGGTCGCCTCGGCGGTCGCCTGGATGGCGGCGTTCTGGCTGCGCTTCAACCTCGAGGTGCCGCCGGATTACCTGAAGACCGCGCTCTTCACGCTGCCATCGGTCGTGGCGGTGAACGCGCTGCTGTTCTGGCGCCTCGGCCTGTACCGCGGCCTGTGGCGCTATGCGAGCCTGCCGGACCTGCAGAAAATCCTGGCCGGAGTTTTCGTCGCTTCGCTCGCCGCGCCCGCGCTGTTCCTGCTCGTCGCGCCTGTGCCCGCGGTGCCGCGCTCGGTGTTCCTGATCGCGCCGCTGCTGCTGATCGGCGCCATGAGCGGCAGCCGGCTGCTGTACCGCGCCTGGAAGGAGCAGCGGCTGCTCGGCATCGTGCGGCATCCGGAGGCGAACCCGGTGATCGTGCTCGGCGCGGGCACCGCGGCATCCATGCTGCTGCGCGACCTCGCCGACAGCAGCCAGTGGCGCGTGGTCGCGCTGCTCGATGATGACGCGCGCAAGCACGGCGGCGCGATCCACGACGTGAAAGTGCTGGGACCGTTGGCAAGCGCGGGCGAAATCGCGCGCCGCATGGGCGTGACGCAGGCGATCATCGCCATCCCCGGCGCCACGCACGCGGCGCGCAAGCGCGCGCTCGAGCTTTGCCAGGCGGCCGGCCTGCGCGTCATGACGGTGCCGGCCTATGCCGACATCGTCTCCGGGAAGGTCAGCGTGTCGCAGCTGCGCGAGGTGGAGCTGGACGACCTGCTCGGCCGCGACCCGGTGCGCCTGGACGAGGCGCAACTGAGCGGCTTCCTCGAGGGGAAAACGGTGCTGGTCACGGGCGCCGGCGGCTCGATCGGCGCCGAACTGTGCCGCCAGATCGCGCGCTTTGCGCCGGGACGGCTGGTGCTGGTCGATCATTCCGAGTACGCGCTGTATTCCATCGAGCAGGAATTCCGCGACCGGCGGCCGATGCTCCGGGTTTTCGCCGCGATCGGCGACGCGAAGGACCAGGCGCGCGTGAAGGAAATATTCACGCGCCACGCGCCGGAGGTGGTGTTCCACGCCGCGGCCTACAAGCACGTGCCGCTGATGGAGACGGACAACGCCTTTCAGGCAGTAGCGAACAACGCGCTCTCCACCATCGTCACCGCGCGCGCGGCGCAGGCCGCGGGCACGAAGGTTTACGTTCTGGTATCGACCGACAAGGCGGTGAATCCGACCAACGTCATGGGCGCCTCCAAGCGCCTCGCCGAGATGCTGTGCCAGGCGCTGCAGCCGCGCGGCGCGACGCAATTCGTCATGGTGCGCTTCGGCAACGTGCTCGGCTCCACCGGCAGCGTGATTCCGCGTTTTCGCGAGCAGATCGCGCGCGGCGGGCCGGTGACCGTCACCGATCCCGACATCGAGCGCTATTTCATGTCGATCCCGGAGGCGGCGCAGCTGGTGCTGCAGGCGGGGCTGATGGGCAAGGGCGGCGAAATCTTCGTCCTCGACATGGGCGAGCCGGTGAAGATCGCCGAGCTCGCGCGCCAGATGATCCGCCTCTCGGGCTTCGGCGAGCAGGACATCCGCATCGTGTTCTCCGGCCTGCGCCCCGGCGAGAAGCTGTTCGAAGAGGTCCTGGTCGATGGCGAGGCGACGCTGCCGACGCCGCATCCCAAGCTGCGCGTGGCGCGCGCGCGCGCGCCCGCGAGCGACGCGCTGCCCGAAGAAGTCCTCGCATGGCTTGCCGCCGCCGCGGGGGCGGATGCGGCAGTGGTGCGCGCGCGGCTCAAGGCGTGGATTCCCGAATATGTGCCGACCGAATGAGATAATCGCCGCATGCTCCTCGTTACGGGCGGCGCCGGATTCATCGGCGCCAATTTCGTCCTCTCGACGATCGCCGCGACAGGCGAGGCGATCGTCAATCTCGACAAGCTCACCTACGCCGGCGATCTGAACAACCTCGCGCCGCTGGCAGGCGACGCACGCCACGAATTCGTGCAGGGCGACATCGCCGATCGCGCGCTGGTGGGCCGGTTGCTTGCCGATCGGCGGCCGCGCGCGATCGTGCATTTCGCCGCCGAGAGCCACGTCGACCGCTCGATCGAGGGCCCGGCCGAGTTCATCCAGACCAACGTCGTGGGCAGCTTCAGCCTGCTCGAGGAGGCGCGCGCCTACTGGGGCGCGCTCTCAGGCGACGACAGGGCGCGCTTCCGCTTCCTGCACGTCTCGACCGACGAGGTCTACGGCTCCCTCGGACCCGCCGAGCCGGCGTTCAGGGAGACGAACGCGTACGCGCCGAACAGCCCGTACGCCGCCTCGAAGGCGGCCTCGGATCACCTGGTGCGGGCCTACCACCACACCTACGGCCTGCCGGTGGTGACGACCAACTGCTCGAACAATTACGGTCCGCGCCAGCATCCGGAAAAGCTGATTCCGCTCATGATCGCCAACGCGCTCGCGGAAAAGCCGCTGCCGGTCTACGGCGACGGCCTGAACGTGCGCGACTGGCTCTACGTGCTGGACCATTGCGATGCGATCCGCGCCGTGCTGGAACGGGGCCGGGTGGGGGAGACCTACAATATCGGCGGTGCGGGCGGCAAGACCAACCTCGAAGTGGTGCAGACGCTCTGCGCGCTGCTCGATGAGGCGCGGCCGCGGAAAAGCGGACGCTATGCGGACCTGGTCGCGCTGGTGCAGGACCGGCCCGGTCACGACCGCCGCTACGCCATCGACGCAACCAAGATCGAGCGCGAGCTCGGCTGGCGGCCGCGGGAGACTTTCGAATCCGGCATGAAGAAGACCATGGACTGGCACCTTGGAAAAAAATAGATCGAACGGCGGCAAGCGCGCGCTGATCACCGGCGTCACGGGGCAGGACGGCGCGTACCTTGCGCGGCTGCTGCTCGACAAGGGCTACCAGGTCTACGGCCTCGCGGCGCGGCGCGGCAGCGACGCGCTCTGGCGCCTGAGGGAACTCGGCGCCGACGCCGGCGTGACGCTCCTCACGGGCGACGTCACCGACGTTTCGTCGCTCTTGCGCGCGCTTGAGCAGTCGCAGCCCGCGGAGTTCTACAACCTCGCGGCGCAGAGCTTCGTCGACAAATCCTGGGACCTGCCTTCGGTCACGGTGCAGGTCACCGGCATGGCGGTGACCAACGTCCTCGAGGCGATCCGCTGCACCGACCCGAAAATCCGCTTCTATCAGGCTACCTCCAGCGAGGTGTTCGGCCGTGTGCAGGCGGGGGTGCAGGACGAGTCGACGCCGTTCCACCCGCGCAGCCCCTACGGCGTGGCGAAGGCCTTCGCGCACTGGCTCACGGTGAACTACCGCGAGAGCCACGGCATGCACGCTTCCAGCGGCATCCTGTTCAACCATGAATCGCCGCTGCGCGGGCTGGAATTCGTGACGCGCAAGATCAGCGTCGCTGTCGCGCGCATCAAGCTCGGCCGGCAGGACAAACTGCGGTTGGGCAACCTCGATGCCAGGCGCGACTGGGGTTTTGCCGGCGATTACGTGGAGGCGATGTGGCTGATGCTGCAGCAGGACGCGGCGGACGACTACGTGATCGCCACCGGGCGCAACGCCTCGGTGCGCGATTTCTGCCGCATCGCCTTCGCGCATGCGGGGCTCGACTACGAGAAGTACGTCGAAGTGGACCCGGCATTTTTCCGCCGCGCCGAAATCGACGCCGTGCTCGGCAGCCCGGCGAAGGCGAAAGCGAAGCTCGGCTGGTCGCCCAAGACCAGCCTGGAAGAGCTGGTCGCGATGATGGTGGACGCCGACCTGCGCCGGCTCGAAAAGGGAACCGTGTCGTGAAACGCGGCGCGCTAACCGTCGCTTCCAAGTGGACTAGACTTAGCTAAGTTCAAAGGAGGAGGGCGCGATGGACACGGTCAACATCCACCAGGCCAAGACGCAGCTTTCCCGGCTCATCGAGCGGGTCTGCGCGGGAGAGGAGATCATCATCGCCCGGGGCGGCAAGCCGGTCGCCCGGCTCGCGCCGCTGCTGCAGAGCGCGCAGCCGCGCACGCCCGGTCTGCTCAAGGGCAAGATCTGGGTGGCGAAGGACTTCAACGCGCCGCTC
>MEQQ01000079.1:13080-13204 GCA_001770285.1 Betaproteobacteria bacterium RBG_16_66_20
ATCTCCGCCCGAGGCGCGCCGGGCCGCGCGCAAGGCCAAGACCCGCAGGCGGTGAGACTTCTCCTCGACACGCATCTGCTGGTCTGGTGGTTCGCTGATCGGCGCATCCCGCAACAGGCGACCG
>MEQQ01000079.1:13216-14069 GCA_001770285.1 Betaproteobacteria bacterium RBG_16_66_20
ACCCCGCCAATCAGCTCTACGCGAGCGCGGCGAGCGTATGGGAGGTCGCGATCAAGGCCGCCCTGGGAAAAATCGAGGTCAAGCCCGATGCCCTGCTTGCAGGCTTGCGCGACGGCGGCTTCCAGGAATTGGCGGTCTCTTCCCGTCACGCAGCGCAGGTTGCGTTGTTGCCGATGCATCACCGCGACCCCTTCGACCGGCTGCTCGTTTCGCAAAGCCTGTGCGAATCCATGTCGCTGCTCACCGACGATCGGGTGCTTGCGGCCTACGGCCCGGCCGTGATCGTCGCAGGATAGTCGCGCGATGAAAGGCATCATCCTGGCCGGCGGCTCCGGAACGCGGCTCTACCCGGCGACGCTCGCGGTCTCCAAGCAGCTGCTGCCGGTCTACGACAAGCCGATGATCTACTACCCGCTCTCGACGCTGATGCTGGCGGGGATCCGCGACATCCTCGTCATTTCCACCCCGCAGGACACGCCGCGCTTCGCGCAGCTGCTCGGCGACGGCAGGCGCTGGGGCATCCGCCTCTCCTACGCGGTGCAGCCCTCGCCCGGGGGCCTCGCCCAGGCGTTCCTGATCGGCCGCAGGTTCATCGGCAGGGACCCGGTCGCGCTGGTGCTGGGCGACAACATATTCCACGGCCACGACCTCGTCGGGCAGTTGTCGCGGGCCGCGCAGCGCCGGAAGGGCGCGACCATCTTTGCCTACCAGGTCAATGATCCCGAGCGTTATGGCGTCGTCGAGTTCGACGGAAAAAACAGAATCAAGAGCATTGAAGAAAAGCCCGCGAAGCCGAAATCGCGCTTTGCGGTGGCGGGCCTGTATTTCTACGACAACCGCGTCGTCGGGATCG
>MEQQ01000080.1:0-3410 GCA_001770285.1 Betaproteobacteria bacterium RBG_16_66_20
CGTGACCTTCGAGGTACTGCTGGCGAGCTTTGGCCTGGATCAGGATCCTGCGCTTGCGGCAATCGGTGCAGCAGTGCATTTTCTTGATGCAGGCGGCATTCCGGTGCCGGACGCCAGGGGCTTGGAAACCGTGCTGAAAGGCGCCAAGGAAAAGGCGCAGAGCGACGACGGCTTGCTCGCCGAGGCGATGCGCACCCTTGATCTGCTGTATGCGGCGTACCGGAGCGAAGTCCCCGTCGCGCGCTAGCGCGCTTGCGTGCTCAGGTTCTTTGCGGCTTCCGTCATGGTGGCGTCCTTCGGGCTGGCCGGGGTCAGCGCAGTTCCAGGCGCTTGCCGTTCATCTTGCCGTGGTACTCGCGGCCGCCGGCAGTGAAGGTGAATTCCTCGCCGCGCACTTTGCCCTCGAGGGCGAAGGTCTTGCCTTCGGTGCGCAGGGCGCCGGAGAGCGTCTGGAAATTCTGCTTGAGGGTGAGTTCGCCCTGCGGCAGGTTGTGGACGCCGGCGACGCGGGCGGGGACGATCCAGAGGAGCGCGGTGCACCAGGAGGCGGTGCAGCCCGTGTCGGAGGTCAGGGTGGCGGTCTCGTCGGCCTGCCAGTCGCCCATGTTGAAGCTGTTCGAGACGATGCGGGTGCCGGGCTTGAGCGCCAGGATCTTCGGGCGCAGCTTCAAGTTGATGTCAGGCAGCAGGAACATGGTGATCACGCTGGCCCTGGAAAAGTCGGTCTCGAAGAGGTCGGCCTTGACGAAGCTGGCCTTGCCGGCGACGCCTTCCTTGTCGGCGTTGCGCTTGGATAGCTCGACCATGTCGGGGTTGTACTCGACGCCGAGGGCGCGCGCGCCGCGCTTGGCGGCGGTGATGACGGTGCGGCCGTCGCCGGAGCCGAGGTCCATGACGAAGTCGCTCGGCGTCACCTTGGCCATGTTCAGCATCTTGTCGACCAGGACCTGCGGGGTCGGCACCCAGACGACGTCCTTGCCTTCCTGTCCCGACGTGGGCTCGTAAGTGGAAGGCGCGGCGGGTTTTGCCTGCGGCGCCTGCGCGAGGGCGAGCGTGCTGAAAGCGGCGACGAGGAGGGCGAGGACGAAGTGGCGAATCAAAGAGGCGGCGGGCATTTCAACGGTTCCAAGGATTTGAAGGCGCATATTATGCACAGGGCGGTCGGCGGGCGAGGCTGGCAGCGACGCTCAGGTCTTGCGGCCTGCGTTTCGGGCTGAGAGGTCCTGGCGGGCCTTGGCGACCGCCGCCACGGACCGCCGCGCCTGCTCGCTCCTGAAGGTGGCGCTCGAAAATCTTCCGATGGGGACTCCGGCAAGGACGTCCAGACCGTATTTCGCGTGGGCCTGGAGCCCGGTGGCCGAGCCCGCCAGCCGGAACAGGGCGGTCGCTGCCTTGATCGCCTTGCGTTCCCCGCCCAGGCGGATCAGCTCCCCGATGTAGGCCCGGCAGATGGCGATCGCCTTCGCCGCCTGCCATGTGCCGACCTGGTTCTGCTTCTGCGCGAGCTGCCGCAGGTTCTCGAACCGGCTCACCAGGCAATCGACCGGGTCCATCACCAGGAATCGCAGCGATGGATCGCGCGGATGGGTCACCTCGACCGCCCTGTTGCGCACCGCGCCGGCATCCAGTCCCACGACCTTGCGCAGCACATCGACGCCGACGAACCGGCCGCCGGCCGATTTCTCCGCCGCGCCGTGCAGCGCGCTCATGCCGCGCTTCGGCGGATAGACCGCCTTGCCGCCGATCGCCCGCGAGAAGGCCTCGACATGCTTCAGGAAACCGAGAAAATCCGCGTCCGAGCTGACGTAGACACGCGGGCCGTCGGAAAAATCGATCCGGAAGTAAGCCAGCCAGAACGCGAGCGCCTGCCCGCCGACCAGCACGGCGCCCTCCGACACACGCAGGACCCGGAGGAGCTCGTCCTCCGATATCGGCGCCTCGTCCCGCCCCCTAGGATTCGTAGCTCACGTCCTTGTGCAGATTCGCCGACAGGGACGCCAGCGCCCGGCCCGAAAGGAAAGGGGACTTGCGCCTGAGTCTGGTCGACGCGTAATCCGCCCGCTGCGCCCGCCGCTTTCTCGCCCAGTGCGCATCGTCCTCGATGACGCCGGATTGCCTCGCGCCATCCATCTTGCGGATCATCCGCTGAAGCTCGCCCGCGACCGGGTGGCTCCGGTTCGCCCGGTACACCGGCCGCCCGCCCGAGCCCGCCTGCAGCACCAGCCCCGCCTGCAGCAGCAGGCGCAATTCGTACTGCGTCGCCGTCGGGCTCAGCCCCGTGCGCCGGGCCAGCTCGCGCAGGTGGATCGATTCCGCCGCGCCGAGCCCGAACAACCCGGCGAGAACCTTGTAGCGCGCGCGGCCGAAGAGCGTGAGAGCGGTGATGTCCATGAACTCTATGTACTAGGAATTATGACAAATGTCAATCAACGTAGTACGTTTACGGGGCAGCCTGCCCCCGCTCCGGCAAGCCATGCGCGGCCGGGGGCCGACCGGGTTCCCGGTATCATCCCCGCCATGAGCACTCAAGACGCCGTCGCTCTCACGCGGGACCTTCTGCGCTTCGACACTGTCAACCCGCCCGGCCGCGAGCGGGACTGCGCGCACCTGGCGGCCGGCCTGTTGAAGGACTGGGGCTTTTCGGTTGAATTTCATGAATATGAAGAAGGCAGGACCAGCGTCATCGCGCGCGCCGGCGGCTCGGAGGCCAAAGCGCCGCTGTGCCTGACGGGGCACCTGGACGTGGTGCCGCTCGGCACGCGGAAGTGGAGCAGGGACCCGTTCAGCGGGGAAACCGATGGCGACCTGCTGTACGGGCGCGGGTCGTCGGACATGAAAGCAGGGGTCGCCGCGATCCTCATTGCTGCCAGGAGTTTTTCCAAAAAATTAAACAACACCCCCGGCGTGGTGCTGGTGCTCACGGCGGCGGAGGAGGGCGGCTGCATCGGCTCGAAGCACCTCGCGGCGCTGCCGAAACTCATGGGCAAGGCGGGCGCGATCGTGGTGGGCGAGCCGACCTCCAACTATCCGATGGTCGGGCACAAGGGCTCGATCAAGCTGCACGCGAAGTTCAAGGGCGTATCGGCGCACGGCTCGATGCCGCAGCTCGGCGTGAACGCGATCTACAAGGCGGCGCGCGCGATCGCGAAGCTGGAGGGGTTCGAATTCGGCGTCGCGGCGCACCCGGTGATGGGCTCGCCGACCCTGAACGTGGGCACCTTCGAGGGCGGGAGCGGGGTGAACCTGGTGCCGGACGCGGCGACCATCGGGGTGGATATCCGGACCGTGCCGGGCATGAATCATGAGGCTTTGCTTTCCCGGTTGAAAAATCTGTTTGAAGATGCAGAGCTGGAGGTTTTCTCCGACCTGAACGCGGTGTGGACGGCGCCGGAGGACGAGTGGATGCGGCG
>MEQQ01000080.1:3436-3706 GCA_001770285.1 Betaproteobacteria bacterium RBG_16_66_20
TCAATGAATCGCCCGAGGCGCGCACCGCGCCCTACATGACGGACGCGGCGAACCTGCGCAAGGTCTACGGCGCCGCGCCCGCCGTGGTGCTCGGGCCGGGCGAGGCGGCGATGGCGCACCAGACCGACGAGTACTGCAACATGGAGCGCATCCGCCAGTCGGTGCAGATCTACGAGGAAATCATCCGCGACTGGTGCCGCGCCTGAGGGTGGGGCGTGGCTGTAGGCGTCGCTAGGGCGATAGATTCCGCGCGAACTGGCCCGGGGAGAG
>MEQQ01000080.1:3792-4000 GCA_001770285.1 Betaproteobacteria bacterium RBG_16_66_20
CGCCCTTGACCGCGCCCTGCATGCGGACGTTGTGCAGGACGAAGAGGTTGAGCCCGTGCGGCGGACTGATGAGCGCGACCTCGACGAGCACCGTGATGAGGATGCCGAACCAGACGAGATCCACGCCAATCGCCTTGACGATGGGCAGGACCACCGGGATGGTGGTCACGAGCATCGAGTACTCGTCCATGAAGGTGCCCATCACCAG
>MEQQ01000080.1:4159-4413 GCA_001770285.1 Betaproteobacteria bacterium RBG_16_66_20
GTTGAGCAACGTCGCGCCCAGCATCGAGCGGTTGACCTTCCCGGAGAGCGCCGCGAGTATGAAGGCGCCGACCACGCCGAGGGACGCCGCTTCCGTCGGGGTCGCGATGCCCATATAGATGGTGCCGAGCACGAGGAACACCAGCACCGCGACCGGCAGTATCGCCACGGAGAGGCGCAGCTTCTCGCCCCAGTTCACCGCCGCCTCGCGCGGCGCAATCGACGGGCGGAAGAGCGCCATGGCGGCGATCGCCG
>MEQQ01000080.1:4560-4926 GCA_001770285.1 Betaproteobacteria bacterium RBG_16_66_20
CCGACCACGAGCGGCTCGTAATAGCCGCGCGCGCGGAATGCCGGCAGGGCGACCCGGCTGATGGTCGCCGCGGTCGCCGCGGTCGAGCCCGACATCGCCGCGAACACCGCGCAGGTGGCGATGTTGGACTGCATCAGGCCGCCGGGCAGCCAGCGGAACCAGGCCGTGAAGCAGCGGTACATGCGCTCGGTCAGGCCGCCGCGCAGCAGCAACTCCCCCATGAGGATGAACATCGGCACGGCCACCAGCACGTTGGTCATACCCACGTTCCAGGCGATCAGGCCGGTCATCTCCGTCATCGGCCGGTCGCTGAAGAAGGTCATCAGCCCCAGCGAGATGATCCCGAGGACGGCGGCGACGTGCACG
>MEQQ01000080.1:4933-6229 GCA_001770285.1 Betaproteobacteria bacterium RBG_16_66_20
AAAGCACGACAAGCGCCACCACGACGATCGACAGGATCAGCACGGCTCAGGCGCCCGGTTGGTCGGAGGAGGTTTCACCCTCTCCGAGGAGATGGCCGAGGAAGCCCGTGAACGCGACCAGGGCGAGAAAGCTGTATCCCGAGGCCATCATGGCTTGCGGCAGCCATTGCGGTGTCTGGATGATGCTGTGCCCGGTCGCGCCGATGGCGTACGAGGAGCCGACGAGTTTCCAGAGAAACACGCTCACGGTCGCGGCGAATACCGCCATCACCGCCATCGCGAAGGCATCCAGCAGCCGGCGCACCGTGCCTGGCAGATACGGCAGCAGGATGTCCACGCGGACGTGGCCGCCCGCCTTCAGCGTGTAGGCCAGTGCCCAGGATGCGCCCAGGGCGAGCGCGTATTCGCTCATCTCGTCGGTGACGCCCGAATACCAGCCCCCATAGCGCCGAGCGATGACGTCGTACGTCGTATAGAAGGCGAGCAGCAGGAACAGCGCGCCGCAAAAATAGGCCATGCCCGTGACGAGCCGGTCCTCCAACCTGCGGATGCGGGCGACGGGCGTCAGGGGATGCGGAATCCCGCGATCGGTGCGAGCACCCTGTTCCAATCCTCTTTCGCCTGCGGGCCGGCGCGCGTCGCCCAGGAGGTGGCCACATGCTCCTGCACCAGTTTGAAGACCGGGGCCCGCTCCTTCGGAATCACGACGTACTGCATGCCGCCCTGCTTGGTATTCTTCTCGATGCCATCGGTGGCCCATTCGCGGCTCAGGCGCCAGCCGCGCTCGGTGAACTCGGAGCCGACCTGCGCGAGTACCTGGCGGATGTCGGCCGGCAGCTTGTCCCAGGTCTTCTTGCTGACGACAAAGAGCGAGGAGACCGCCGTCCCCATGTGCAGGTCGACGAGGTGCTTGGTCACTTCGTACATCTTGGTATCCCAGCCGCAGCGGCTGCAGGTGATCGCGCCGTCGACCGTCTTGCGCTCGAGCGCCGTGTAGACCTCGGCGTAGGCGAGCGAGACCGGCTCGCCGCCGAGCGCGCGCACGAACTGCGCCATCGCCGGGCTGAACACCCGGATCTTCATGCCCTTGACATCGGCGAGGCTGGTCACCGGCCGGTTGGCGAAGAGCAGCTGCTGCGCCCAGGGCCAGGAGCCGAGCACCACCGCGCCCAGGCGGTCGCTGTACTTCTCGCGCAGCACGGTTTCCCAGGCGCGATGGCCCTTCACCGCGGTGTCGTAGTCGCCGAAGATGCCGAGCAGGTCCGCGCCTTCGATCACCGGGAGGTCACCCGCGAC
>MEQQ01000080.1:6266-21063 GCA_001770285.1 Betaproteobacteria bacterium RBG_16_66_20
CCCGCCTGCATGACGCGCACCAGCTCGAAGCCGCTCAGGCCGAGTTCGGGCAGGCTGACAACCTCGAGCTTGACGCGGCCCTTGGTCCGGCTCTCGATCTCCGCGACGGCCCAGGTCCACAGCTGCTCGGTCTGGATCGCCGTGCGGGTCGTGACCACCGTCTTCAGCGTCAGAGTCTGCGCGGCGACCTCGCCGGCGAGCGACAGGGCGGCGAACAGGGCTGCAACGATCGACAGGCTGATTCGTTTCATGGTCGTTTCCTCCTAGTTGACGGGTTGTCCGCCCGCCGGCGTGGCCACCACGTCGGCGGACTCGGCAGGCAGGCTCTCGCCGAACGGCGCGTCCTCGGGGGAGGAAAGCGGTCGGATCTGGCGACGGTTGAGGCGCAAATCGAAGACGTCGAAGCGGTTGTAGTGGCCGACGATGTCGTGGAACTGCTTGAGCTCGATTTCCCGCTCCAGATCAATGATGGCATAGACGATGCCTTCGACATCGATGAGGGGCTCGCAGGCCGGCTGTCCGTCCGGGCCGTAGATCACGCTGATGGACGCGGGCCGCTCCCGCATCTGCTGGCGCTGCGTGTCGGTGGCACAGGTAGCCTCGACGATTCCCTCGGTCACGACGCTGGAGGACACGATCACGAACACCTTGCCTTCGAAGGCGTGGCTTGCGGCGCGGATGCGGATCGCCTCGGTCATGGAATAGCGCGAGGTGAACGGAAAGCCCGGGTAGTTCGCGACATGGATCTGCTCGCCCTGCGCGAGCAGCGCGTAGCGCGCCAGCGTGTTGGTGTTCTCGCCGCAGGCCAGGGTGCCGATGCGGCCGACGTCGGTCTGGTAGGTCCGGATGCTGCTGCCGTCGCCGAATCCCCAGGTCAACTTCTCGGCGAATGTCGGGACCAGCTTGCGGTGCACGCCGAGCAGCTGCCCGTCGGACCCGATGACCAGGTTGGTGTTGAAGATCGTTCCCATGCTGATCGGGCTGCGCTCGTTGACGCCGATGACCACGTGACACCGCGCAAGACGCGCCGCCTCGCACAGGCGTTGCGTCTCCTCGCCCGGCACGAGGATCGACTGCTGATACAGCTCGCGGAAGAAGCGCGAGCCCTCAAACGGCGTCATCAGCCAGTTCCAGTAGGGGTACGCGGGGACGTACACCTCCGGGAACGCCACCAGCTCCGCGCCTCGCGCCGCGGCCTGCCGAATCAGGTCGACCGCCTTGGCAACCGTCGCCGCGGTGTTCATCCACACGGGCGCGGCTTGCACGGCCGCTGCGGTGAATCGCGGATATTCGACCGCCATCGTTTCCCCTGCTCCTCGAGTTGCCTGCGCGCTACCGTAGGTGAAGCCAAAAACCATGTCAAGAGAATTCGACAGAAGCCGTCTGACGGGAAGCGCTGATAGCAGATTTCAGAGGGAGGCTGGCACATATCGACATCTCGATTGGTGTCGGATATAGTCGACACTATATGGCGCTGGAAGATCAACTGCAGCGGCTGGGTCTCGAGGGCAAGGAAGCGCGCTTCTACCTCGCGGCGCTCGAACTAGGCCAGGCGCCGGTGCGGGTGATCGCGCACAAGGCGGGCATCAGCCGCACCAATGCTTACGACGTGCTGGGGCGGCTGCTGCGCAGGGGCACCGTGACGCAGGTGGAGCGGGGTACGGGCAAGAAGAGAAGGAAGTTCTACGTGGTCGCCGAGGACCCTGCGCGCCTGCTGGGCATCGTCGAAGAGCAGCGCAGCGTCGCCGAAGCGCTGCTGCCCGAGCTGCGCTCCATCTACAGCCGCTCGACGGTCAAGCCCCGCGTTCGCCTTTACGAGGGGCTCGAAGGCATCAGGACGGTCCTCTACGACACGCTCAATTGCCGCTCCAAGGAACTCAGGGGCATCCTTTCGATGCGCGACCTGCTCGATGTCCCCGGACGCGCGGAGACCGAGGAGTACATTCGCCAGAGGGTCAGAGCGGGGATATCGCTGCGCGTGCTGCGCTCGCTCGAGAAGGACGTCGGCGATATCTGGCAGACCGGTGCGGCCGAATTGCGCGAGGTGCGCTATACGCCGCCCGGCCTGGTTTTCGCGATGACCACCTGGATCTACGATGAGAAAGTCGCCATCGTGTCCTCGCGGCGGGAAAATTTCGGCATGACGATCGAAAGCGAGGAATTCGCGCGCATGCAGGAGAATCTTTTCTCGGTCCTCTGGGCGGCGAGCAAGCCCGAGCACGCGAAAGCACCCAAGGGGGCCGCTTAGGTGCGTGCTACTGCGTCTTGACGCAGCCGGACGACGAGCACGGCAACATGGAGCGCATCGCCAGTCGGTGGCGATCTGCGAGGAAATCATCCGCGACTGGTGCCGCGCCTGAGGGTGGGGCGTGGCTGCAGGCGTCGCTAGGGCGATAGATTCCGCGCGAACTGGCCCGGGGAGAGCACGGCCGACCCCGGCGGGGGCTTGCGGGCGAGGGCGAGGTCGCCGGTGACGAGCACGGCTCCCGGCTGGTCGTGCACGAGGGACCACAGGTGATTGTCCTTCGCGTCGGGCGCGCCGGTGCGGGCCTCGGGCTCGCGAACGATCGCGTGGGTCGCGATCTCGGTGAGCACCTGATCGACTTCGTGCGCGCCAAGCCCGTGGAGCTTCCGGATCTTCGCGCGCAACAGCACTTCGCGGTACTCGGCCAGCAGTTGACCGGACAGCATGAAAGCGAAGGCGCCGCGGCGCATGCCGTCGAGAATCCTGGCGGTGGGAGAACCGGCGTCCGCGGTGATCAGCCCCGCGACCACCACATTGGTGTCGATGACCGCGGCAGGATGGTTCACCGCCGCCGGGCGGCGCGCGTCTCGGCGACCGCGAGGCGCAGCGCGCGGGTCTCGGTGAGCGACGCGCGCGCGCGCGCCTTTGCGACCAACTCCTCGGCGCTGCGCGCGCTCTTGATGCCGTAGAAATGCAGGCTTTCCTCGATCAGCTGGCCGATGGTCTTGCCGCGCTGCACTGCGGCCTCGCGCAGCGCGCGGTGGCGTTCGTCGCTCAGCGTGATGGTCAGGCGGGCCATGGCAAGGTCAATCGCGGGTGCGTTGGTGAGTTAACACCAACGCATAATAGCACAGATCTGATCGCGCCGCGTTTCACAAGGCCGAAATAGAGAAATGGCGACCGATCATCAAGGCCGCGGGCATCAAGGTGGAACGAAATTAGTGCAGAATCGGCATCACGGAGGAATACTCATGAAACGAATCGTTCTCATTGCTGGCGGCCTGTGCTTCGCAAGCCTCGCGTTCGCGCAGGCGTTTCCCAGCCGCCCGGTGACGCTGATCGTGCCGTTCACGACCGGCACCGGCATCGACATCCTGGCGCGCGGCATCGGGCCGAAACTCTCGGAGCGCTGGAAGCAGCCGGTGGTGGTCGAGAACAAGCCCGGCGCGAGCGGCAACATCGGCACCGACATCGTCGCCAAGGCGGCGGGCGACGGCCATACGCTGATGGTGACGGTGAACACCTTCACCATCACGCCGGCCCTTTTCAAGGGCATCCCCTACGACCCGGTGAGGGACATCGCCCCGGTCAGCAAGATCGCGCTCGCGAGCTACGCCTTCCTCGCCAATCCCACGGTGTTCCCGGCGAACAACATGGCCGAAGCGATCGCGCTGATCCGCGCCAGTCCGGGCAAGTACTACTTCGGCTCGCCGGGCAACGGCACGCCGCACCACGTCGGCATGGAGCTGATCAAGCTGCGGCTCGGCCTGCAGGCCACGCACGTGCCCTACAAGGGCTTCGCCGGCGCCATGACCGACCTCCTCGGCGGCCAGGTGCAGATCATGTTCTCCCTGGTGCACTCGTCGCTGCCGAACGTGCGCGCCGGCAGGCTGCGCGTGCTGGCGGTCACGGGCGCGACGCGCTCGCCGCAATTTCCCGAGGCCCAGACCTTCCGCGACCAGGGCATCGACTTCATGGATGATGTGGATGCCTGGTACGCGGTGATGGCGCCCGGCAAGACGCCGCCCGAGCTGATCGCGCGGCTGAACGCCGACGTCAACGCCGTCATGGCGGCGCCCGACCTGCGCGAAAACCTCGCCAAGCAGGGCCTGATCCCGGTCACCAGCTCGCCGGATGAGCTTGCCGCGCTCGTCAAATCGGACCTGGTGCGCTGGGCGAAGGTGATCGCGGACGCCAAGATTTCCATGGATTAGGCTGGCGAGAACCGGGGCGTGGCCGTGAAGATCGACATCTTCAACCACGTCATGCCGGCGGCCTACCTCGAGCTGGTCAAGCAGCACTCGAAGGAGCCCGGCATGGTGAAGCGCATGGCGGGCCTGCGCATGCTCTGGGACATCGAGGCGCGGGTCGCGATGCTGCGCGACAAATTCCCCGAAGTGCGGCAGGTGCTGACGCTCGCGCTGCCGGCGCCCGAGCTCATCGGCGGGCCGGAGCAATCGCCCGAATTCGCGCGCGTCGCGAACGACGGCATGGCCGGGATGTGCCGCAAGTGGCCGACCGAGTTTCCGGCCTTCGTCGCCTCGCTGCCGATGAACAACGTGCCCGCCGCGCTGGAGGAGATGGACCGCGCGATCGGCAAGCTCGGGGCGAGGGGCGTCCAGATCTGCACCAGCGCCGCCGGCAGGCCGCTCGACGAGCCGGACCTGTTCGCGGTGTTCGAGCGCGCCACCGATCACCACGACGTGCCGATCTGGATGCATCCGGCGCGGCCCGCGGGCAGGGCCGACTACCCAGGCGAGCCGAAGTCGAAGTACGAGATCTGGCAGGTGCTCGGCTGGCCGTTCGAGACCAGCGTGGCGATGGCGCGCATCGTGTTCTCGGGGATGCTGCAGCGCCTGCCCCGGATGCGCATCATCACCCACCACTGCGGCGGCATGATCCCGTACTTCGCGGGCCGCGCGGAAACGCTGTGGGCGCAACTGGGTTCGCGCAGTGCCGACGGTGAAGAGGCGGAAGTGCTGAAAAAACTGCAACAGCCACCCATCGAATACTTCAAGATGTTTTACGGCGACACGGTGCTCGGCGGCGCGGCGGCGCCGCTCGCCTGCGGCATCGCGTTCTTCGGCGCCGACCGCGTGGTGTTCGCGAGCGACTGCCCGTTCGATCCCGAGGGCGGGCCGATGTTCATCCGCGAGGGCATCCGCTCGGTGGAGGAGCTGAACCTCGCCGAGGGCGACAAGCGCAAGATCTATTCCGGCAACGCGCTCAAGCTGCTGCGCATGGAAGGCAAGCGCTGAGGGGATCCTTGCCGCCGCGCGGCGTTACAGCCTGAACACGCGCTCGGCGTTGGTCTGATAGAGCAGTTTCTTGTCGGCGTCGGAGATCGGCAGCTCGTCGGTGACCTTCACTTCCTCGGCAACGAACTGGTAGGGGTAGTCCATCGCGTACATCACCCGGTCCATGCCGAGCACCGACTGCGAGTAGCGGATCGCAGGTTCCCATTGCATGCCGCTGGTGGTCACCCAGACGTTGTCCTTCAGGTACTCGCTCGGTTTCCTCTGCAGCGGCTGCATGCCCGGGTAGCGCTTCGAGGCGACCGAGGAGCGGTGCATGAAGTCCAGCCGGAAGAGCCAGAACGGCAGGCCCTCGCCGAGGTGGCCGAGCACGACCCTCAGCCGCGGGAAGCGGTCGAACACGCCCGCGAACACGATGCGCATCATGTGCAGTCCGGTCTCCACCGCGAAGCCGTAGACCGCGCCCTCGAGCCCGCGCGTGAGGAACGGCTGGATCATCGCCGGCGAGGGCGTGTTCGGGTGGATGTAGAGCGGAACGTCGAGTGACTGCGCGGCCTCGAAGATCTCCCAGTATTTCGGCGCGTCGAGATACTCGCCCTGGGTGTGCGAGTTGACCACCGCGCCCTTCAGGCCGAGCGTCTTCACCGCGCGTTCCAGCTCCTGCGCGGCGCCGCGCGGGTCCTGCGGCGCGATCGCGGCGAGGCCGGAGTAGCGCGTCGGGTGGCGCGCGATGTGCTGCGCCAGCTCGTCGTTGGTCTCCCTGGCGAGCGCGCTCCCGGTGGGCGCGTCGAACACCTGCACCCCCGGCGCGGTGAGCAGCAGCAGCTGCCTCGCGATGCCGCTCGCGTCCATGTCGCGCAGGCGCCCCTCGCCCAGATCCTGGATGCGCGCCGCGAGCGCGGTCGCGCGCGGCGTGGTGCCGAGGAAATGGCCCCACAGGCTGTGGAAGCCCGGATCCCATGCCGCGGGCGTGGATTGCAGGAGCTTCCGGTAGCGCTCCAGGAGGTGGCGCGGCGCCCACGCCTCTTCGGTGGCGATCCGGAGATGGCTTTGCATTGAAAGCAAACCGTTACTGCGGCTGGATCTTGGCGATTTCCGCGTAGCCCTTCCAGCGTTCGGTGTCGCTTTTCATGAGCGCCTGCATCTGCTCGGGCGTGCCGGGGAAGGGCTCGAAGGCGTTGCGCGCGAGGAACAGTTTGGTGTCCTCATCGGCGGTGATCTGGTTGAACCAGGCGGCGAGCTTGCCGACCACCGCCTTCGGCGTCCCGGCCGGGACCACCACGCCCCACCAGGGCGTCACGTCGGAGCCGCCGTAATCGAGCTCGGCGAGGGTCGGAATCTCGGGCAGCGCCGCCGAGCGCTTGGCCGCGGTGGCGGCGAGGATCCGGATCCTGCCCGCGCGGTGCTGGGTGATCGCCCAGGTCGCGTCGTAAGCGATGAAGTCGATCAGGCCCTGGAGGAGGTCGGTGAGCGCCTGGGTATTGGTCTTGTAGGGCGCGTAGACGGTCTTCAGCCCCACCTTCGCCTTGAACAGTTCCGCCGCGATGACGCCGGTGTTGTTGCTGGTGCCGTAGAAGCCGTCGTTCGGCTTTTGCTTGAGCGAGGCGATCAGCTCGGGGATCGAGCGGACCGGTTTCGCCGCGTCCACCGCGAGCACGAAGGAAAGCGAGGCGATCGTGGTCACCGCCGCGAAGTCCTTCGCCGGATCGAAGCTCAGGTTCTTGAACAGGTAGGGCGCGGCGGCGATGGTCGAGCTCGCGGGCGTGATCATGATGGTGTAGCCGTCGGGCTTGGCGCGCGCGAGTTCGGAGGTGGCGAGCATGCCGTTCGCGCCGGGCCGGTTGTCGACGATCACCGGCCTGCCGGCGAGCTTGGAGAGCTTTTCGCTGTAGAAGCGCACCACCACGTCGGCGCCCGAGCCGGGCGCGAAATTGCAGATCGAGCGGAAGTCGCGCGCCGGGAATTCCTGCGCTTGCGCGGCCAGGGAGAAAAAAGCGAGAAAAAGTGCGTAGCCAAGTCTCATCGTCGCGCCTCCTTGCCGCCAGTCTAACCGAACTGCCGGGCGCAGACCCGCTCAGGGCCGCAAGCCTTCGAACTGCAGCTTCAGCAGGCGCCGCAGATCCGCGATGCCCTTCTCCGGGTTGCCGTGGGGGGCCGCGATCCACCAGCGCAGGGACGCCGAGTAGACGAAGAAGATGTGCCGCGCGATCAGCCTGGCGCTTTCCCTCGAATGGATGCGCTTCGCGGCCTGGGCATCGCGCACCAGGGCCTCGATGCCGTCGATCAGCCGTTGGCGGATGCCGTGGAAGGTCGCCGCCTGCTTGCCGCTCGAATAGAACGTGAGCTCCTGCAGCAGGATGCGCGCGAGGTCCGGTTTGCCGCTCAGCCAGCGGTAATGGACGCGGAACACGGCGATCAGCTGGTCGATCAGCGGCCGGCCGGCCCGCGGCGCGGCCAGGGCCACGTCGGTCACCGCGTTCAGCTCCTCGTTGAAGATGAGGAACACGAGGTCCCGCTTGTCCTCGGCGTAATTGAACAGCGTGCCGAGCGCGACGTGGGCCCGGCGCGCGATCTGCCGCATGGTGGCGGCGCCATATCCGTGGCGCGCCAGCAGGGTCGCGGCGGCGGCGCGGATCCGTTCCCGGGTCTCGAACTTCTTGCGCTCGCGGCGGCCGGAGCGATCAGCCAAGCTCGATGATCGCTTTCGGCGAGCGGTGCAGGCACTCGCCCGGCCCGTCGGCGCCGATCAGGTAATTGTCGACGATGGTCATGAACTGGCGCGCGGTCTTGACCCCGGGATGGACCACGATGCACATGCCGGCGGCGATCGCCATGGTTTCGTCCTGGCGCACGAGCGGCCGCTCGACCATGTCGTAGCCCTGCCCGTGGCAGTGCAGGCGGCGCTCCTCGGGCATCTTCTTCTGCCGCAGGTAGGCGTTGTAGGCCCCGAAAATGTCCCGGCACGGCGCCGCCGGGCGCAGCAGATCGAGCGTGAAGCGCTGGGCATCGAGCAGGGCCGCCCACAGGTCCTGTTGTTCGTGGGAGGCCTTGCCGAGCACGATCGGACGCGACAGTTCGGTGAAAAAGCCGCCCGCGCCGTTGTTCTCGATCAGCAGCGTGAGCGTGTCGCCGGCGCGCAGTTCGCGGCCCTGCTGCCAGCGCGGGCGGAACATCGCCGCCTGCCCCTGCGGCGCCGCGGAGCCGATGAAGATTCCCTGCTCGCTGCCGAGCTGCTGGCCGAGGTACTGGGCGTAGGCGGCGACCTCGGATTCCGTCAGGCCCGGACGCAGCCATTCCCTGAGCTTGGCAAGGACCGCATCCTGCATCGCCGCGGTCCTGCGTATCAGGCCGCGCTCTTCCTCGCTCTTGATCGCCTTCAGGGCATCGATCGGTTCGGTTGCGTCCGCGAGGCGCACTCCCGCCGCGGCGAGGTCGGCCGCGATCCTGGTGCCGAAGCCGTAGTACATCGACGCCGGCGAAACCAGCCCCACGCTGCGGCATCCCAGGCGCCGGATCTCGGACAGGGCGAGCTCCGCGTCGTAGCCGGCGGTATATGCGGCGGAGACGTAGCTGGGCGTGAACAGCTGGCGGCCGACGCCGGGAGCGAGCGCGTCGCTGCCGTCGAGCTCGGTGACGCCGCCGAACGGTCCCTGGCCGACCGTCGACATCAGTCCCCCGGCAGGAAAGACGATCGAGCGCGGATAGGCGTTATTGGCCGGCGCGCCCGTAAACCAGCGCACGTAGCCGCCCAGCCAGTCGTTGGAATTCTGCATCAGCAGCGCATCGAGGCCGGCGTCCCGCATGACGGACCGCGCCGCGGCCCAGCGCCGCTCGAGTTCGGCCCGCGACACCGAATTGCAGACGCGCGCGTCCGGGGCACTCATCCGCTCACGCTCCCTGCCTGACGACGTTCACCATCCTGGCGCGCTCTCCGGCGAGAAAGCGGCGCATATTCTCCTCGACCACCGGCAGCGCCTGGTCGGCGTACACGTCGCAAAAGCCGCCGAGGTGCGGCGTGATCAGAACCCGCTCCATGCGCCAGAACGGATGCGCCGCGGGCAAAGGCTCCTGCATGAAAACATCCAGTGCGGCGCCGGCGATCCGCCCCGCCTCGAGCGCCTCGATGAGCGCCGGCTCGTCCACCACGCCGCCGCGGGCGAGGTTGACGAGATAGGCCGACGGTTTCATCGCGGCGAGCACTTTCTCCCCCACGATGCCGCGCGTCGCGGCCGAGTAGGGCGTGAGCAGGACCAGATAGTCCAGATCGCGCACCGTCTGCTCCAGTTCGTCGCGCGAATGCATGCGGTCGAAGCCGGGTACCGGGCGCCTGGCCGAGCTGATCCCGACCACGGTCATGCCGAAGGCCTTGCATTTCGGCGCCAGTTCGGCGGCGATCACGCCGATGCCGAAAATGCCGACCGTCTTGTCCTTCAGCAGCCGCGCCGGGAAGCGGTCCCACTTGCGCTCGTCCTGGTTGCGCACGGCGCGCGGCAATCCCCGGCTCAGCGCGAGCATCGCCATCAGCGCCGCCTCGGAGACCGGCGCGCCCTGGATGCCGTGGAGGTTCGTCACCATCACGTCCCCGCGCAGCGACGGCAGGTCGGCGATGCCGTCCACGCCGCTGCCGAGCGCCTGGATCCACTTCAGGCGCTTCGCCTCCGCGACCACGTGATCGGCCATCATCGGCCCGAAGGTCAGCAGGATGTCGGCGGACCCGATGTGCGGCCCGACCTTGCTGTGATGATCGACCATGCTGACGTTCAGCTCCGGGAACGCCTTGCGCAGATGGTCGTAATACTGCATCCGCACCGGCTCCGGCAGCGTGAGGAGGATGAGAAGGTGGCTCATATGCCGAGCAGCCGCGCGGCGTTGCCGCCCGCGATCGCCGCGAGGTCCGCTCCCGCCACGCCGCAGGCCCGCAGCCAGCCCACCGGATCCTTCTCGCCCACGGGATAGTCGCTGCCCATGACCAGCCGGTCGGCGCCGACCCGCTCGAGCAGGACCTGCAGCACCTTCGGATCGTAGACGCAGCTGTCGTAGTAGAACGAGCGCAGGAAAGCGCTCGGGGTGCTGCCGCCTGCGTTGCGCACCGTGTCGGGCCGGTTGACTGTATTGCGATCAAGGCGTCCGAGGTAATGCGGAAAATAGCCGCCGCCGTGGGCCATCACGATCCTGAGGCGCGGGAATTTCGTCATCACGCCCTCGTAGATCAGCGAGGCCATCACCTTCGCTTCCTCGACCGACTGGCCGAGCGAGTTCCACAGGGCATAGCGCTGGAACCACGGATCGCGCACGCCCTCGGGATGGATCCAGACCGCGGCGCCGAGCCGCTCGACCGCCTCCCAGAACGGGTGGTAGGCGGGATCGCCCATGTAAAGGCCGTTGTAGCTGGAGGAAATGTTGGCGACCTTGAGCCCGAGCGTCTGCACCGCGCGCTCGAGCTCCTGCAGCGCGAGCTTGACGTCCTGCAGCGGCAGCACGAAGCTGCCGACGAAGCGCTTCGGATGGCGCGCCACCCAATCGGCCGCCTGGTCGTTGCACCGGCGGCACAGCGCGAGGTCGGTGTTCGGATCGGCCCAGGAGCTGCCCTGCAACACGGTGCTCGAGGACACGACGCTCATGTCGATGCCGCGAGCGTCCATGTCCTCGATCTCGGCCGCGGGATCGAACATGCGGCCCATGAGCTGCTGCGCGCCGGGCCTGGGCGCCGTGGCCGGCGCGGCGCCGAACCCGGTGAACACGGTCTTGTTGGTGGACGCCTTGAAAACCTCCGGCTCCAGCATGTGGACGTGGAAATCGACCACCAGCGGAAGGTCCTTGTGCCGCATCGGCGCTAGAGCCCGAGCACCCGCTCGGCGTTGCCGTGGAAGATCTTCTGCATGATCTCGTCCTTGTAGCCGAGCTCGCCCCACTCGCGCAGGATGCGTTCGTAGGGCATGCTCGGATAATCGCTGCCGAACATGATCTTGTCCTGCAGGCGCGCGCGCATGTCGACCTTGAGGTTGCCCGGAAAATGCTTCGGCCCCCAGCCCGACATCTCCCAGTAGACATTGCCCTTGTGCAGCGCCACCGCGGTGGCCTCGTCGACCCATGGCCAGCCGGGGTGCGCCATCAGGATCTTCAGGTTCGGAAAGTCCACCGCCAGCGCGTCGATCGCCGATGGATGCGCGTGGCGCAGCGTCGCGCCCATGCCGCCGGGCATGCCCGCGCCCATGCCGGTGGTGCCGACGTCGATCATGACCGCCGCCTTGAGCTCGTCGATCAGCTCGAACATCGGGTAGTAGCGCCGGTCATTGACGGCGAAGTGCTGCATGATCGGGTGGAAGTGAAAGCCGATGAATCCCAGCTCGCGAACCGCTTTTCTTATTTGATTCAAAGCGACATCTCCCTTTGCCGGCTCCACCGCGCCCCAGCACTGGATGATGCGCTTCGGGTGGCGCTGCCACATCGCGTGCACGTACTCGTTGCTGCAGGGCGGCGTGGCCACCGTGGTCTCGAGGTCGAGCGCGACCAGGCAGGCCTCGACGCCGGCGGCGGTGAAGTCCTCGAGCACATCCTGCTCGCTCTTCGCGGACCAGTCGCGCTTCCAGTACTTCGCCAGCGCTTCGACGTAGGGTCCCTGCGCGTCGATCCAGGCCTGGGTTCCCGGGTAGCAGTGCAAATCGATGATGCGCATCACAACTCCCTTCCCGCTATGGTTTCGCCGGCCGTTCCTGTGCCTGCGCCGCTTCCTGCTCGAGCTTCTTGGTCACCAGCTCGACCAGCGCCTTTTTCGACACCTTGCCGAAGGCCGATACCGGAAAGTCGCTCATGATCTCGATGCGCTCCGGAAACTTGAACTTCGCAATTTGCTTGGTTTTCAGAAAATCCGTCAAATCATCCATGGAAAACTCGAAACCGGACTTCAATATCACGCAGGCGCACATCTTCTCCCCCAGGTTCGGATCGGGCACCGGCACGCAGGCCGCGTTCTGCACCGCCGGGTGGGAAAGGATCAGGTTCTCGATTTCCTCGGCGCTGATTTTCTCGCCGCCGCGGTTGATCAGGTCTTTCTTGCGCCCTTCGACCACGTAATTGCCGGAAGGGTGCCGGCGCATCAGGTCGCCCGAGCAGTAGTAGCCGTCGCGCGTGAACTGCTTGGCGTTGTATTCGGGCGCCCCGTAGTAGCCGTGCAGGGTGTAGGGGCCGCGGCAGGTGAGCTCGCCGACTTCGCCGGGCGCGACCTCGCGGCCTTCGCCGTCCACCAGGCGCACCTCGTCGTCGGGGCAGATCGGCCGGCCGCAGGTTTCGAGCTTGACCTCCTGCGGATCGTCCAGCCGCACGAAGAACAGCATGCCTTCCGACATGCCGAAGTTCTCCTGCACGAAGCAGCTCGGGATCAGCTGCTGGGTCTTGAGCCGCACCTCGGGCTGCATCCTCTGGCCGCCGCTCTGGATCAATTTTATTGAAGACAGGTCGAAACGGCCGATCGACGGGTCGTTGATCAGCCGGATGAGCAGGGCCGGCACGACCTTCAGATGGGTTGCCTTGTATTCTTGAATCAGGAAAAAAACCTGTTCTGGCCTGGTGGTCGGTGACAGCACCACCTTGCCGCCCTGGAAGAAATAGCCCTGGATGCCGGGGCAGGCGAGCGGCAGGTTGTGCGCGACCGGCAGCGCGAGCAGCAGCACCGAGTCCTGCGTCACGCCGCATACCGGCGCCGCGGTCCTGGAGTTGTAGGCGTAATCGTTGTGCGTGCGCGGAATCAGCTTCGGAACGCCGGTGGTGCCGCCCGAGAGCTGGAAGATGCACGGATCGGCCGGGTCGATGCGGATCTTCTGCAGCTCGCTTTGCGGCAGATTGGCCTTTTTTTCGATGAGTTTCTTCAACGTCGAAAGAGAGACGCAGAACCGCAGCGAGGCATTCTCTTTCTGCACCCGCCGGATCATCGGTTCGAACTCGAAGTCGCTCTGGCGCTCGGGATAGACGCAGGTGGTGGCGCCCGAGAGCTGCACGAACTGGCTCACCTCGGCGTAGCGGTGGGTGGCGAGCGCCGCGATCGGGATGCAGCCGATCTTCTGCAGCGCGAAGTACAGCAGCACGAACTCGGCGCAATTGGGCAGCGTCGGCACAACCCGGTCGAGCGGCGTCAGGCCGAGCTCCAGGAGATTGAGCGCCAGGTTGTCGGTCAGCTGGTCGATTTCGCCGTAGCTGTACTGGCGATCTGCATCGATCAGTGCCACCCGGGAGGAAAATTTCTTGAATACGACGTCAAATTCCCGGGCGAGCGATTGGTCGCGCCAGTAGCCCTTTTCCCGGTAGCGCCGCGCCAACTGCGGTGGAAACGGAACCACGCCTTCGAGCATCCGCGCGCTCCTCAGGTCGAACTGCTGAAGCCGCCGTCGATGACGATGATCTCGCCGCTCACCATGCGGTTGCCCTCGATCAGGCCCAGCATCGTCTCGGCGACGTCGTCCGCGGTGACCACGCGCTTGAGGGGCGTCGCCCTGGCGCGCTTGCCCATGAGATCGTCGTACTTGTCCTGCAGCATGCGCTTCATCCAGTCGCCCTCCATCCAGCCCGGCGCAACCGCGTTGACGCGGATCTCCGGGCCGAGGTTCCAGGCGAGCGTCCTGGTCAGGTTGATCACCGCGGCCTTGCTGGCGGCGTAGGGCAGCGGCTGGGGCCCGGGGCGAAGGCCGGCGATCGAAGCGGTGTTGACGATGCAGCCTTTCGATTTCTTCAGCAGCGGCACCGCCGCCCGGGTCACCTGAAACAGGCCGCGTACGTTGACCGCGAAGACCCGGTCCCAATCGTCGAGCGAAAGGCTGTCGAGGTCCTTCGGCTTCCAGGACGCGGTGGTGCCGGCGTTGTTTACGAGCGCGTCGAGACGGCCGAATCGCGCTGCTACCTTTTTCAGCATCGCGCGAACGCCCGCCTCGTCGCTCACGTCGCATTTCAGGAGCAGCGTCTTCGCGCCGAGCTTGCCGGCCTCGGCCGCGGTCCTGGCGGCCGCGGCGTCGCTGGAACTGTAGTTGATGCCGACGTCGTAGCCGGCGCGCGCCAGGGCGATGACGGCGCTGCGGCCGATGCCGCTCGCCGCGCCCGTGACCAGGGCCTTCTTGCGTTCACCCATGCGTATCAATCCCCAGCAACCGGTCTTTTATGAACATGTTCACTTTCTCGGTTCCAGACGGCAATGTCAAGTCGCCATCAACCGCATCGAACCGCGGGAAAGTCGGGCTCTGACCCCGGCTTAATCCCAGGGCTCGGAAACGGTCCGGATCGGGTGGTTGAAATCCGATTTCTGCTCGCCCCGTTTGCGCTGGATCACCTCGGGGCCGCCGCTGCCCGCGGTGCGCTCGTAGACGCCGTCGCCGGCCTTCTTGTATTTGGTCAGGCCGAGCTGCTTCACTTTGCTGTCGCTCACTGAGTACTTGCCGCCGAGGGCGACCTTGCTGATCAGGCGCTCTACCGGCTTGCTGCAGCTCGGGCAACGTTTGAGCTTGGGCTCGGCGAGGCGCTGCATGACCTCGAAGCGGCCCTTGCACCGCTTGCATTTGCCCGACCGGGGCGCGTAATCGTAGAGCGGCATGCG
>MEQQ01000080.1:21080-21398 GCA_001770285.1 Betaproteobacteria bacterium RBG_16_66_20
GTGCGGATTGGCGGGATGGCATTCAGTCGCCGGGTCGATCCAGGACCAGGCCCGCGCGCTGCGGGTCCAGATGTTTGCGGTGACCTTCGCGGCGGGCGGATTGTCGAGGCTGCCCATGCGCACCACGACCCTTTCCGGGGTGCTCTCGCGGTGCGCGTAGAGCGGCGAGCCGCAGTCCCCGCAGAAGTAGCGCATGAGGGTCCGGCCGCTGTCGGCCTTGTCGGCGTAGCGCCGGGGCGTGCCCTGGGTGATCCTGAAATCCGGCCCGGGAACCACGGCATTGATGCTCGCGCCGCCGCCGGAGGATTTCTGGCAATG
>MEQQ01000080.1:21519-31211 GCA_001770285.1 Betaproteobacteria bacterium RBG_16_66_20
ACAATGGCGCAATGATAAACAAAGGCGTCAAACAACTCATTGCGGAAGCGCAAGCGCGCTCGAAGGGCATTTCGGTAGAGGCCGCGAAGGCCCGCCTGGGCGAGGCGGGCACGGTGTTCGTGGACATCCGCGACGTGCGCGAGCTCGAGCGCGAGGGGATGATTCCCGGCGCCTTCCATGCGCCGCGCGGGATGCTGGAATTCTGGGTCGATCCGGATAGCCCGTACTACAAGCCCGTGTTCACCGCGGAAAAGACCTTCATCCTGTACTGCCAGGCCGACTGGCGCGGCGTGCTCGCCGCCGCCACGCTCGCCGACATGGGGATGCAGAACGTGCTGCACCTG
This sequence comes from Betaproteobacteria bacterium RBG_16_66_20, assembly GCA_001770285.1. GTDB lineage: Bacteria > Pseudomonadota > Gammaproteobacteria > Burkholderiales > SG8-39 > RBG-16-66-20. The sequence continues at coordinate 21,864 of MEQQ01000080.1, forward strand.
GAAGGCGGCTTCGGGGAGTGGCGCAAGGCCGGCGCGCCGACCGGGCCGAAGCCGGAAAAGAAGAAAGCTTGAGCGGCGCGCCGGACGCCGCCCGCGCCACGCTGCGCGGGGCGCTGTGGATGAGCGGCACCGTGCTTTCGTTCTGCGCCATGGCGATCGCGGCGCGCGAGCTGCTCGGGCACATGGGCACCTTCGAGATCCTGTTCTTCCGCACCGGCGTGGCGTGGCTCATCGTGATGGCGTTCGCGATGCACACGGGCTTTGCGACGCTGAAGACGCGCCGCATCGGCCTGCACCTGTGGCGCAATGCGGTCCACATGGGCGGGCAGGCGTCCTGGGTGTATGCGCTCGGCATGCTGCCGCTCGCGATGGTGTTCGCGATCGAGTTCACGATGCCGATCTGGGTCGCGCTGCTGGCGGTGCTGTTCCTCGGCGAGCGCATGAACCGCGGCCGCGTCGTGATGCTCGTGCTCGGCCTCGCCGGCGTGCTGGTGATCCTGCGCCCCGGCTTCGCCATCGTGCAGCCCGCGGCGCTGGTGATGCTGATGGGGTCGCTGTGTTTCGCGATCCAGATGATCAGCACCAAGCAGCTCGCAAGAACCGATTCGCCGATGGCGGTGCTGTTCTGGATGTCGGTGATCCAGACGCCGTTCTGCCTCGCGGTGGCGTGGCCCGGCTGGGTCGCGCCGCAGCCGCCGGATTGGCCCTGGATCGCGGGCATCGGCATCGGCAGCTTCACCGCGCACTATTGCCTGACGCGCGCGATGCGGATCGCCGATGCCACCGTGGTGGTGCCGGTGGACTTCTTCCGGCTGCCGCTGATCGCCGCGGTGGGCGCGGTGTTCTACGCCGAAGCCTTCGATCCGGCCGTGATCCTCGGCGCGGTGATGATTTTCGCCGGGGTCTACTACAGCATTTCGCGCGAGAGCCGGCGCCTGCGGCCTGCATCGATCGGCTAGGTGCCGCGGCCCCGCGATTCGCAGTAGCGCCGCGGCACGACCTTTTGCTACACTTCAGTTTCCCAACTACGAAAGGAGGTGATCCAGTGAGAGACCACCAAGGCACGTGCGGCAGGAAATGCGGCGGGCGTTGCTCCGGATCAACTCGTACCGCAAGGAGCATCGCCGGCTAGTCAGCCGGACATGCCTTAGCAGAAAAAACGCCCCGGGCGCGAAAGCGCACCGGGGCGTTTCCTTTTCCTGCGCCCCGGATCAGGATCCGCGGGCGCGCAGACGCCGCGCCGGCAGGCTGCGCCGCGGCACATGGCGGCTGAGCCACGCCGCGGCGCGGCGCGCGCGCTCGGCAACCACCGGCAGCGGCAGCTGCACGTAATCGTCGTTGAAAACCTCGAAGCTGTAATCGCCCCGGTAGCCCGCGCGATCGAGCCTGCTCACGAGTTCGGCAACCTGCTCGCTGTGCACGCCTTCGCCGGGAAAGACGCGGAAATGGCGCGCCGTGTCGATGCGCTCTTCGAAGGTGTGCGCCTCCTGCCACATGAAATCGGCGAGCTGCACCAGGAAGATCTTCGCCGGGTCGATCTCATCGAGCGCGTCCAGTCCGGTCTTTGCGGCCACGATGTGGAAGGAGTCGATTCCGACCCCGAGGTTGGCGCGGTCGGCCTCGGCCACGATGTCCCAGGCCTGCGGCAGCTCGTTGACATGCCTGCCCCAGGACAGCGCCTCGTAGGCGATGCGAATGCCGTAGGGCACGGCGAGCGTCGCCAGCTTGCGCAGGTCGCGCGCCAGCGCGCTGCGCTCTCCGGTGGCGTGGGTCGAGGTGGAGGAGCAGGCGAGCAGGACGCGGGAACCGAGCTGGTGGCACATGTCCAGCATCGCCTTGGCGATGTCCACCTTGTAATCGTGCAGGTGCCCCGACAATCCCTCGAAATCGCGCAGCACCTGGAACCCCGTCACCCGCAAGCCGCTCGCGCGCACGGCCGCGACGGCGGCGGCTTCGCCGCCCGGATTGCCGACAATGTCGCGCGCCTGAAGCATGATCTGCTCGAAGCCCGCGTCGCGCACCGCCGTCAGCTTCGCCTCCAACGAGCCGGCGAGAGTGATGCTGTCCATCCCGAAGTGGCCAAGGTTCATGGCGTCGAGGCCGCGACTTTCATGCGGCTCACGACCAGTTCGAAGGTGACGCCGCCGAGGTAGACCTGGGTCAGCGCGCCCTTGTCGCTCGGCTGCACCGCGCCGTGGTCGACGAACACCACGCCGCGCTGCTGCAGCGCCGCCACCGCAGCGGGGATGTCCGGCGCACCGAGGCCCACGCGCAGCAGGCCTTCATCCCAGTGGATGTCCTCGGCCCCCGGCGGCGGCTCGAGGAGCTGCAGGTAGAACCTGTGGCACGGACTTTCCATCAGCGTGCCCTTGGGAAGGACGCCGAAGTACTTGCCCTCGGGCAGCTCCGAGAAGCCCAGCAGGTGGCGGTAGAAATCGATCCAGTCGGCGCTGCGCTCGTCCTGCACCGTCTGCACCACGCCGAACCAGTGCAGGCCGGCGAGCGCCGGCACATCGCGCGGCACGCCGGGCAGCGGCATGAAGTCGACGTCGTAGATCGAGAAATCCCTGTAGCGGTCGACGAAGTAGAGCAGGCTGTCGCCCACGCCGCGGATGCCCGGGATGTGCAATTCCATCGCCGCGGCGCGGGTCGGCATCTCCCAGGCGCCGAGATCGAGCGAATGGCGGAAGGCATGGCCGGCGTCGCGCACGCGCAGGGCGATGGCGGCCAGCGCCGGGGTATCGCCGGCGGGCGCGGCCGAGTTTACGATCAGGTTCATCGCGCCTTGCCGGTAGAGCATCACCTCGCGCGAGCGGTGCCGCGCCACCGCGGCGAAGCCCATCTGCTGCAACAGCGCGCCGAAGGCCTGTGGCTGAGAAGTCGAGTACTCGATGAACTCGATGCCGTCGATGCCGAGCGGGTTGGACGGTTCCGGAAGCCGTTCGGCAGCGGGCATGGGGAATCCCTCGGTTGCCATGAATTGGCGGGTCTGTTAAATTTTACTTGCGATGTCGTTAATTTCAAGTCCCCAGTCGATGAAGGCGCGGCCGGCGCCGGCGGGCAGCGCGGCGATGCGCAAGCCGAAGGCGCCCGAGGCCAATCGGGCCCGCATCATCCGGGCGGCAATGGCCGAGTTCGCGGCGCGGGGCTTCAAAGGCGCGAGCATGGATGCGATCGCCGCCCGGACCCACACCACGCGCGCGCTGATCAACTATTACTTCGGCAGCAAGGAACAGGTGTACCTCGCGGTCCTCGAGCACGTGTATGCGGAGATCCGCGAGGCGGAAACGCTGCTCGACCTCGATCACCTGCCGCCGGTCGAGGCGATCCGGCGCATCGTCGAGTTCACCTTCGACTACTACCTCGAGCATGACGGTTTCGTGCGCCTGGTGGTCGCCGAGAACCAGGCGCGCGGCCGCCACCTGCAGAAATCCAGGGCGATGCGCACGCTCAACCGGCCGGTGATCGAGACGCTGGCGCGCGTCATCGCCCGGGGGCAGGCTGACGGGAGCTTCCGGCGCGACGTCGATCCGGTGGAGATCCACAAGGCGATCGCGGCGCTCGGCATGTTCAATGTGACCAACCAGCATACTTTCGCCGCCATCTTCCAGCGGGAGATGGGCGCGAAGGGCGATGTCGCAGGCCGGCGCAGCATGGTCGGCGACATGATTCTCAGCTATCTCATGAACAAGGCTGCAAGCATCCCCATTTCCTAGGAGGAGGACCGGCATGAATTTCAAGATCGATCGTCGTTCGGCGCTCAAGGCAGGTGCCGCTCTTGCGGCTGCGTACGCGGTAGGTGCCGGAGCGCAGGCCAAGCCCAACATTCGTTTTGCGGCGGTATTCTCCGACAAGGACATTCGCGCGGACATGATGCGGATGTTCGCGAAGGAAATCGAAGGCGACTTCAAGGTGGAGCCCTTCTTCAACGGGACGTTGTTCAAGCAGGGCACGGAACTGGTCGCCTTGCAGCGCGACAACCTGGAGATGGGCAATATCGCGCCGCAGGATATCTCGAAGCAGATCCCGGCGTGGTCGATCCTGACTTCGGCGTACCTGTTCCGGGACGCCAACCACCTCAACGCCTTCTTCGCCAGCGACCTGGGCGCGCAGATGAAGAAGCTGGCCGAGGACCAGGTCAAGGTGAAAATCCTGGGGCCGACGTTTTTCGGCACCCGGCAGGTCGGCCTGAAGCCGAAGAAGAAAATCAATACGCCCGCCGACATGGCCGGCGTCAAGCTCAGGATGCCCCCCGGCGATGCGTGGCAGCTCCTTGGCCGCTCGGTGGGGGCGAACCCCACGCCGATGGCTTACGCCGAGACCTACACGGGTCTGCAGACCGGAGCGATCGACGGCCAGGACAACCCGCTTCCCAATGTTCAGAACATGAAGTTCTACGAGGTAATGTCGCAGATCGTGCTGACCTCGCACCTCATCGGCTTCGACCTGCTGACCGTCAACCTGAAGACCTGGCAAAGCATGTCGCCCGCCAGGCAGAAGTCCTTCCAGGCCGCGGCCGACAAGGCGATCCGCTGGAGCGCGGCGGAGCACCTGAAGCGTGAAGTGGAACTGGCCGAGAGCTTCAAGAAGCAGGGCCTCGAGATTTACACCCCGAATGTCGGGGCCTTCCGCGAGTATGCGCAGAAGATATACCTGGCCTCGGACGAAGCGAAGGAATGGCCGAAAGGGATGCTCGAGAAGATCAACGCCCTGAAGTAGTGAAGCTGTCCTACCGGAAAGCCGGGGCCTGGCTGCGGCGCCGTGCGGAAAATATCGCCGCCGGCCTGCTCGCGGTCATGTTCCTCGCCTTCATGGTGCAGATCGTTTTCCGGTATCTGTTCAACTTCCCGATCGGCTGGACCTCCGAGCTGAGCGTCATCACCTGGCTGTGGCTGGTGCTCTGGGGCGCCGCCTTCGTGGTCAAGGAAAGCGAGGAAATCCGCTTCGACCTCATCCATGGGGCGGCGGGCCGCCGCACGCGCATCGTCATGGGAATCATCATCGGAATCTCGATCGTGATCCTGTACGGCGCCTCGCTCCCGGCCGCGTTCAACTACGTCAGTTTCATGAAGGTGGAAAAAACGTCCTATCTCAAGATCCGCTTCGACCATCTGTTCTCGATCTACGTGATTTTCGCCGTCGCCGTCATCGTCCGTTACCTCTGGATCCTGTCGCACCTGCTGCGCGGCAGGGAGCCGGAACCGCTCGATTCGACCGCGACGGGCTCCGGCCTGTGAATCCCTGCCGGTGAACCCTGCCAGCCCTTTCTCCCTCGCCGTCATGGCGATCGTCGCGCTCAGCCTGCTCGGGCTGCCGATCGGACATGCGATGATCGGCGGATCGGTTCTGTATCTCTACCTGGCCGGCCTCGACATGGGGACCGCCGCGGAGCAGCTGCTCAACGGCATGTATTCGAGTTTCGTGCTGCTGGCGATTCCGCTGTTCATCCTCGCCGCCGAGTTCATGAACAGCGGCAGCATCATGGATCGGCTGCTGCGCTTCTGCAACGCGCTGGTCGGGCGCTTTCGCGGCGGCCTCGCCCAGGTCAACGTCGTGCAAAGCATCATCTTCGCCAGCATGTCGGGCTCGGCGCTCGCGGATGCCGCGGGCTCCGGCAAGCTGATGCAGACGCTGATGACGAAGGACCGCAAGTACACCGCGAGCTTCGCCGCCGCCGTGACGGCGGCATCCTCGGTCATCGGGCCCGTCATCCCGCCCTCGATCCCGCTGGTGCTGTATGCCCTGGTCTCCGACACGTCCATCGGCTACCTGTTCCTCGGCGGCGTGGTCCCGGGTCTGCTCATCGGCGTCGTGCAGATGCTCCTGATCGCGGTCACCGCCCGGCGACGGAATTTTCCGGTCGAGAAACCCGTCCCGCTGCGCGAGTTTCCGCGCATCACCGGGGAAGCTTTCCCCGCGCTGATGATGCCGGCGATCCTTCTGGGCTGCCTTTACGGCGGGGTGACCACGCCCATGGAAGCCGCCGCCCTCGCCGCCGCGTACGCGCTTCTGATTTGCGTTGTTCTCTATCGCAGCGTCCGCTGGAGTGACGTCTACAACTCGCTGCTGAGGAGCGCGCGCATCACGATATCGATCGGCATGCTGATCGCCGGTGCGCTGGTCTTCAACTACGTTATCACGGTCGAGAACATTCCCAAGGCGCTCGCCGCCATGCTGCAGGGGTACGCGCTGTCGCCGTTCAGCTTCCTCCTGCTCGCGAACCTCCTGCTCCTCGCGCTCGGCTGCTTCCTGGAAGGAACCACGATTCTGCTGATCATCGTTCCGGTTCTCCTTCCTACCGCGGCGGCGCTGGGCGTCGACCTGGTGCATTTCGGGGTGGTCGCGGTCCTCAACATCATGATCGGTTTGATCACTCCGCCCTACGGCCTCCTGCTTTACGTGATGGCCAAGATCGCGGAGGTGCCCCTCAAGGACCTGGTGCGCGACGTGCTGCCGTTTCTCGCCGTTATGATCGGCGCACTTGCGCTGATTACCTTCATGCCAGGGCTGGTGCTCTTTCTGCCCCGGCTCATGGGCTACCAGGGCTGAGACCACGCTATCAACAAAGCGGCCATGGCGCGTTCGATACTCTGCGGTCTAATCGGAGCCGGCATTCAGCGCTCGCTGTCCCCGGCGTTGCAGGAGGAAGAGGCGCGGCACCATGGTATTCGAATGCACTACCAGCTCATCGACCTCGATTGCGCCGGCGCCGGCGTCGCGGCCCTGCCCGGGCTGATCACGGCGGCGCGCATCATGGGATTTGCCGGGCTGAACATCACTTATCCGTGCAAGCAGTCCGTGATCCCGCTTCTCGACGCGCTGTCCGAGGAGGCGCGCGCGATCGGCGCGGTCAATGCAGTGATATGCGAAGGCAGCCGCCTGGTCGGGCACAACACCGACGGTTCGGGCTGGAGCTGGGGCTTCCGGCGCGCCTTGCCGCAGGCCGATCTGTCCCGCGTCGTGCTGCTTGGCGCAGGCGGTGCGGGCTCGGCCTGCGCCGACGCGGTGCTGCGTCTCGGCGCGGCGCGCCTCGTCATCGTGGACCGGGAGGCGCCGCGCGCGGCAGAACTGGCAGAGCGCTTGAACCGGCACTTCGACGGCAGCCGCGCGACAGCAGGCGCGGACATGGCGTCAGCGGTCGATGGCGCCACCGGACTGATCCATGCCACGCCGACGGGGATGGCGAAAATGCCCGGAATGCCGCTGCCCGAGGAGCTGCTGCGTCCCTCGATGTGGGTATCGGAGATCGTCTATGTTCCGCTGCAGACGCCGCTGCTCGGGGCCGCCCGGCGCATCGGCTGCGCCACCGCCGACGGCGGCCATATGAATGTCGGCCAGGCAATCGACGGCTTCAGGCTGTTCACCGGGATCGAGCCCGATGCCGGCCGCATGGATGCGCACTTCAGGCGCCTGGTGGCATAGCTGCGAAATGAAAAAGGCCCGCTCGCGCGGGCCTTTCCTTTTACTGCTGCAAGCGCCGACGAGTGACGCGGGGGGTAACCTCCCCCGCAGCCCCCTAGAGCGGCTTGATGTTCGTCGCCTGGTCGCCTTTCGGCCCCGTGGTGATGTCGAACGAAACCTTCTGGTTTTCCTTCAGGCTCTTGAAGCCCGAACCCTGGATCGCGGAGAAGTGCGCGAACACGTCCTTGCCGCCGCCATCGGGGGTGATGAAACCAAAGCCTTTCGCATCGTTAAACCACTTGACGGTTCCGGTTGCCATGTCTGATTGCCTCTCAAATATAAATTAAAGATTTGGGCTTTCGCCCGCCTTGCCGGGACCACCAAGAGGAAAGCGCAGGGTTTGATTCATTGACCAGCGGGAACTCATTGAGGAATCCAGCAATTTTTATATTACACCAAAGGTAAAATCGCTTGCAAATGCGCATCTGCGTGTTCGGCGCCGGGGCGGTCGGGGGACATCTGGCGGCGAAATTCGCGGCCGCCGGCCACGAGGTATCGGTGGTGGCGCGCGGCGCCAACCTGCAGGGGATCAACGCGAACGGTATTGCACTGCGGGAAGGCGCGCGCACCATCGTCGGGCGCGTGCGCGCGATCGCGCCGGAGCGCGTGATCGGCGGGGTCGTGTATCCCTCCAACGACGTCGCCGAGCCGGGCGTGGTGCTGAATTACACGGGCGGCCGCAACATGCTGGTGATCGGCGAGACCGATGACCGGCATTCGGCGCGGATCGAGGCGTTGCGCGCGCTGCGCGAACGCGTCCTCGTCGAGGGACGGGCGATCGCGGGGGTGGCGGCGCCGACGCTGGAGGCGCTGAGTGCGATTACCGCGCGGCTGGCGGCGCGCAAGGGGTTATATTGGCCGCAATGAAGAAGCCACTGATCCTCGCGGTGGACGACGCGCACGAGCTGCTGGTGCTGATGGCAAGAGCGCTGGCGGCCGACTACGAGGTGCAGACCGCGGAAAGCGGTGCCGCGGCGCTGATGGCGGCGGCCGCCACGCCGCAGCCCGACCTGGTGCTGCTCGACGTCGAGATGCCGGGGATGAGCGGCTTCGAAGTCTGCAAGGTGCTGAAGGAAAATCCCGCGACCGCGGCGATCCCGGTGATCTTCCTCACCGGCAAGGGCGAGTCGAAGGACGAGATGCAGGGCTTCACGCTGGGCGCGGTGGATTACGTCACCAAGCCGATCAATGCCGCGGTGCTCAAGGCGCGGGTGCGCACGCACGTCGCGCTCGCCAACCGGCGCGCCGAGCTCGAGCGCCTGGTGCGCGAGCGCACCGCGAATCTGGAGACCGCCCACGTCGAACTGATCCGCTGCCTGGGGCGCGCGATGGAATGCCACGAAAGCGCCGCCGCCGGCAAGCGCTTCCAGCGCATGGGGCAGTACGCGAAACTGATCGCGCAGGCGGCCGGGGCCAAGCCCGCGGCCTGCGAACTGCTCGAGAAGGCGGCGCCGCTGCACGACATCGGCAAACTCGCGGTGCCGGCCGAGATCCTGCGCCGCAACGGGCCGTTGAGCGCGCCCGACTGGGAACGCGTCAGGCGCCATCCCGAGTACGGCGCCGCGATCATCGGCCAGCAGGACGATGCGCTGCTGCAACTGGCGCGCAGCATCGCGCTCACGCACCACGAGAACTGGGACGGCTCGGGCTACCCGAAGGGCCTCAAGGGAGACGCGATTCCCTGGCCCGGGCGCCTGGTCGCGGTGATCGACGCCTTCGAGGCGATGACCACGACCCAGTTCTTCCGCGAACCGATGACGGTCGAGCACGCGGTCGAGGAGATCCTGCGCCTCGCCGGGACCCGCTACGACCCGAGCGTCGTCGAGGCGTTCAAGAAGGCGCTGCCGGCGATGCGCAAGGTGCATGCCGCCATCACCGACGAGCTGG
>MEQQ01000080.1:31223-36819 GCA_001770285.1 Betaproteobacteria bacterium RBG_16_66_20
ATCTGGACTTCCGGCCGCCGGCCGCGAAGACTGCCGCGAAGGGCGGCGCGGCGAAGAAATGAGCCGGATCCTGGACAAGCTGAAGGAGGCGGAGGCGCAGCGGCAGCGCATCGTCGCCGAGCGGAAACGCCTGGAAGCCGAGGCCGATGCGGCACTCGCCGCACGCGACCTGGAAGAACGAAGCGGAAGCGCGCCCGTGGAGCTACCGGCCCCGCTGCCGCAGGCCGATCCGGGCGCCTCGGAGCGGGCCGAAGCAGCCGAACGGGCGCGCGCCGCGAGGCTGGAAGCCGAGCGCGAGCTGACCGCGACCTCGGTCGCGCGCGCACGGGCCGAAGAGGCCAAGCGCAAGGAGGCGCAGGCGCGCGAGGCGCAGGAAGCGCAGCGCGCAGCGGATGCGCGTGAACGCAAGCTTGCCGAAGAGCAGCTGCTGCGCGATGCCGAGCTGCGGGCGGCGGCCGAATTCGAGGCCGTGCGCCTCGCCCGGGAGCGCGAGCAGTCGGAACGGGAACATCTCGCACTGGCGCAGGCGCGCCTCGCGCAGGAGAGCAAAGCGGCGGCGCAGGCGCAAGAGCGCGCCCGGGCCGAGCAGAGCGCGGCGCAGCTCGCGGCGGCGCGCGCCGAGGCGGAGAAAGCGATGCTTGCCGATGCGCGCCAGCGGGCAGACGGCGAAAGCGCAGCGCAGCGCGAAGCGCAGGCGCGGGCGGCGGCCGAATCCGCGGCGCTCGCCGCAGCCGAGGCGCGCGCCGCGGCCGAACTCGAGGCGGTGAAGCGGTTGCGCGACCGGGAAGCGTCGGACACGGCCGCGCGGCTGGCCGCGGAAAGGCGCGCCGCCGTGGACGCCGAAGGCGCGCGCCTCGCGACCGAACGCGTGCAAGCCGAGTCCCGCACCGCGCGCGTGGCGGGGGAGCGCCAGCGCGCAGAAGAGCGTGCGCAGTCGCAGGCCGGGCTGCGCGTGAAGGCCGAGGAACGCGCCGCGCGGCTGGCGCGGCCTGACAGGCGGCCGTGGGCGGGCGCCGCGGTCGTCATCGCTCTGGCGCTCGCTGCGGGTTTCTGGTCGGGGATGTTCTCTTCGGAAAAAGAGCCGGCGGGAGAAACCACGGCAGGACCGATAAGGGAACCGAAAGCAGTACCGGGAACGGCGCCGGAACCGGGCAATCCGCCGATCCCGCTCAAGCTCGACCGGGACGCGGAGGCATTCGCGGCGCGATTGAAAGGCAGGCAAAAGGATTGATCGTCGATCTGCGCTCGGACACCGTCACGCGCCCATCGGCCGGCATGCGGCGCGCGATGGCCGAGGCCGAACTGGGCGACGACGTCTTCGGCGACGATCCGAGCGTCAACCGGCTGCAGGCGCGCGCGGCCGAGATGCTCGGCTTCGAGCAGGCGCTGCTGTTTCCCTCCGGCACCCAGTCCAATCTCGCCGCGCTGATGAGCCACTGCGCGCGCGGCGACGAATACCTGGTCGGGCAGGAGGCGCACAGCTACCGCTTCGAGGCGGGCGGCGGCGCGGTGCTCGGCTCGATCCAGCCGCAGCCGCTCGCCAACCGCGCCGACGGCACGCTCGAGCTCGCCGAAGTCGAGGCCGCGATCAAGCCCGACGATCCGCACTTCGCGCGCACCCGGCTGCTGGCCCTGGAGAACACCATCGGCGGCAGGGTCTTGCAACGAAGTTATCTGGAAAAAGCCCTGGAACTGGCGAAACGAAGAAATCTCGCCACGCATCTCGACGGCGCGCGGATTTTCAACGCCTCGGTCAAGCTCGGCATCGGCGCGCAGGAACTCTGCGCCGGTTTCGACTCGGTCTCGGTATGCCTCTCAAAAGGCCTGGGTGCACCGGCCGGCACGTTGCTTCTGGCAAATGCCGACCTGATCGGAAAAGCAAGGCGGGCGAGAAAAATTCTCGGCGGCGCGATGCGCCAGGCGGGCATGCTTGCCGCGGCAGGTCTGTACGCGCTCGAGAACAACGTCGAGCGCCTGGCCGAAGACCACGCCAACGCCGAGCGCCTGGCGAATGGGCTCAGGGAATCAGGCTATGAGGTCGAGGGGCCTCATACCAACATGGTTTTTGTTCGAATTGCTCCTAAAAAAATTCCTTCTTTGAAAATGCAATTCGAAAAAAAACAGATCCTGGTGCTTCCCGGTGCGCGTCTCAGGCTCGTCACACATCTCGACGTCGACGCCGCGGGCATCGAACGGGCGCTCGATGCATTCCGCGCGCTGACGAAAGAAGCTTAGTTCCCAAGAGGTGCGCACCGACAAGGTGATCGAATGAATACGCGACGTAAACTCATATTCTCTCTTGCCGCAGGCGCGCTGGGGAGAAGGATCCAGCGAGCGCCTCGACCAGCTTGCCGTCGAACTGGTTCAGTTGAAGCTGCAGGTCATCGTCACGCAGGGCGGGCCGGCGACTCATCCGGTAATCCGTGCAGGTGCCACGATGCCGGTCGTATTCGGATACAGCGGCGACCCGGTTGAAGGAAGAGTGGTGGCGAGCTTTGCCCGCCCCGGCCGCAATTTCACGGGCGTATCATTTCTTTCGCTCGAGCTCGTCGGCAAGCGCATGGAGTTGCTCAAGGAGGCACTGCCTGGGCTCAAGCGAGTCGCGATCATTGCTCGTCCGGAACACCCAGGCGAGCAGGGCGAGTTGCGCGCCGACCGGGTCATAAAATGACGCGCTTCTAGAATAGGTGTACCGCGGTCGGGAACCAGAAGCCGATCACGCAGAACGCGAGCGCCGTGTCCGGCCGACATGATTTTTCCCCTGTCCGAAATTCTAGCCGGGATCGGGTTGCGCCAGCGTACGGCCGGCGTACTGCGCCCAGGCGACGCCCGCCATCGTCAGCGCGGCGCCGGCGAGTTTCAACGCGGTGAACTGCTCGCCCAGCATCAGCCATGCGACCACGCCCGAGATCGGCGGCATCAGGTACATGAGCGGCGCGCTGCGCGCCACGCCGCGCACGGCATTGACCCAGACCCAGACCAGCCAGCCGATAAAGGCCGACACCACCGCCGCCCAGAACATGCCGAACCAGGCGGCTGCCGGCACCGTGACCAGCGGCGCGGCGAGGAACGAAGGCAGCGTCGCGAGGACCAGCGGCGGGGCGCCGACCGCGAGCGTCCAGGCGAGCAGCGGCAGCGGCCCGTAGCGTTCCGCGAGCGGCCTGGTGATCACGGTGTAGATGGAGAACAGCGCCGAGGCGCCGAGCAGCACCAGGTCGCCGAGGCCGGCGCGCGAAAAGCCGCTGGCGAACTTGTCCGAGAGGAACAGCGCGATGCCGGCGGCGGCGAGCAGCGTGCCCGCGACCTGCCAGCGCCGCAGGCGTTCGCCGCCCAGCAGCGCGAGGATCAGCAGCGTGAACAGCGGCCCGCTGGTGAGCACCAGCGAAGAGGAGAACGCGGTCGACAGGTCGATCCCCCAGGTCACGATGCCGACGTGCAGGGTGTGGCCGATCAGTCCCGCGGCGGCGAAGCGCGGCCAGTCGGCGCGGCGCGGCAGCGATTTGGCGAAGTGCCGGCGATAGACCAGCGCGAGCGCCACGAAACCGAGCAGCGGCATGGTCAGGAAGCGCACGAACAGGAACGGACCGACGCCGAGGTAGCCGAGGACGTATTTGGTGACGGCGAAATTCGCACCCCAGATCACCATGGTCGCGATCGCCGCAACCAGCGAAAGCGTCGCGGCTCTGTCCGGGTTCATGCAGCGCGGCAGGTTACACTAGCCCATGATCGCGGCGCGTCCCGCTGTGCGTTCGCTCGCCGCCTCGAAGATCCGGGAGCTGTTCAATGCCGGCATGGGGCGCGCGGACATTCTCGCGTTCTGGGTCGGCGAGCCCGACGAGCCGACGCCCGAGTTCATCCGCAAGGCGGGCATGGATTCGATCGCTGCAGGGGAGACCTTCTACACCCACAACCTCGGCATTCCGGAGATCCGCGAGGCGCTTGGCGTTTACCTCAAGGGGTTGCACGCAGGGTTTCGATCCCAGGAAGTTGTCGTAACCAGCGCCGGCGTGAATGCCCTCATGCTCGCGACACAGCTGGTGGTGGATCCGGGCGAGCGCGTGGTCGAAGTGGTGCCGCTGTGGCCGAACCTGCAGGAGATTCCCAGGATCCTGGGCGCGCAGGTCGAGACGGTGGCACTTGAATTTTCACCTTCCGGTTGGTTTTTAAACTTGGAAAAACTGCTGGAAGCGCTAACACCGGGAACGCGCGCGCTTTATCTCAACTCGCCGAACAACCCTACCGGCTGGACGGTGAGCCGCGCGGAACAGAAGGCAATCCTCGAGCACTGCCGCCGCCACGGTATCTGGATCATTGCGGATGACGCCTACGAGAGGTTGTTTTATGAAGGAAATGGAATCGCACCTTCTTTTCTGGACCTGGCCGACGCGCAGGACCGCGTCATCAGCGCCAACACCTTTTCCAAGACCTGGCTGATGCCGGGCTGGCGCCTGGGCTGGCTGGTGGTGCCGGCCGGGCTCGGCGCGGATCTGGGCAAGCTGATCGAGTACAACACCTCCTGCGCGCCCGTGTTCGTGCAGCGCGCGGGCATCGCCGCACTGAATCAGGGCGAGCCGGTGATCGCGCGCACCGTGGCCCGGTTCCGCAAGGCGCGCGACTTCCTGGTGAGGGAACTCAATTCGATCGACGGCCTGAGCGCGGCTTTGCCGACCGGGACCATGTATGCGTTCTTCCGGGTGCGCGGCGTCACCGACAGCCTTGAGTTCTGCAAGCAGCTCGCGCGCGACGCGGGCCTCGGCCTGGCGCCGGGTTCGGCTTTCGGAGCGGAAGGAGAAGGCTTCGCGCGCTGGTGCTTCGCCGCGAGCGAAGAGCGGCTCGCGGAAGGGGTTCGCCGACTCCGCAATGCGATGGTGCGCAGACCACAGGGGACGCCCTGATTTGGTGCGCCGGGTCTTTCGCCCTCCTGCGAAAGCGCAATAAAGATTCATAAAATCAATCGCCTGTAAGGCAGGCACAGTCATTGCGTTACTCCCTTCGCAGGCGGCCAGGCGGCCACCAAAGCGGTTGGCTCAACCACACGGGAGATGCAATGAAACGACGCATGTTCATCAAGCAGTTGGCCATGTCGGCAGCGGTCGCCGCCATCGGCATGGGTTCATCGGCGCTGTACGCGCAACAAAAGACGGTCAAGATCGGCGTGCTGCATTCGCTATCGGGAACGATGGCGATCAGCGAGACGGTGCTCAAGGACACCGTGCTGATGGCGGTCGACGAAATCAACGCCAAGGGCGGCGTGATGGGCATGAAGATCGAGCCGGTGGTGGTCGATCCGGCCTCGAACTGGCCGCTGTTCGCGGAGAAGGCGCGCCAGTTGCTGACCCAGGACAAGGTGGCCGTGGTGTTCGGCAACTGGACCTCGGTGTCGAGGAAGTCGGTGCTGCCGGTGTTCGAGGAGCTGAACGGGCTCCTCTTCTACCCGGTGCAGTATGAAGGCGAGGAAATCTCGCGCAACGTGTTCTACACCGGCGCCGCGCCCAACCAGCAGGCGATCCCGGCGGTCGAGTACCTGATGTCCAAGGACGGCGGCGCGGCCAAGCGCTGGGTGCTGCTCGGCACGGACTACGTGTATCCGCGCACC
>MEQQ01000081.1:0-3487 GCA_001770285.1 Betaproteobacteria bacterium RBG_16_66_20
GGCTCTCCAAGGGTAACCGTGTCGCCCGTCTGTTTGAGTAAAGATTCGTTATTGCCATAGATCGACAGATAGGCCTCGCCATGGTCGACGATCAGGAGGTTGCCGAATCCCCGCATCCAGTCCGAATAGACCACCCGGCCTGCACCGATCGCGCGCACCTGCTCGCCTTCCGGGGCGCGGATGAACACGCCCTTGGCGGAAATCCCCCCCTCGGGAGGTGGAGTGCCAAAGCGCCCTGCAAGTTCCCCGCGCACCGGCAGGCGCAGGCTCCCCTTGCGGCTGGAGAACGGCCCGCTTGCCGCGCCGGCCTCCGGCACCGCGGTCACCCGCGCGTAGCCCGCGCCGGGCCGCGCCGCGAGCACCTTGCCGATTTCCTGCACCAGGCGCGCGAGGCGCGATTCGTCGGCGAGCAGCACCTGGATCCTTTTCTTTGCATTGCGGATCTCGCCCGCGATGCGCTCGAGCAGGCGCCGGTGCACGCGGCGCTCCGCGAGCAGGCGCTCGCGGTCGGCGCGGCCGCGCGCCTCGATCAGCGCCAGTTCGCGCGCCTTTCCTTCGGAGTCCGCCTTCAGCCGCGCGACTTCGGCCAGCCCGGCGCGGCGGGCCTCGATCATCTGTGCTGCCTCCCTGGAGACATAGGTGAGGTAATGGAGCTTGCGCGCCGCATCGGCCAGGTCTTCGCCCGACAGCGCGAGCCGCACGAAATCGGGCGCGCCGCCGGAGACGCCGGCGAGCGCGCGCGCCGCGAGCAACCGCCCGAGCGCGGCCTGGCCGGCCTGCAGCGCGCGTTCCTCGGCGCTCCTCTGCGCGGCAAGCTGTGCGATCGCGGCGCGCAGCGCGCGCGCTTCGGCCTCGAGGGACTGCAGCGCGCGGTTGGCATCGGAGATCGCGCGCTCGGAGTCGCGCAGCGCGTCGCGTGCCTCGCGCCGGTCGGATTCCCTGCCTTCGAGTTCGGAGCGCAGCGAGTCGATCCTCGAGCGCAGGGCGGCCAGGTCTTCTTCGCGAGCTGTACCGGCGCTCGCGCCGGGCGCACCGTGTGCCGGCGCGGCGGCGCCCATGACCGCCGCAGCGATGAGCAGGACTGCGGCGGTTCGGTTGCGGCTCAGGCTCTGGCTTTTCCCTGCGCCGAGACCGCAGCGACGCGCCTGGCCACTTCCGCGGGATCGCCGAGGTAGTAGTGCTTCTGCGGACGCAGGTTCGCGTCCAGCTCGTAGACCAGCGGGATGCCGGTCGGAACGTTGAGCCCCACGATGTCCGCATCCGAGATGCCGTCGAGGTGCTTGACCAGCGCGCGCAGCGAATTGCCGTGCGCGGCGACGAGCACGCGCTCACCGGCGCGGATCGCGGGCGCGATCGCCTCCTTCCAGTAAGGGATCGCGCGCGCGACCGTGTCTTTCAGGCATTCCGTTGCCGGCACCGCGGTCCCGAGGTAGCGCCGGTCGCGCGCTTCATGGCGCGGATCGCCTGGCTCGAGCGGCGGCGGCGGCGTGTCGTAGCTGCGGCGCCACAGGAGCACCTGCGCCTCGCCGAACCTGGCCGCGGTCTCGGCCTTGTTCAATCCCTGCAGCGCGCCGTAATGGCGTTCGTTGAGGCGCCAGTCCTTGGCTACCGGGATCCAGAGCTGATCCAGCTCCTCGAGCGCGAGGTTGAGCGTGCGGATCGCGCGCTTGAGCACCGAGGTGTAGGCGCGATCGAACGCGTAGCCCCCGGCCTTCAGCAGCCGCCCCGCGGCACGCGCCTCCTCTACGCCCTGCGGCGAGAGATCGACGTCGGTCCAGCCGGTGAAGCGGTTCTCGCGGTTCCAGCCGGATTCGCCGTGCCGAAGGAGCACGAGCCTGTGCATGCGCTGAATTATAATGCGGCGACTCGCATGGAATTCATCAGCAAGAACATCTTCCTCGTGCTGGCCGCCCTGGTCTCGGGCGGCATGCTCATCTGGCCGCTCCTGCGGCGCGGCACGGGCGGGCCGTGGGTCAATACCCTGGAGGCGACGCAGCTGATCAACCGCAGCGATGCGCTGGTGATCGACCTGCGCGCGGCGCAGGAGTACGCGAAAGGGCACATCCTCGGCGCGAAGAACATTCCGCTCGCCGATCTCGAGCGGCGCAAGGGCGAGCTCGACCGGCACAAGGCCAAGCCCGTGATCGTGCATTGCGCCACCGGCAACAGCGCCGGCGGCGGCGTGGCGCTGCTGCGCAGGAACGGCTTTGAGAGCGTGCACAACCTCGCCGGAGGGTATGCTGCATGGCAGGCGGCCGGATTGCCGGTGCAAAAATGAACAGGCCGGCCTGATGGTGCAGGTGCTGATGTATTGCACCGCCGCGTGTCCTTATTGCCAGGCCGCCGACCGGCTCCTCGCCCGCAAGGGCGTGAAGGACGTCGAGCGCGTGCGCGTCGACCTGGAGCCCGGGCGGCGCGCCGAAATGAAGCAACAGAGCGGCCGGTGGACGGTGCCGCAGATCTGGATCGACGGCCGGCACATCGGCGGCAGCGACGAGCTGCACGGTCTGGAGCAATCGGGCGAACTCGACCAACTACTCGCGAAGGCCAAATGAGCGATCCAGCACAACCCGACAACCCGCCGGCCGCGTCCGATCAGGCGGCGCAGCCCTCCTTCCAGATCGAGAAGCTCTACGTCAAGGACCTGTCGCTCGAAGTGCCGAACGGCCCCCAGGTTTTCATGCAGGCGGAAAGCCCGCAGCTCGAGATCGCCGTGCGCAACGAGGCGGTCCAGTTCGCCGAGGGCCTGTTCGAGGCGACGGTGACGGTGACCGTGACCGCGCGCGCGGGCGACAAGACCGTGTTCCTCGCGGAAGCGGCGCAGGCCGGGATTTTTTCGGCGCGCGGCATTGCGCCACAGGATCTCGATCCGCTGCTCGGCATCGCCTGCCCGACGATCCTGTTCCCGTACGTGCGCGAGGCGATCTCGGACCTGGTGACGCGCGCGGGGTTCCCCGCGGTGGTGCTGGCGCCGGTCTCGTTCGAGCAGATCTACCTGCAGCGCCAGCAGCAGGCCGCGGCCGAACCCAGGATCGAAATCGCGAGCTGAGCATGAGCCGGTTTTTCCTTGTCGCCCTGTTCATCGCCTGCGGCGCCGGTGCGGCCGAGTTCCGGTCGGTGCAGGACAATGCCGCGGTGCTCTACGACGCGCCGTCGCGCGCGGCGACGGCGCTCTACGTGGTGTCGCGCAACTATCCGCTCGAGGTGATCGTGAATCTGGAGGCCTGGGTCAAGGTGCGCGACCACGCCGGCGCGCTGACCTGGATCGAGAGGAAGTCGCTCGGCGACAAGCGCATGGTCCTGGTCATCGCGCCCTCGGCGGAAGCGCGCCAGCGCCCCGAAGACGGCGCGCCCCCGGCGTTCAGCGCGGCGCAGAACGTGGCGCTCGAGCTGCTCGAGGCCGCCCCCAACGGCTGGCTGCATGTGCGCCACGCGGACGGCGCGACCGGATTCCTGCGCGCCGCTTCGGTCTGGGGCGACTGAGGCC
>MEQQ01000081.1:3502-3825 GCA_001770285.1 Betaproteobacteria bacterium RBG_16_66_20
CTCGCGGTGCTGGGCGCAGGCGCATGGGGCACCGCGCTTGCCGTAGCCTTGTCGCCGCGGCACCGCGTCGCGCTGTGGGCGCGCGATCCTGAGCAGGCGAAAGCGATCACTGCCGCGCGATGCAATCAGCGCTATCTTCCTGAAATTGCACTGCCTGGTTCGCTCCGGGTCGGCGCCGACCTGGAGAAGGAAATCTTGGATGCCGAGCTGCTCATCGCCGCCACGCCGGTGGCCGGATTGCGCGAGCTGCTGGGCAGGCTGAAGGGCGGCAGGGTCCCGCTGGTGTGGCTGTGCAAGGGCTTCGAGCAGGACAGTGCCGCGTT
>MEQQ01000081.1:3856-16324 GCA_001770285.1 Betaproteobacteria bacterium RBG_16_66_20
AGGGTCCCCAGCGGCGCGCTGTCCGGACCTTCATTCGCGCTGGAGGTGGCCAAGGGCCTGCCGTGCGCGCTGACGCTCGCTTCGGCCGATGCGGCATTCGCCGCGGATGCGGCTGCGCAGCTGCACGGCGGCCGGCTGCGCGTCTATCACTCCGACGATCTGGTCGGCGTCGAAATCGGCGGCGCGGTGAAGAACGTGCTCGCGATCGCCGTGGGCATCTGCGATGGCCTCGGCCTCGGGCAGAACGCGCGCGCGGCGCTTGTCACGCGCGGGCTCGCGGAGCTCGCGCGCCTCGGCGTGGCGCTCGGCGGGCGCGCCGAAACCGTGATGGGGCTCACCGGCGCGGGCGATCTCATCCTCACCGCGACGGGGGATCTGTCGCGCAACCGGCGGGTCGGATTGGAGCTGGCGCGCGGCAGGCCGCTCGCGGCGATCATCGCCGACCTCGGCCACGTCGCCGAAGGGGTGCGTTCGGCGCATGCGACGCTCGCTCGCGCGAGTCGCTGCGGCGTGGAGATGCCGATCACGACTGCGGTGGATGCGGTGCTCGGCGGCCGCCTCACGCCGCAGCAGGCGGTCGAACTGCTGCTTGCGCGCGACCCGCGGGCCGAGTAGCCGCGCAGCCGGCAGGCATCAGACACTGCCCGGGAAACCAAGCTGGCGCCAGGCTTCGAACACCGTCACCGCGACCGCATTGGACAGATTCAGGCTGCGGTTGCCGGGACGCATCGGAATACGCAAGCGCGCTTCCGGCCTGAATTCGTTCAGCAGTTGATCCGGAAGGCCGGCGGTCTCGGAACCGAAGACGAAAGCATCGCCTTTCTGAAACCGGGTATCGAATACGCTTTTTCCGGCCCGCGTTGTCACCGCAAAAAGACGCTGGCCATTCAAAACCGCCAGGCAGGAGTGCCAGTCGGCGTGCACGCGCACGCTCGCGTACTCGTGGTAATCCAGGCCGGCGCGCTTGAGTTGCCGGTCAGCCATCGAAAAGCCGAGCGGCTCGACCAGGTGCAGGCGCGCGCCGGTGTTGGCGGCAAGGCGAATCACGTTGCCCGCGTTGGGCGGGATCTCCGGGTGGACCAGGACAATGTCAAACATGCGAGGGGAAAGTTCTCGCCACCACCCAGTTCACCACGCGCGCCGCGCCCGCGCGCTTCAGCGTCGCCGCGATCTCCTGCAGCGTCGCGCCGGTGGTCATGACGTCGTCGAGCACCGCGACCCTTGCGCCCGCCAGCAGGCGCGGGCAATGGAACGCAGCGCGCACGTTGGTCGCGCGCGCCGCCGGGGGCAGGTCGGTCTGCGCGGGCGTATCGCGCGTGCGCTCGCAAAGCTCGGGCGCGAGCTCGACGCGCGCCGGGCGCGCGACGTGGCGGGCGATCTCGAGCGCCTGGTTGTAGCCGCGGCTGCGCAGTCGCTCCGGCGACAGCGGCACCGGGACCACGCAGTCCACGTCTGTGTTCGATACACATTCCGAAAGAAGATTGCCGAGAAAGGGCGCCAGCGCCAGTTCGCCGCGGAACTTTAGCGCCTGCACCAGCGCATCGGCGGGAAAACGGTAGGCGAGCGCTGCGGTGGTCGCGTCGTAGGCCGGCGGCTGCGTGAGGCAACGGCCGCAGACCGCGCCTGCGGGCGCGGCGAGCGCGCAGCGCGGGCAGAGTTCCGTCCCCAGGCGCGGAAGATCGGCGTCGCAGGGGCGGCACAGGAGGCCTTCGGCCTTTCCCCTGCAAAGAAAGCAGCTGTCGCTGAAAAACACGCGCCCGATGCACCGTCCGAGGTTGGCCAGCATTGGGAATATTGTGCGCTAGACTGCTTTCATGTGGAACGTCGAAGCATTGTCGCGCGATCTGGCCGCGGGCAGGACGAGCAGCCGCGAACTGCTTGAGCAGGCGTTGGCACGGATCGCCGATCCGGCGGGCGAGGGAGCGCGCGCTTTCCTGAAGGTCTACGCGGAATCGGCGCGCGCCGATGCCGATCACGCGGACCGCCTGCGCAAGGCGGGCGTGGTGCGTTCGGCGGTGGACGGGCTGCCGGTGTCGGTGAAGGATCTGTTCGATGTCGCCGGCGACGTCACCCGCGCCGGCTCCAGGATTCTCGCCGCTGCGCCAGCGGCGCAGGCGGATGCGCCCGCCGTTGCCAGACTTCGCGCCGCGGGCGCCGTGATCCTCGGGCGCAGCAACATGGTCGAGTTCGCATTCGGCGCGGTCGGATCCAACCCGCATTACGGCACGCCGAAAAACCCCTGGGATCGCAAGACCGGCCGCGTGCCGGGCGGCTCGTCTTCGGGCGCCGCGGTCGCGGTGGCCGACGGCATGTGCGTGATGGGCCTGGGTTCCGATACGCGCGGCTCGATCCGGCAGCCGGCGGCGCTCTGCGGCATCGCCGGTTTCAAGCCGACGGCGCGGCGCGTGCCGCGGCAAGGCGCCTTTCCGCTTTCCTACACCCTCGATTCGATCGGGCCGCTCGCCAGCACGGTGGCGTGCTGCGCGGCCTACGACGCGGTGCTTGCGGGCGAACCGGACGCCGACCTGCCGGCGCTACCGGCAAAAGGCCTGCGGCTGCTCGTGCCGCGCTCGAGCGCGCTCGAGGACCTCGATCCGCAGGTGGCGCGGGCTTTCGACGCATCGCTCGCCGCCCTCGCACGCGCCGGCGCGGCGATCAGCGAGCAGCAGGTGCCGGCGTTCGACCGCCAGGACGAATATTTCAGGAACGGCGGCTTCGCCGCCGCCGAGGCCTACGCGATCCACCGCCGCTGGAGCGCGCGCAGCGCCGAATACGATCCGCGCGTCGCCAAGCGCGTGGTCCTGGGCAAGGACATCGCGGGCTGGGAATACGTCGAGCTCGGCTTGATGCGCGAGGCCTATATGAAGGAGATTGGCGCGCTGATGGCGCCATTCGACGCGTTCCTCGTCCCGACCACTCCCTGTATCGCACCCACGATCGCGGAGGCGGGGGAGAGCGATGAAACTTACTTCCGCTGGAATGCGCGCATCCTGCGCAATACCGGCCTCGCGAATTTCCTCGACGGCTGCGCGGCCACGCTGCCCTGCCACGCCCCCGGCGAGGCGCCGGTGGGACTGATGGTATGCGGCGTGGCGATGTCCGACCGGCATGTCCTTGCCGCGGCGCGGACCGTGGAAGGCGTGATTGCCCGCGGCAACTGAGCGGCCGGCGGCGCCGCAGCGCACGGGCTGCGCGATCGACGCGCGCGCCGCGCGGCGCCGGTTCGAGCGCGCCGCAGGCAGCTATTCGCAGGCCTGCAGGCTGGAAGCAGAGATCGGCACGCGCATGCTCGAGCGCCTCGATTACGTGAAGCTTGCACCGCGGCGCGTGCTCGACGCCGGCAGCGGCCCCGGCCGCGATGCGCGCCGCCTGGCGAAGCGCTATCCGGGAGCGCAAGTCGTCGAACTGGATATCGCGCGCCGGATGCTGCGTCAGGAGCACGGGTTTCTGTCGCGCCTGTTTGCACGGAGCGAGAGGCATTCGTTGTGCGCGAATTTCGAACGCCTGCCGCTCGCCGGCGCAAGCGTCGACCTGGTCTGGTCGAACATGGCGCTGCACTGGGCGGCGGAGCCGCTCGCGGCGCTGCGCGAATTCCATCGCGTGCTGGCGGTCGACGGACTGCTGATGCTCAGCACGCTCGGGCCCGATACGCTCGGCGGACTGCGCGCGGCGGCGGGCGCGGCGCGCGTGCATGCGTTTGCCGACATGCACGATCTGGGCGACATGCTGGTCGCCGCCGGCTTCTCCGAGCCGGTGGTGGACATGGAACGCCTGACGCTCCTGTACGCCGACGGCGCGGCGCTGCTCGCGGACTTGCGCGCGAGCGGCCAGACCAATGCGCTCGCGGCGCGTGCGCGCGGCCTTTCCGGACGGCGGTTTCTCGCCGCGCTCGAGGAAAAGCTCGCGGCGCAGCACCGCGACGGCAAGCTGCCGGTCGGCTATGAAGTGGTATACGGCCACGCCTGGAAAGCGGCGCCGCGGCGCGGAGCGAAGCAAACCGAGGACGGACGCAGCATCATGCAGTTCGAGCGCCGTCGCTGAAGCCGCGGCAGCGCGCGGCGAAACGCGAGTGATTTCATCATCTTCCCTGTTGAGCGGGGGGCCTGCCTGTGGTAATGTTGCGCGGCTTTTTTTCAAGCTCGCGAGACTCGCGATACTAGGGGAATCAACGATGAAGGCATGCAAGCCGGCACGCGGCATCGCAACCCGGGCGGCGCAGCTGCTCGCCGTGATATCCGGCTGGGCGCTTTCGGGCCTGGCGCTGGCGGCGGAATGGAACCTGCGGCCCGCGGGCAGCAAGATAGCCACCGAGATTCACGACCTGCACGAGTACGTGATGATCCTGTGCACCGTGATCTTCGTCGGCGTGTTCTCGTTCATGTTCTGGTCGGTGTACGCGCACCGCAAGTCGAAGGGCCACAAGGCGGCGCAGTTCCACGAGAACACCACCATCGAGATCCTCTGGACCGTGATCCCGGCGATCATCCTGGTCATCATCGCCCTGCCCGCGACCCGGGTCGTGATCGCGCAAAAGGACACCTCCAACCCCGACCTGACGATCAAGGTCACCGGCTACCAGTGGAAATGGGGCTACGACTACGTCAAGGGGGAAGGCGAGGGCATCAGCTTCATTTCGACCCTGGCGACGCCGCGCGAGCAGATCGAAAACCGCGCCCCCAAGGGCGAGCATTACCTGCTCGAAGTGGACAATGAATTGGTAGTGCCGGTGGGTAAGAAGGTGCGCATTCTCACCACCGCGGCCGACGTGATCCATTCCTGGTGGATGCCCTCCTTCGGCGCCAAGCAGGATGCGATCCCCGGTTTCATCCGCGATATGCATTTCAGGGCCGAACAGACGGGAACCTTCCGCAGCCAGTGCGTCGAGTTGTGCGGCAAGGAGCACGGTTTCATGCCGATCGTGGTGAAGGTCGTCACGCAGGACGAGTACGGCAAGTGGGTCGGCGACAAAATGAAGCTGATCGCGGCGGCCGCCGACGATCCGAACAAGCAGTACGCGCTCGACGAGCTCCGGACGCGCGGCGAGCAGGTCTACGCCAAGAACTGCGTCGC
Organism: Betaproteobacteria bacterium RBG_16_66_20; assembly: GCA_001770285.1. Classification (GTDB taxonomy): domain Bacteria; phylum Pseudomonadota; class Gammaproteobacteria; order Burkholderiales; family SG8-39; genus RBG-16-66-20. Next base: position 8,927 of record MEQQ01000081.1, read on the forward strand.
CTGCCATCAGGCGACCGGCAAGGGCATGCCGCCCGCATTCCCGCCGCTCGATGGCGCCAAGATCGTGCTCGGACCGAAGGATGAGCAGATCAGGATCGTGCTTAACGGCCGCCCGAAGACCGCGATGGCGGCGTTCGGCGGCCAGCTGAACGACGTCGAACTGGCGGCGCTCGTCACTTTCACGCGCAACAACTGGAGCAACAAGACCGGCGAGGCGATCCAGCCCGCCGAGGTGAAGGCTCTCAGGAAGTAGACCGCAGGGAAACCGCTCGGAGAAACCCATGAGTGCAGTCATCGATACCCACGGCCACGCCCACGACCACCATGGCGGCTACGGCGGCGTGATGCGCTGGATCACCACCACCAACCACAAGGACATCGGCACGCTTTACCTGTGGTTCAGCTTCATCATGTTCATGGTCGGCGGCGTGATGGCCTTGGCGATCCGGCTGGAGCTGTTCTCCCCCGGCATCCAGTTCTTCAACCCCGACCTGTTCAACCAGTTCACTACCATGCACGGCCTGATCATGGTGTTCGGCGCCATCATGCCCGCGTTCGTCGGCTTCGCGAACTGGCAGATCCCGATGATGATCGGCGCGCCCGACATGGCGTTCGCGCGCCTGAACAACTGGTCGTTCTGGCTGCTGCCGTTCGCCGCCTCGCTGCTGGTAATCTCGTTTTTCACGCCGGGCGGGGCGCCGGGCGTCGGCTGGACGCTGTACGCGCCGCTCACGGTGCAGATGGGCGTCGGCATGGACCTCACGATCTTTGCCGTGCACCTGCTCGGCATGAGCTCGATCCTCGGCTCGATCAACATCATCACCACCATCCTCAACATGCGCGCGCCCGGGATGAACCTGATGCGGATGCCGCTTTTCTGCTGGACCTGGCTGATCACCGCCTACCTGCTGGTGGCGGCGATGCCGGTGCTCGCGGGCGCGGTGACCATGTCGCTCACCGACCGCCATTTCGGCACCTCGTTCTTCAATGCCGCGGGCGGCGGCGACCCGGTGCTCTACCAGCACATCTTCTGGTTCTTCGGCCATCCCGAGGTCTACATCATCGCGCTGCCCGCCTTCGGCGTCGTGTCGCAGGTGATCCCGGCGTTTTCGCGAAAGCCGCTGTTCGGCTACGCCTCGATGGTGTACGCGACCTCGGCGATCGCGATCCTGTCGTTCATCGTCTGGGCGCACCACATGTACACGGTCGGGATGCCGGTGCAGGGGCAATTGTTTTTCATGTATGCGACCACGCTGATCGCGATTCCGACCGGGGTCAAGGTGTTCAACTGGGTCGCGACGATGTGGCAGGGCTCGCTCACCTTCGAGACCCCGATGCTGTTCGCAATCGGCTTCCTGTTCCTGTTCACGCTCGGCGGCTTCACCGGCCTGGTGCTGTCGCTGGTGCCGATCGACATCCAGTTGCACGATACCTACTACGTGGTGGCGCACTTCCATTATGTGATGGTGGCGGGGGCCCTGTTCGCGGCTTTCGCCGGGATCTACTTCTGGCTGCCGAAATGGACCGGCCGGATGTACGACGAGACCCTCGGCAAGTGGCATTTCTGGCTGACCATGATTTTCTTCAACATCACCTTTTTCGTGCAGCACTTTCTGGGCCTTGCCGGCATGCCGCGGCGCATCCCGGACTACCCGCTGATGTTCGAGAGCTGGAACAAGGTGAGCTCGATCGGCGCCTTCGGCTTCGGCTTGGCGCAGCTGCTGTTCCTGTACGTCGTGCTGAAGGCGATCCGCAGCGGCGCGAAAGCGCCCGAACGGCCCTGGGAGGGCGCCGATTCGCTCGAGTGGACGCACCTGCCGACGCCGGTGCCCTACCACACGTTCGAAACGCCCCCGGTGCTCAAGTAGCAACCCGGACCTAGAGACCCTTGCAAAGCAGATGCTTGTGAGCCGCAACCTCAAGACTGCGCTGCTGCTCGCCGTGGTCTCGTTCACGACCTTCATCGGCATCATCGCGAAATACTGGCTGCTGAATGGCAAATGAGCTTCTAGCCGGCAGGCGCGAGCGCGACAACCGGCGCCTGTTCACACGGCTGTCGGTGGTCGCGGTGGCGATGTTCGGCTTCGGCTTCGCGCTGGTGCCGTTCTACGACCAGATCTGCCGGGCGCTGGGCATCAACTCGCTGGTCGAGCGCGGCGAGATTGCGGCCAATTCCCAGGTCGACAGGACCCGGCTGGTGAGCATCGAATTCGACGCCAATGCCCACGGCATGCCGTGGCGCTTCCAGCCGGCGGTGCGCCACATGGAAGTGCACCCGGGCGAGCTGGTGCAGGTCGAATACGAGGTCGCCAATGTGCGCGGCGCGCCGGTCACCGGGCAGGCCGTGGTGAGCTACGGCCCGGCGCTCGCCGGACGCTACTTCCGCAAGCTGGAATGCTTCTGCTTTACCCAGCAGACGCTCGCCGCGGGCGAGAGCCGCAGGATGCCGGTGAGCTTCGTGGTGGACGCGTCGCTGCCGGGCGACATCAATACGATCACGCTTTCGTACACCTTCTTCGAGGTCGCGGGCCTTGGGGGAAAGAGTTAGTGGAGGCCGCGGTGCAGAAGGCGTCGTTCCTGGCGACCGTCAAGACGGTGCTGGCGGGCGCAATCGGCATCCGCCGCAAGGCCGACCATGAAAGTGCGCCGCTCAAGCCGGCGCATGTCATCGTCGCGGCGATCATATTCGTGCTGCTTTTCATATCCACGTTGCTCGCGATCGTGAAGATCGTGCTTAGCTAGGCCCAGGGAGAGAACAAGATGGAACAAGGCGCATCCACCACCACGCGGCAGGCGCACTACCACGTTCCGCAACCGATGCCGTGGCCGATCATGGGCTCCACGGCGCTGTTCTGCATGGCGCTGGGGGCGGTGTTCGTGATGAACGCATCGAGCGGCGGCTGGGTCGGCTTGGCCTTCGGCGTCATGCTCCTGCTCTACATGATGTTCCGCTGGTTCGGCGACCTGATCCGCGAGTCCGAAGGCGGCAAGTACGGCGGCTGGGAAGACCTGTCGTTCCGCTGGGGCATGAGCTGGTTCATTTTTTCCGAAGTCATGTTCTTCGCCGGCTTCTTCGGCGCGCTGTTCTGGGCGCGCGTCATGTCGGTTCCCGATCTCGCCAGCCTCGAGCACAACACCTATCTCTGGCCGGGCTTCACCAGCCACTGGCCGTCGGCCGGCCCGGGTTTCGAGGAGAAGTTCTCGCCGATGGGGGCCTGGGGCATCCCGGCGATCAACACGCTGCTGCTGCTTTCCTCGGGCGTCACGGTGACGATCGCGCACTGGGCGCTGAAAGAGGGCAAGCGCGCGATATTGAACCTGTTCCTGTTCTTCACCATCGTGCTGGGGGTGCTGTTCCTCGGCCTCCAGGTCTATGAGTACGCGCACGCCTATTCGGAATTGAACTTGAAGCTCAGCACCGGCGCCTACGGCTCGACCTTCTTCATGCTCACCGGCTTCCACGGCTTCCACGTCACCTGCGGCGCCATCATGCTGACGGTGATCTTCTTCCGCTGCCTGTCGGGCCACTTCAAACCGGACCATCACTTCGCGTTCGAGGGCGTGGCCTGGTACTGGCACTTCGTCGACGTGGTGTGGCTTGGCCTGTTTATTTTTGTTTACTGGTTATAGGCGAACGGCAAACCAGCCGAAGTAGTAGCCTCCCATCAGGAACAGGAACAGCGCGAGCGACAGGCCGACCCGGATCGCGAGCGCCTTCACCATGCGCTTGGAGCCGCTGCGGTCGTGCATCATGAAAAACATCGCCGAGCCCAGGCTCGCCACGATCAGCAGCAACACCGCGATCACCACATAACGCATCTCACCGGGCAGTTTAGCGCGACCCATGAAGCCCGGCTCCGGCAGTTTTCCTCCACGGCTGCGGTTGCGCTTCCGCCCGCCCTGGTGGGGCGTGCTGCTCGCCGCGATCGGCTGTGCCGCGGGCGTCGCGCTCGGCAACTGGCAATCGGGCCGTGCCGCGGAAAAGCGCGCGCTCGCCGCTACGCTCGTCAGCGTGACGCTGCGCGGCACGCTGGTGCCGAAGTACACCGTGCTGCTGGACAACAAGGTCTACCGCGGCCAGCCCGGCTACCATGTGGTTCAACCGCTGCGCCTTGCGGGCGGTACGCACGTGCTGGTCAATCGCGGCTGGGCGGCCGCCGGCGCGAGCCGCGAGCAGCTGCCGGAATTTCCTACGCCGGCCGGCGAAATTTCCGTTACCGGCCTGCGGCTCGAGCGCTTTGCGCGCGTCTACGAGGCCGCGGCGGCGAAACCGGAAGGAAAAGTCTGGCAGAACGTGGCAATCGAACAGTTTGCCGCCTGGTCCGGGATCGCGCTCGAGCCCTGGGTGTTCGAGCAGCATTCCGCCCTCGACGACCAGCTGGTGCGCGACTGGCCGCGCGCGGATCTGGGCATCGAGAAGAACGAGATGTATGCGCTGCAGTGGTACTCGCTCGCGGCGCTGTGCGTGATTCTGCTGTTGGCACTGAATTTGAGGCGTGATCACCTTGCTTCCAGCTGATCCGCTAAAGCGCGGGCGCGCGAAGCTTGCGCTGCTGGCCGCCTTTTTCCTCCTGCCGGTCGCCGCCAGCTGGCTCGCCTGGTGGTTCGAGCTCGTTCCCGGGGCGCAGGGCAACTACGGCACGCTCATCTCGCCGCGCCCGGTGACGCTGCCGCCGGTCGGCGCGCTGAAGGGCAAGTGGGTGCTGGTGCAGTTCGACAGCGGCGCCTGCGACGCGTGGTGCGAGCGCAAGCACTATTTCATGCGCCAGGTGCGCCGTGCGCAAGGCAGGGAGATGCAGCGCGTGGAGCGGCTCTGGGTGGTCACCGATGCGGTGCCACCGCGCCCGGAACTGCTGGTCGCGATCGAGGGCACGGTGGTTGCGATCCAGAACGGGGCGCTGGCTGCTTCGTTTCCCGCCGAAGGCTCGGTGACCGAGCACATCTACCTGGTGGATCCGCTCGGCAACCTGATGATGCGCTTTCCGCGCGAACCGGACCCCGCGCGCGTGATCAAGGACCTGCAGCGCCTGCTCAAAGTGTCGGGTTTCGGCTGAGAGCCGCGATCGCTGCGTGCTAAAATTTTCCGCCGTGTCCGCCGAATTTCTCTCCGAATCCACCGCCAGGACGCTCAGCAGCCGCATCCGGGCCGTCGTCGCGCTCACCAAGCCGCGCGTGGTGTCGCTGATCGTATTCACCGCGGTGATCGGCATGCTGCTCGCGACCCCCGGCATGGTGCCTGTGCAGATCCTGCTTGCGGCGACAATCGGAATCGCGCTGGTCGCCGGTTCGGCGGCGGCGGTGAACTGCCTGGTCGAGCGCAAGATCGATGCGCGCATGCAACGCACCAGCTGGCGGCCGCTGCCGCGCGGTGATCTGACCCCGATTCAGACCGTGATATTCGCCGGCGCCGTCGGGGGTTTCGGCCTCTGGGTGCTGGCGCACTACGTTAACGCGCTCACCATGTGGCTGACGCTCGGGACCTTCGTTGGCTACGCGGTCGTGTACACGGTGATCCTGAAACCCCTGACGCCGCAGAATATCGTCATCGGCGGCGCCGCCGGGGCGATGCCGCCAGTGCTGGGCTGGGCCGCGGTCACCGGAGACGTGACAACCGAGGCAATGCTGTTGTTCCTGATTATCTTCGCCTGGACGCCGCCGCATTTCTGGTCGCTCGCGCTCTACCGCACCGAGGACTACGCCAGGGCGGGCGTGCCGATGCTGCCGGTGACGCATGGCAAGGACTACACGGGGCTGCAGGTGCTGCTCTACACGCTGATCCTGTTCGGCGTTTCGCTCCTGCCGTACGCCGTGCGCATGAGCGGCTGGCCATACCTGGCGGCGGCAGTCGTGCTCGGCCTTGTCTACATCGGTTACGCGGTGCGCATTTACGTCGCCTGCAGCGAGCGCCTCGCGCGCAGCTGTTTCCGCTACTCGATCGTGTACCTCGCCGCGCTGTTCGCGGCGCTGCTCGTTGACCACTATCTGGCGCTCTAGCCTCCTCCTGCTCGCGCTGCTGCTGGCTGCATGCAGCCCGGATGCGCCGAAATTCCGCAGCACCGACATCACCGGCGCCGATTTCGGCCGCGAACTCGCGCTCACCGGGCACGATGGCAAGCCGCGAACGCTCGCCGATTTCCGCGGCAAGCTGGTGGTGCTTTTCTTCGGCTACACCTACTGCCCGGACGTCTGCCCGACGACGCTCGCCGAAATGGCGGGCGTGATGAAAGCACTCGGCAAGGATGCCGAGCGCGTGCAGGTGCTTATGGTCACCGTGGACCCGGAACGCGACACGCGCGAGGTGCTGGCGCAGTACGTTAACGCGCTCACCATGTGGCTGACGCTCGGGACCTTCGTTGGCTACGCGGTCGTGTACACGGTGATCCTGAAACCCCTGACGCCGCAGAATATCGTCATCGGCGGCGCCGCCGGGGCGATGCCGCCAGTGCTGGGCTGGGCCGCGGTCACCGGAGACGTGACAACCGAGGCGATGCTGTTGTTCCTGATTATCTTCGCCTGGACGCCGCCGCATTTCTGGTCGCTCGCGCTCTACCGCACCGAGGACTACGCCAGGGCGGGCGTGCCGATGCTGCCGGTGACGCATGGCAAGGACTACACGGGGCTGCAGGTGCTGCTCTACACGCTGATCCTGTTCGGCGTTTCGCTCCTGCCGTACGCCGTGCGCATGAGCGGCTGGCCATACCTGGCGGCGGCAGTCGTGCTCGGCCTTGTCTACATCGGTTACGCGGTGCGCATTTACGTCGCCTGCAGCGAGCGCCTCGCGCGCAGCTGTTTCCGCTACTCGATCGTGTACCTCGCCGCGCTGTTCGCGGCGCTGCTCGTTGACCACTATCTGGCGCTCTAGCCTCCTCCTGCTCGCGCTGCTGCTGGCTGCATGCAGCCCGGATGCGCCGAAATTCCGCAGCACCGACATCACCGGCGCCGATTTCGGCCGCGAACTCGCGCTCACCGGGCACGATGGCAAGCCGCGAACGCTCGCCGATTTCCGCGGCAAGCTGGTGGTGCTTTTCTTCGGCTACACCTACTGCCCGGACGTCTGCCCGACGACGCTCGCCGAAATGGCGGGCGTGATGAAAGCACTCGGCAAGGATGCCGAGCGCGTGCAGGTGCTTATGGTCACCGTGGACCCGGAACGCGACACGCGCGAGGTGCTGGCGCAGTACGTCGCCGCCTTCGACCCGCGCTTCCTGGGGCTGTATGGAGACGCCGCGGCGACGCAGCGCGCGGCGAAGGAGTTCAAGATCTTCTACGAGAAGCGCCCCGGCGCGACGCCCTCGGCATACAGCGTCGACCACAGCGGCCAGAGCTACGTGCTCGACGACAAGGGCAATCTGCGCCTGTTCGCGCGCCACGACCGCATCGCGGCCGACCTCGCCGACG
>MEQQ01000082.1:0-4891 GCA_001770285.1 Betaproteobacteria bacterium RBG_16_66_20
GCGGGGGTCGTCGCCAAGGTGATCGAGTAGAGGTCAGAGACTGGAGGTCAGAGGTCGGCGCAGGGGCACGGTGTTGCCGGCCCCCAAGGCTCCAGCCTCTGCCTGATTTACAGGCCAATAGCTCAATTGGCAGAGCGTCGGTCTCCAAAACCGAAGGTTGGGGGTTCGAGGCCCTCTTGGCCTGCCACATTTAACAAGCGCTCCGTAAATGCCTCGCGCGGAGCCGAGACGGATCGATGGCTGACAAAATCAAGCTGGTACTGGCTGCGCTGTTGCTTGCTGCGGGCGTGGCCGGGTTCTATTACCTCGGCGAGAGTGCCGCGATAGTGCGTCTGGCCGCCATCGCGGCCGGCGCCGCCGCCGGCGTGGCGGTTGCGTGGTTCACCGCGCCGGGGCAGCAGTTCCTGGCGTTCAACCGCGACGCGATCACCGAAGTGAAGAAGGTCGTGTGGCCGACGCGCAAGGAGTCGCTGCAGACCGCCGGGATCGTCTTCGCTTTTGTCCTCGTCATGGCGGTGTTCCTGTGGATTAGCGACAAGACGCTGGAATACCTGTTGTACGACTTGATACTGGGTTGGAAGAAATCATGAGCAAGCGCTGGTACGTGGTTCACGCCTATTCCGGCTTCGAGAAGTCGGTGCAGCGCGCGCTCGAGGACCGCATCCGGCGCGCCGGCATGCAGGAAAAATTCGGCAAGATTCTCGTGCCCACGGAAGAAGTGGTCGAGATGAAAGGCGGCCAGAAGAACATTTCCGAGCGCAAATTTTTTCCAGGCTATGTGCTGGTGGAAATGGAAATGGACGACGAGACCTGGCACCTGGTGAAGAGCACCAACAAGGTCACCGGGTTTGTCGGCGGCACGGCGAGCAAGCCGACGCCGATTTCGGTCAAGGAAGTCGCCAACATCATGCACCAGATGCAGGAGGGCGTGGAGAAACCCAAGCCCAAGGTGTTGTTCGAGGTGGGCGAAGGGGTGCGCGTCAAGGAAGGCCCGTTCACCGATTTCCACGGACTGGTGGAAGACGTCAACTACGACAAGTCGAAGTTGCGCGTGTCGGTAACGATATTTGGCCGTGCGACGCCGGTCGAACTTGAGTTCGGACAGGTCGAGAAGGCGTAGATCGGTTCCGCCGCGAAGGCGTGAACAGCGTGGAAATGCTGCCTCGGCGGCGGCTGCGCCGTTGCGGCAAAACGCTTTGAAGTCGGTGTGATGTTTAACCGGGGAGGGCGCAAGCCCGCTAGAACCCACAAGGAGTGACATATGGCAAAGAAGATAGTCGGCTTTATCAAGCTGCAGGTTCCCGCAGGTAAAGCCAACCCTAGCCCCCCGATCGGGCCGGCGCTGGGCCAGCGCGGTCTCAACATCATGGAGTTCTGCAAGGCGTTCAACGCGCAGACGCAAAAGGTGGAGCCGGGCCTGCCGCTGCCGGTGGTGATCACCGCGTTTGCGGACAAGAGCTTCACCTTCATCATCAAGACGCCGCCCGCGAGCGTGCTGATCATGAAGGCGGCCGGCATCGACAAGGGCAGCAAGGTGCCGCATACCGATAAGGTGGGCAAACTGACGCGCGCTCAAGCCGAGGAGATTGCCAAGGCCAAGATGCCCGACCTCACCGCGTCGGATCTGGATGCCGCGGTGCGCACCATCGCCGGCAGCGCGCGTTCCATGGGCGTGATCGTGGAGGGCGTGAAATGAACCAGTTAGCCGCAAAACTTTCCAAGCGCCAGAAGGCCACTGCCAAACTGGTCGAGCGCAACAAGGCCTATCCGCCGCTGGAAGCGATGAAATTGATGAAGCAGGCGGCCACCGCAAAATTCGATGAATCGGTGGATGTCGCGGTCAACCTTGGCATCGATGCCAAGAAATCGGACCAGACCGTGCGCGGCTCGGTAGTGCTGCCAGCGGGTACCGGCAAGAAAGTGCGCGTCGGCGTGTTCGCACAGGGCGATAAGGCCGCCGCGGCCAAGGCCGCCGGTGCCGACATCGTCGGCATGGAAGATCTGGCGGAGCAGATCAAGGCCGGCAAGATGGATTTCGACGTGCTTATCGCCAGCCCCGACACCATGCGCATCGTCGGCCAGCTGGGCCAGATACTGGGTCCGCGAGGCCTGATGCCGAATCCGAAGGTGGGCACGGTGACGCCGGATGTGGCCACTGCGGTGAAAAACGCCAAGGCGGGCCAGGTGCAGTACCGCGCCGACAAGGCGGGCATCGTGCAATGCACGATCGGGCTGGCTTCTTTCGCGCCGGAGGCATTGTGCGAAAACCTGAAGGCGCTGGTGGAAGCGCTGAACAAGGCCAAGCCCGCGAGCAGCAAGGGGATTTACCTGCAGAAGCTGTCGGTGTCGAGCACCATGGGCCCGGGCATCCGCGTGGATGTCGCGAGCGTGAACGCATAGGGAGTTAGCGGGTTGCGCCCGGTGCGCAACCGCAAGGACTTTGGGCCGCTGCGGCAGAACATCGCCGCGGCGGGTTATCAAAGACCGTTGGGGTTCGAGGGTGATCAGTGACGGGTTGAGGGAAACCGACATCCGGCATTGCGAATTGCCCGAAAACTTAATCGGTAGCAGGTGCTGGAACGATGCGCGATCGACTTACCCGTCATCACGCATTGCCCATCGCCAGCGATGCCCAACGCAGATGGCGCACCCCAATACAGGGATCATTTCCTGAATGCAAGGTCGCCGAAACGTAACGCAGGACGAGGAATGCAAAGTGCAGAGCGAGAGGCACCCAGGTGCCGCCCGATCTGTGTTCTGGACGCCGAGTTCTGCATTTGACAGGAGGTAGACCTTGAGTCTCAATCTTGAACAGAAGAAGGCGGTGGTTGCCGAAGTGTCCGCGCAGGTGGACAAGGCGCAGGCGATCATCGTCGCTGAGTACCGTGGTCTGGGAGTGGGTGTCATGACCGATTTGCGCGCCAAGGCGCGCAAGGCGGGCGTGTACCTGCGCGTGCTCAAGAACACCCTGGTGCGCCGTGCCGTGAAGGATACGCCGTTTGACAAGTTGGCCGAAAAGATGACCGGGCCGCTTGTCTACAGCATTTCGTCCGACCCGGTCGCCAGCGCCAAGGTGCTGAACGATTTTGCCAAGGCGAACGAACGCTTCGTGATCAAGGCAGGGGGCCTGCCGAACTCGGTGATTTCCGCGAAGGAAGTTACTGCGCTCGCCAACATGCCCAGCCGCGAAGCATTGCTCGCCACCCTGCTGGGCACGATGCAGGCGCCGGTGGCCAAATTCGTGCAGACGCTGAACGAGGTGCCGGGCAGGTTTGTTCGCACCCTCGCAGCGGTTCGCGATCAGAAAGAGAAAGCGGTCGCATAGCTTTCCACACTTACGTACCAGTTATCAACGATTTAAACGACTTAACATTCAGGAGTCAACAATGGCAATCGCAAGAGCAGAACTACTCGACGCAATTTCGAACATGACCGTGCTGGAACTCTCCACCCTGATCAAGGAAATGGAAGAGAAATTCGGCGTATCGGCGGCCGCCGCGGTCGCCGTGGCCGCTCCGGCCGCTGCCGGTGCCGCTGCCCCGGCCGCGGAAGAGCAGACCGAATTCACCGTCATGCTCAACGCATGCGGCGAGAGCAAGGTCAATGTCATCAAGGTGGTCCGCGCGATCACCGGCCTGGGTCTGAAGGAAGCCAAGGACCTGGTTGACGGCGCGCCCAAGGCGGTAAAAGAGGCCGTGTCGAAGAAAGATGCGGAAGATATTCTCAAGCAGCTGACTGAAGCCGGCGCCAAAGCCGAGATGAAGTAAGCGCCGCGGCAATCGGGCTGGCAGCCGTGCGTTCGGGCTGCCGGCCCTTGCCTTTTTGAGAATTGCCGACTAGTTGCGCAGAGGCTTGAAGAGAGCGATCAGACTGATGCTGTTTTTCATCGTTGATTCCTGTCTTGTGACCCCTGAGTTCCGAATTCTGACTCCTGCACCCTGAACTGGAGCTGTTATGACCGCCGCTGCCATCACTTACACCTCGACCGAGAAAAAGCGTATCCGCAAGAGCTTCGCCAAACGCGCAGCCGTGCTGAACGTGCCTTTCCTGCTGGCCACGCAGCTCGATTCTTTCACCGCGTTCCTGCAAGCCGCGGTGCCGCCAGAGAAACGCAAGAACGAAGGGCTGCAGGCTGCATTTACGTCGATTTTCCCGATCGAGAGCCATTCGAAGAATGCGCGCCTGGAATTCGTCAGTTTCGCGCTGGGCGAGCCGCCGTTCGACGTCAAGGAGTGCCAGCAGCGCGGCCTCACCTTTGCCAGCCCGCTGCGCGCCAAGGTGCGCCTGACCATCATGGACAAGGAAGCGAGCAAGCCGACGATCAAGGAAGTGAAGGAGCAGGAGGTCTACATGGGCGAGATCCCGCTCATGACCACCACCGGCTCGTTCGTCATCAACGGCACCGAGCGCGTCATCGTCAGCCAGCTGCACCGCTCTCCGGGCGTGTTCTTCGAGCACGACCGGGGCAAGACGCACAGCTCGGGCAAGCTGCTGTTCTCTGCGCGCATCATCCCCTACCGCGGCTCCTGGCTCGACTTCGAGTTCGATCCCAAGGATTACCTCTATTTCCGCGTCGACCGCCGGCGCAAAATGCCGGTGACGATTCTGCTCAAGGCGATCGGTTTGACGCCGGAGCAGGTGCTGAAGGAATTCTTCGCCTTCGATACCTTCCATTTCAGCAAGAAAGGCATCCAGTTCGAGCTGGTGCCGGAACGCCTGCGCGGCGAGACCACCAAGTTTGACATCCTGGACAAGCACGACAAGGTGATCGTGCCCAAGGACAAGCGCATCACCGTCAAGTACATCCGCGACATGGAGGCGGCGGGGATCAAGAAAATCGCCGTCCCCGACGACTTCATGCTCGGTCGCGTGCTCGCGCACAACGTCATCG
>MEQQ01000082.1:4988-6349 GCA_001770285.1 Betaproteobacteria bacterium RBG_16_66_20
ACCAACGCCCTGGACCAGGGGCCGTACATTTCGCAGACCCTGCGCGTCGACGAGACCGCCGACCAGTTCGCGGCGCGAGTCGCCATCTACCGCATGATGCGCCCGGGCGAGCCGCCCACGGAAGAGGCGGTGGAGTCGCTGTTCAACGGACTGTTCTACTCGGAAGAGCGCTACGACCTGTCGGCCGTGGGCCGCATGAAATTCAACCGCCGCGTCGGCAGGAGCGAGCTCACCGGGGCGGTGACGCTGTCGAACGAGGACGTCCTCGCCGTGATCCGCATCCTGGTCGAACTCAGGAACGGCCGCGGCGAGATCGACGATATCGACCATCTGGGCAACCGCCGCGTGCGCTCGGTGGGCGAGCTGGCGGAGAACCAGTTCAGGGCGGGCCTGGTGCGCGTGGAGCGCGCGGTGAAGGAGCGCCTGTCGCAGGCGGAATCGGACAACCTGATGCCGCACGACCTGATCAACGCCAAACCGATTTCCGCGGCGATCAAGGAGTTCTTCGGATCAAGCCAGCTGTCGCAGTTCATGGACCAGACCAACCCGTTGTCGGAGATCACGCACAAGCGCCGCGTCTCCGCCCTGGGACCCGGCGGTCTGACGCGCGAGCGCGCCGGCTTCGAGGTGCGCGACGTGCATCCGACGCACTATGGCCGCGTCTGCCCGATCGAGACGCCGGAAGGCCCGAACATCGGCCTGATCAATTCGCTCGCATTGTTCGCCCGCACCAACCGCTACGGTTTCATGGAGACGCCGTATCGCAAGGTCGAGAACGGCAAGGTCACCAACCAGATCGATTATCTGTCCGCGATCGAGGAAGGCAACTTCGTCATCGCCCAGGCGAACGCCGACCTGGAAAAGGGCAAGCTGAAGGAGGGGCTGGTGTCCTGCCGCAACCGCAACGAGTTCATGCTCGCCACCCCGGACCGCGTCGAGTACATGGACGTGGCGCCCTCCCAAATTGTTTCGGTGGCGGCCTCGCTGATTCCGTTCCTCGAGCACGATGACGCCAACCGCGCGCTGATGGGCTCCAATATGCAGCGCCAGGCGGTGCCCTGCCTGCGGCCGGAGAAGGCCCTGGTCGGGACCGGCATCGAGCGCACGGTCGCAGTCGATTCGGGCACTGCGGTGCAGGCCCTGCGCGGCGGCGCGGTCGATTACGTCGACGCCAGCCGCATCGTGGTGCGCGTGAATGACGACGAGACCGTCGCCGGCGATGTCGGCGTGGACATCTACAACCTGGTCAAGTACACGCGTTCCAACCAGAACACCAACATCAACCAGCGTCCGCTGGTCAACGTGGGCGAGAAGATCGCCAAGGGCGACGTGGTCGCCGACGGCGCCTCGACCGACATGGG
>MEQQ01000082.1:6364-7177 GCA_001770285.1 Betaproteobacteria bacterium RBG_16_66_20
GCAGAACATGCTGGTCGCGTTCATGCCCTGGAACGGCTACAACTTCGAGGACTCGATCCTCATCTCCGAGCGCGTGGTCGCCGACGATCGCTATACCTCGATCCACATCGAGGAGCTGACGGTGGTGGCGCGCGACACCAAGCTCGGCCCGGAGGAGATCAGCCGCGACATTTCCAACCTGTCGGAAGCGCAGCTGTCGCGTCTGGACGAGTCGGGCATCGTCTACATCGGCGCCGAAGTCGAGGCGGGCGACGTGCTGGTGGGCAAAGTCACACCCAAGGGCGAGACCCAGCTGACGCCGGAAGAAAAGCTGTTGCGCGCGATCTTCGGCGAGAAGGCATCCGACGTGAAGGACACGTCGCTGCGCGTCCCGTCGGGAATTTCCGGCACGGTCATCGACGTGCAGGTGTTCACGCGCGAGGGAATAGAGCGCGACAAGCGCGCGGCGCAGATCATCAACGAGGAACTAAAGCGCTACAAGCTCGACCTGGTCGACCAGATGCGCATCGTCGAGGCCGACACCTTCGAACGGATCGAGCGCCTGATCGTGGGCAAGACGGCGAACGGCGGGCCGAAGAAGCTGGCGAAGGGCAGCAAGCTCACCAAGACCTATCTGCAGGAACTGGAGCATTACCACTGGTTCGACATCCGCCTCGCCAACGAAGAGGCCGCGGCGCAGCTCGAAAGCCTCAAGGACAGCCTGGCGCAGAAGCGTGTTGATTTCGACGTGGCGTTCGAGGCGAAGAAGAAAAAGCTCACCCAGGGCGATGAATTGCCCCCGGGCGTGCAGAAAATGGTCAAAGTCTACGTCGC
>MEQQ01000083.1:0-6762 GCA_001770285.1 Betaproteobacteria bacterium RBG_16_66_20
ACACCAAGATTGCGCGGTGAGGGATTGCGCATCGGCACGGTGCGGCATCCGCCGCGCGGAGTGCCAAAGGGGAGGCACGCGTCCGAGAGCTGGTACGACGTGTGGTTTCCGATTCTTGCGCCGATTTCTCGGTCGGCTGCTACTGCGCCGACGAGTCGCGCTGCCATCGCTCGATCCTGCGACGGTTGCTGAAGGAGCGCGGCGCGAGGTTGCGCTGACCGGCCGTGAGGGTAAGATTCGGTACGTTGCCAGAGGAAACAGAAATGACGCGGCTTCTCGAAAAGGCATTGAGCCAGGTAGCAAAGCTTCCGGCGCCCGAGCAGGATGCCGTGGCCGCTATCGTCATGGAGGAACTCGCCTCCGAACAACGGTGGGCGGAATCCTTCGCGAAATCCCAGGACCTGCTTGCCAGGCTTGCCGAAAAAGCCCTGGCTGATCACGGCGCTGGCCGCACCAAGCACTATAGCGGCAGTGCAGTCCCAAACGACCGGGGAGTACCGAACGCTCCTCGCCGCGGCGCCCGCTGCGGTTCAAGCGAAGGCTCAAAGCGCTTACCGCTTGTGGTCGGAAAATCCGGCTCATCCGTCGCTTCGATTCAAGAAGGTTCACAACACGCTCCCGGTCTACTCGGTGAGGATCGACCTCGACTGGCGCGCGTTGGGCGTTCTAAAGGAAGGAGTGGTGATTTGGTTTTGGATCGGCCCTCACAGCGAGTACGAGAGACTGCTGACTAAACTGTAGGGATTGCACGGTGATACGGCATTGCCGTATCATGCAAATGAAAGAGGCGATTGACGATGGCAAAGATGACTGAGAAACAGATCGCAAAGTGGGAGAAGACCCGAAACATCGGCGAGGAGATTCTCCAAGGTATTCGCGACGTCAAAGCAGGGCGTACGGGGCGCCGCTTCACTGTCGATTCGTATGCCATAGTCCGGGCGCGGGAGAAGTCCGGTCTCACCCAGGCCGAATTCGCCAAGCTGCTGGGGGTGTCGGTGCGAACACTCCAGGACTGGGAGCAGGGTCGGCGAGAACCCAATGCTGCAGCGCAGACGTTGATCAAGGTAGCGGAAAAACACCCAAAGGTGCTCCGGGAGCTCGTGGTCTGAATCGTGGTTAGCGCCCGCGAGATGAATTCCCGTGAGCGAAGCGCAATTCGCGGATGGCGATGTGATGCCCAGACCTGATTAGACCTGTTGTTCCTGCAGATGGGGAGACAAACATGCGAGTACTGATCGTTTTGTGCGCGCTGATTGCAGGCGCGCTCGGCGGCTGTGCGTCGGTTCCGATGGCCTCGTTGGATGCCGACTCCAGCGCCAAGCAGTTTCTGCCTCCAAAGGGCCAGGCAAACATCTACCTCTACCGGAATGAAACCTTTGGCGCGGCGGTCGCCATGACGGTCAGCCTCGACGGGAAAGTGATGGGGAAAACGGGCCCGCAAACCTATTTCCTGTGGCAGGTCGCGCCCGGCAAGCACGAAATCGCGTCGCACACCGAAAACACCGCGAAAATCACAATTGACGCCAAGGAAGGGCGCAATCACTACGTATGGCAGGAAGTGAAAATGGGAATGTGGCAGCCTGGTTCGCTGTTGCTCGAGGTGAACGAGGAGCAAGGCAGGAAAGGCGTGCTGGAGTGCAAGCGCGCCATTGCGGGAGACTGAGTCCTAGGTCCGATCCGGATTAATTCGGACCGGCCTGTTGCGCCGGGTGCCGTGCAGCGCTAGGCCGACTGTGCGCCCGCGGTGTCCACAGCGTCGATCCTCTCGCGCATCCAGACGAGCAGCGCCAGGCCCGGCAGCGCGATCAGGAAGCTGAAGAAGAAGAACATCTGCCAGCCGGCGCCGGCGACCAGGTAGCCCGCGACCGGTCCGACGTACACGCGGCCGACCGCCGACAGTGCGCTCAGCAATGCATACTGCGTGGCGGAGAAGCGCCGGTCGCACAGCGCCATCAGCAGCGCGACGTAGGCCGCGGTTCCCATGCCGCCGCACAGGTTCTCCAGGCCGATTACCGTCACCATCAGCGCGTAGCTCTTGCCGCTCGCGGCGAGCAGCATGAAGCCCAGGTTGGTGACTGCCTGCAGGGCGCCGAACACGAGCAGCGCGCGATACAGGCGCATCTTCGCCATCAGCGCGCCGCCGGCGAGCGCACCGAAGATGGTGGCGGCGAGACCGAAGCCCTTGTTGATCGCGCCGACCTCGGTGAGCGAGAATCCCGGGCCGCGCAGCAGGAAGGTGGTGGTGAGATTGCCCGAGAACGCATCGCCCAGCTTGTAGAGAACGACCAGCAGCAGCAGCGCGACCGCGCCTTCGCGCGCGAAGAACTCCGCGAACGGCTTCGCCACCGCGGCATCCAGCGTCCTCGGCGGCTCGCCCCTGGGCGCGGGCTCCACCGCGAGCCAGGTCGCGGCCATGCCGACGCCCATCAGGGCCGCCATCAGCCAATAGGTCGCCTGCCAGCCGAGCCATTGGTCGGCGAGGATCAGCGCGCCCGCGCCCGAAACCAGCATCGCGATCCGGTAACCGAGCACCGAGACCGCGGCGCCGGCGCCGCGCTCCTCGCGCTCCAGCCAGTCGGCGCGCAGGGCGTCGAACACGATGTCCTGCGAGGCCGAGAGCAAGGCCACGCTGAGCGCGGCCGCGCCCAGCAACCATGCCGAATCCGCGGGTTTGAGCGTGCCCATGAAGACGATCGCCGCCGCAAGCAGCAGTTGGGTGACCAGCAGCCAGCCGCGGCGCCGGCCGAGGAACGGCGGTGCGTAGCGGTCCATCAGCGGCGCCCAGAGGAACTTGTAGGTGTAGGGCTGGCCGACGAGCGCGAACCAGCCGATGGCGACGATGTCGACGTTGTCCGCCGCGAGCCAGGCCTGCAGCGTGCCCGCGGTCAGCGCGAGCGGCAGTCCGGAGGCAAAGCCGAGCACGAGCAGCAACGCGATCTTGCGGCTGCGGAAGGCTGCGGCGTAGTCGGCGAGCGCCATCGAGGGGAAATCTTACCCGCGTACGCCATTGCCAGCGGATGCAAAACCCGGTAGCCTCATATTCCCTTTCTGCAATCCTGCAACCCCTCGAAATGAGTGCCCAACCCATGACTACCGATGTCAACAAAGACAAGCTTGTCGCCGACCTGAAGGTCGTCGTCGCCGACGCCGAGGAACTGCTGCGCGCCACCGCCTCGCAGGCAGGCGAGAAGGTCGCCGTCGCGCGCGAGCGCATCCAGGCTTCGCTCGCGACCGCGAAGGTAAAGCTGGGCGAGGCCGAACGCGCGCTGCTCGAGAAGACCAAAGAGGCCGCCAGGGCGACCGACGACTACGTGCGGGAAAATCCCTGGCAGGCAGTCGGCATCGCCGCGGTCGCCGGTCTGGTGCTCGGCATCCTCATCAGCCGCCGCTAGCGCTGCGCCCCAGGGCCGGGCGCCGCATCGAGAAACCATGCTCGGCTCGCTGAGGGAGGTTGCGCGCACCCTGCTCTCGTTCGCCGAGACGCGGACCCGCCTCGCCGCCACCGAATTCGAGGAGCAGGCGGTCCGCCTGGTTGAAATCCTGATCTGGCTGGCGGCGGCGATTTTCTTTCTCGGCATCGCGCTGCTGTTCCTCGCGATCGTGATCGTGCTGCTGTTCTGGGATTCGAACCGGCTGCTCGCGGCCGGGCTGCTGGCCGCGCTGTTTCTTGGCGCCGGCGCGGCGGCTGCACTGGTCGCACGCTCGCTCATGCGCGAGCGGCCGAAATTCCTCGCCGCCACGCTCGCCGAGTTGAAGCTCGATCGCGACCGGATCGGCCGGCCATGAGCCGCGAGCGGCTGCCATGACGATGCGCGCGCGCCTCATCGGCCTCGCGGAACGCCGCACGCAGCTGCTGCAGCGCGCGCAAGCGGAGCGTGAAAGCGTGGCCGCGCTCGTGGCAAGGGGCGATGGCGCCCTCGCCTGGCTCGATACGGGCCGGCGCATGCTGCAGGAACTCGGGCGCCGGCCGCTGATCGTCGTCGCCACAGTCGCGCTGCTCGTCGCATTGCGTCCGCGCCGCACGTTCAAGTGGCTTGCGAGCGGCTGGTCGCTGTGGCGGCTGTACCGCCAGGTGAGCCGCTGGTGGCAGCGCCTCGATGCCGCGGCAGGTCCGCCAGCGCGCCCGCAGGCATAAGCGCGGTGCGCGCCCCCGCCCCGCTCCGGCTCGCCTTCGAGCTCGCAGAGCGCGAACGCAGGTTTCTGCTCGCCGAGATCTCGCAGGTCAGAGGCCTGATGCCGCTGCTGATGAAACGGCGCAACCGGCAGCAATGGACGCCGGAGGACATGGCCGAGATCCGCGGCCAGCTCAGGCGCATCTCGAAGCTCTCGCCCTATCTCGTGGTAATGTTGATGCCGGGCGGCTTCGCCGCCCTGCCGGTGCTCGCCTGGTGGCTCGACCGCCGGCGCGCCCAGCGCGGCGCCAGGCTGCCGGCCAGGTCAGCCTAGCCCGGCGTCGTAATCGATGATCAGGGGGGCGTGGTCGGAGAAGCGCCGCCGCTTGTAGATCGATTCGCGCCTGGCCGCGCCGGCGATCCCCGGCGTGGCGATCTGGTAATCGATCCGCCAGCCGACGTTTTTCGCCCAGGCCCGGCCGCGGTTCGACCACCAGGTGTATTGCTCCGGTTTCGCGTTCAGGCGCCGGAACACGTCGACGAAACCGACCTCCTCGAACACCCTCGACAGCCAGTCGCGCTCCTCCGGCAGGAAGCCTGAATTCTTGCGGTTGGCGCGCCAGTTCCTGAGGTCGATTTCCCGGTGCGCGATGTTCCAGTCGCCGCACAGGATCACTTCGCGCCCGGAGCGCTTGAGCTTCTCCAGCTGCGGCAGGAACGCGTCCAGGAACCTGAACTTCGAGGCCTGGCGATGCGGCCCCGACGAGCCCGAGGGCAGATACACGGAGACCACCGACAGTTTGCCGAACCTTGCCTCCAGGTAGCGCCCCTCGGCGTCGAACTCCCTGGCGCCGAAACCCTTCACCACGGCATCGGTCTTGTGGCGGCTGTACAGCGCGACGCCGCTGTAGCCCTTTTTTTCGGCGTGCGAAATGTGCCTCTCGAAACCCCGGATCGCGAACGACCCGCCCTCCAGGTCGGCCGCCTGCGCTTTCACTTCCTGCAGGCAGATGACGTCCGCCTTCTGCGCCGCGAGCCAACGATACAACCCCTTCTTGGCTGCAGAACGGATGCCGTTGACGTTGAGAGTTACAACCCTCAAGAGGAAGGAAAACTGGAGACGC
This sequence comes from Betaproteobacteria bacterium RBG_16_66_20, assembly GCA_001770285.1. Lineage (GTDB taxonomy): Bacteria > Pseudomonadota > Gammaproteobacteria > Burkholderiales > SG8-39 > RBG-16-66-20. Next base: position 5,237 of record MEQQ01000083.1, read on the forward strand.
CGCCGTGCGCCGCGGACCACTCGGCCGGCGCGTTGAGGAATTTCTCGACTTCGCCGACCTGCGCCGCGGCCAGGTAGTTGCCCTGCTTCACCACCCGCAGCACGTCCCACCAGGTGGCGAGGTGGTGCAGGCGCACGCCGAGGTCGCGCATCACCGTTTTCGACTCCGGAAAGATGTCGTAGTAGAAGTTGACGAACACGTGCTCGACCACCGCGCCCGCGTCGCGCAGCGCGGTGCAGAAATTGATCTTGGAGCGGCCGTCGGTGGTGAGGTCTTCGACCAGCAGCGTGCGCGCCCCTTCGCGGATGTCGCCTTCGATCTGGGCGTTGCGGCCGAAGCCCTTGGGCTTCTTGCGGATGTACTGCATCGGCAGACCGAGACGGTCGGCGATCCAGGCCGCGTACGGGATGCCGGCGGTCTCGCCCCCCGCCACGACGTCGAACTGCTCGAAGCCGGCGTCGCGCGACAGCGTCGTGACCGCGAAATCCACCAGCTGGGTGCGGATGCGCGGATAGAAGATCAGCTTGCGGCAGTCGATGTACACCGGGCTCGCCCAGCCGGAGGTGAAGATGAAGGGCTTGCCCTCCGAAAACAGCACCGCCTTGACCTCCAGCAGCATCTTCGCCGTGGTTTCTGCGATGAAAGCGCGGTCCGCGGAGTGCATGGCGGGCGCATTTTAACAGGTCAACGCAACGCCGCCCTGCGCGTTAGAATTTGCGTTGCCCGCACATCTCCAGGGGAAAGCCATGAATCCGAAAATCGCATTGCTCGCCGCCACGCTCGCGCTGCTGCCATTCGCCGCCGATGCGCAGTCCTACCGCTGCGTCGGCAAGGACGGCAAGAAATACTACGGCCAGAGCCTGCCGCCGCAGTGCCTCGGCCAGCCGGCCGAACAGCTGAACGCGCAGGGCATGGTGATCAAGCGAATCGACCCGCAGGCCTCCGCCGCCGAGCGCGAAAGGAAAGTGGCCGAGGACGAGGAGCGCAAGAAGCGCGAAGCGGCGTCGAAGGAGGAAGGCCGGCGCAACCGCGCCCTGCTCGCCACCTACACCAGCGACAAGGACATCGAACAGGCGCGCGCCCGGGCGCTGACGGAGAACGAGGGCGCAATCAAGGACATCGAGCGGCGCATCGGCGCGCTGAAGAAGCGCCAGGACGACCTGAAGAAGGAGCTCGACTTCTTCCAGGGCAAGAACAAGCCCCCGGTCAAGCTCGAGCAGGACATCAAGAACAACGAATTCGACGTCAAGACGCAGCAAGACCTGCTGGTCGGAAAGAAGAAGGACGTGGATTCGATCAACGCGCGCTACAACGACGACAAGAGGCGCTACAACGAGCTGACCAAGGGGAAATAGCCTAGCCGCCGAGCTTGCGGCGCAGGATCTCGTTGACCTGCGCCGGGTTCGCCTTGCCCTGGGTGCGCTTCATCACCTGCCCGACCAGCGAATTGAACGCCTTGTCCTTGCCCGCGCGGTAGTCCTCGACCTGCTTCGGGTTGGCCGCCAGCACCTCGTCCACGACCTTCC
>MEQQ01000083.1:6807-8682 GCA_001770285.1 Betaproteobacteria bacterium RBG_16_66_20
CGATGACGGCATCGACACCGCCGTCGCCGGCCCAGACCGCATCGAATACTTCTTTTGCCATCTTTCCTGAGAGCGTGCCATCGTCAATCCGCTCAGCTAGAGTTCGCAGTTGATCCGCCGAGACTCGGCTCTTATCGGCACTTAGATTTTCGTCATTCAGTTTTGCTGTCAACGGGCCGACAATCCAATTCGCGAGCTCGGGCACCCTTTCTTTTGGCGCGCCTGTAAAAGTCGAAAGCGCAAACGTAGAAGTTGAAAAGCTAGAGGTGAGCTGGGCCGCCTGAGCTTTTGATAGTCCGTACTCTACGAACCTCGAGCGGTGCGCCTCTGGGAGCTCGTCCATCTTGTCGCGGACTTGTTGAATCATCTGCTCAGTAATGACCAGCGGGAGCAAGTCGGGGTCGGGGAAGTAGCGGTAGTCCTGCGCATCCTCCTTCGAGCGCATCGAGCGGGTTTCGTTCCTGTCCGGATCGAAGAGTCGCGTTTCCTGGTCAATCTTGCCACCGTCTTCGAGGATTTCAATCTGGCGCTTTGCTTCATACTCGATCGCCTGCTCCATGAAGCGGAACGAGTTCAGGTTCTTGATCTCGCAGCGCGTGCCCAGCTTCGCGTCGCCTGTTTTCCTGACCGAGACGTTGGCGTCGCAGCGGAAGGAGCCTTCCTGCATGTTGCCGTCACAGATGCCGATCCAGACCACGAGGGCATGCAAGGCGCGCGCATAGGCGATCGCCTCCTTCGCGCCGCGCAGCTCGGGCTCGGTGACGATCTCGAGCAGCGGCGTGCCGGCGCGGTTGAGGTCGATGCCGGTCATGCCCTGGAAATTTTCATGCAGGGACTTGCCCGCGTCCTCCTCCAGGTGCGCTCTTGTCAGGCGAATCGATTTCTCGGCCTTGTCGACAAAAAAATTGACGCTGCCGCCCTGCACCACGGGAATCTCGTACTGGCTGATCTGGTAGCCCTTGGGAAGGTCCGGGTAGAAGTAGTTCTTGCGTGCGAAGACAGAGCGCGGGCTGATTTTTCCGTTCACCGCCAGGCCGAAGCGGATAGCGTGTTCGACCGCGGCGCGGTTGGCCACCGGCAGCGTGCCCGGCAGCGCGATGTCGAGCGCGGAGGCTTGCGTATTCGGTTCGGCACCAAACGCGTTCGGCGCGCCCGAGAACATCTTGCTCCGGGTAAGGAGCTGCGTATGGGTCTCGATGCCGACGACGATTTCCCAGGGCATGGCGCTACCCCGCCCCTATCTCGCTTGCGGCCGCAGCAGCTGGCAAGCGCCTCTGCGATCGATCAGCACCGGCTCGAGATAGCCCTGCGAGCCGCACATCGCGGCGCAATCCTCGGCCGTGACGCGCACGTATTCGCCCAGATCGCGCAGCGTGACGCTGCAGCGTCCGGATGCGAAGCGCAGGCCGCCGTCGAAAGGCCGTTGCTCGAGCCCCGCGACGGCGCAGGGATGCCCGCCCGGCGCCGTCGTCGAGCGCCAATCCATGCTTTTCAGCTTGCCGGCCTCGACCACGTAGGCGAGCGTGGACGAATAGCGCCCGTCGGCAGTTTCGCAGCGCAGGTTCGCGCTGTAGCCGCTCATCGCCGGAAAGTTCTCGCTGAATTCGAAGCGCTCGCGCTGCTGCCCGCCCGGCCCGAAGCGCGAGCCCTTGAACACGCCGCCCGACCAGGTGCCCTGCAGCGTCGCGGTCGCCGGCCTGCCGTAGAGGATCGGCGTGTTCCCCTCCTTGAGGAAAGTGACGCCCAGCTGCTTGCTGCGCTCGCCTTCGAGGAAGCGCTGCTGCATCGTCGGCAGGACCAGATACTCGCCGCTCAGGCGCGCCGAGCCGTCCGGCCTCTGGGTGGCATGCAGGTGGATCAGCGCCGCGCGCCCGC
>MEQQ01000084.1 GCA_001770285.1 Betaproteobacteria bacterium RBG_16_66_20
CCCGAGGATCAGGCCGACCAGCACCGGTATCGCCACCGGAAGGAGCGACGGAATCATCATTTCCTTGATCGCGGCCTTGGTGAGCATATCCACCGCGGTGCCGTACTCGGGCTTGGCGGTGCCTTGCATGATGCCCGGGATTTCCTTGAACTGGCGCCGTACCTCGACCACCACTGCGCCTGCGGCGCGCCCCACCGCCTCCATCGCCATCGAAGCGAAAAGGAACGGCACCATGCCGCCGATCAGGAGGCCGATCACGACCATGTGATTGGAGAGGTCGAAGGAGATCGATTTGCCGGCGGCTTCCAGGGCGTGCGTGTAGTCGGCGAACAGCACCAGCGCGGCGAGACCCGCCGAGCCGATGGCGTAGCCCTTGGTGACCGCCTTGGTGGTGTTGCCGACCGCGTCCAGCGGGTCGGTGATGGCGCGCACCGAGTCGGGCAGGTCGGCCATTTCGGCGATGCCGCCGGCGTTGTCCGTGATCGGGCCGTAGGCGTCCAGCGCGACGATGATGCCCGCCATCGAAAGCATCGAGGTGGCCGCGATCGCGATGCCGTACAGGCCTGCAAGGGCGTAGGACGCGAAGATCGCCACGCACACCGCCATCACCGGCCAGGCAGTGGATTTCATCGACACACCGAGGCCGGCGATGATGTTGGTGGCGTGGCCGGTGACGCTGGCCGCCGCAACGTGCTGCACCGGCTTGTATTGGGTGCCGGTGTAGTACTCGGTGATCCAGACCAGGAACCCGGTCAGCGCCATGCCGACCACCGCGGTGCCGTAGAGGTGGGCGACGCTGATCATCTTCTTCTGCGCGCCGATTTCGAAGGGCACGTTGGCGACGATCTCGCCCATCATCCACTGCGTGATCGGCCAGAACGCGATCAGCGCGATGCCGCCCGCCCAGGCAAGGCCCTTGTAGAGCGCCGGCATGACGTTCTTCTCGCCGGGACTGGCCTTGACGAACCAGGTACCGACGATCGAGGCGATGATCGCAAAACCACCGATCGCGAGCGGATAGATCACCGCATTGGCGCTCGAGGTCTTCACCATCAGCGCGCCGAGCAGCATCGTCGCGATGATCGTGACCGCGTAGGTCTCGAACAGGTCGGCTGCCATGCCGGCGCAATCACCGACGTTGTCGCCGACATTGTCCGCTATGACTGCCGGGTTGCGCGGATCGTCCTCGGGAATTCCGGCTTCCACCTTGCCGACCAGGTCGGCGCCGACGTCGGCGCCCTTGGTGAAGATGCCGCCGCCCAGCCGCGCGAAGATCGAAATCAGGGAGCCGCCGAAGCCCAGTCCGATGAGCGGGTGGATGATGTGCGCGAGGTCGGTCTTGTCGTGCGCATTGGCGTACAGGAAGGCGAAGTAGCCGGCGACGCCGAGCAGCGCGAGGCCCACCACCAGCATGCCGGTGATCGCGCCGCCGCGAAACGCGATGCTGAGCGCTTCATTCAGGCCGGTCCGCGCGGCCTCGGCGGTGCGCACGTTGGCCCGCACCGAGACGTTCATGCCGATGTAGCCGGTCGCCCCGGAGAGCAGCGCGCCGATCACGAACCCCGCGGCCGTGTAGCCGTCGAGGAAAAAGCCGATCAGCACCGTCAGCACCAGACCGACCATGCCGATCGTCATGTACTGGCGATTGAGGTAAGCGCTGGCGCCTTCGCGCACCGCGGCGGCGATCTCGCGCATGCGCTCGTTGCCTTCGGGCTGCGCGAGGATCCACTGGATCGAAACAACGCCGTACAGGATTGCGATCGCGGCGCACGCGAGCGCGAAGATGACGCCTCCGGACATGCTTATTCCCCCTAAAAGAGCGGGAATTTTATCAGGACAGGGCGGCGATCGCCCGGTCGCGGATGTCCTCGACGCCGCCCTGCCCCGCGATCTTGCGGTATTTGGGCGCCGCGGCGGCGCCGGTGGCGGCCCAGCGACCGTAGAATTCGACCAGCGGTCGCGTCTGCGCCTGGTACACCTCGAGCCGCTTTCTCACGGTTTCCTCGCGGTCGTCGTCGCGCTGCACCAGCGGCTCGCCGGTGACGTCGTCCTTGCCCTCCACCTTCGGCGGGTTGAATTTCACGTGGTAGGTGCGGCCGGAAGCGAGGTGCGCGCGCCGCCCGCTCATGCGGGTGATGATGTCCTCCGGCGGCACGTCGATCTCGAGAACGAAGTCGATTGCCACGCCGGCGTCCCGCAGCGCTTCGGCCTGCGGGATGGTGCGCGGAAAACCGTCGAAGAGATACCCTTTCGCGCAGTCGGGCCGCTGCAGGCGTTCCTTGACCAGACCGATGATGATGTCATCTGACACCAGCGCGCCGGTATCCATGACTTTCTTCGCCGCGAGGCCGAGCGGCGTACCCGCCTTGACCGCTGCGCGAAGCATGTCGCCGGTGGAAATCTGCGGGATGCCGAAGTGCTTGGTGAGGTAGGTCGCCTGGGTACCCTTGCCGGCACCGGGCGGGCCGAGAAGTATCATGCGCATGGCTCTCTCCTGTTCAAGCGAGCATTTTACGCACGGCTTCGAGGTCCTGCGGCGTATCGACCCCGGGCGGGATCGCGGCCTCGCTGATGGCGACCGCAATGCGGTGGCCGTGCCACAAGACCCTCAACTGCTCGAGGGCCTCGGTTTGCTCCAGGGGGCTTGGTTTCATTGAGGAAAATTTCTTCAGGAACCCCGTCCGGTACCCATAGATGCCCGCATGCCGGTACCAGATGCCGCCGGCTTCGCGCGGATACGGAATCTGCGAGCGCGAAAAGTACAGCGCATAACCGGCGGCATCCAGAACTACTTTCACCACGTTCGGATTCACGAGCGAGTCCTGGTCGTGGATCGGGTGGCAGGCCGTGGACACGCTCGCCTCGGGGTTGCGCTCGAGCATTGCCGCGACATCCCTGATCAGGCCGGGATCGATCAGCGGCTCGTCGCCCTGGACGTTGACCACGATCTCCTCTGCCGCCAGGCCAAGCGCCGTTGCCGCCTCGGCGATGCGGTCGGTGCCCGACGCATGCTCGGCACGCGTCATCAGGGCGCGGTGTCCCGCCTGCTCGACCGCCCTGAAAATGCGCTCGTCGTCGGTGGCGACCGCCACGCTGCGCGCGCCGCTTGCCCGCGCCCGTTCGCATACCTGGACAACCATCGGCCTGCCGCCCGTGTCCGCGAGCGCCTTGCCGGGAAATCTTGTCGAGGCATAGCGCGCCGGAATGATGATGTGAAAGGGGGGCTGCGACAGAACGTCTCCGCCCCCCTTCGGATCCCCCCGGCTCAGGCGACCTCCTCCTCAGGCGGCAGCTTGCGCGCGTCCTCCTCGAGCATCACCGGAATGCCGTCCTTGACCGGGAAGCCGAGGCGGTCGGCCTTGCAGACGAGTTCGGCGGCCTCCTGGCGGTGCCGCAGCGGGCCCTTGCAGATCGGGCAGACCAGGATTTCAAGCAGCTTTGGATCCACTCAGTTTCTCCAGCAGCCAGCGGCCGAACGCGGGATCGAGCGAGGCGTTCACCGGAAACACCCAGTGGTTCGCCTGAGCGAAGCGCTTGCATTTTACCGCGTCCTTTTCGGTCATCACGACCGGCGCTTCGTCGCCGAAATCGAGCTCGCCGGCGCGGAACGGGTGGTGGTCCGGAAACGGATGCGGAACGGGCTTGAGGCCGAAACGCGCGAGCTGCAGGAAGAAGCGCTTCGGGTCGCCGATTCCCGCCACCGCGTGCACCTTCTGCCCGGCGAAGGACTTTGCCGGGCGAACATCGCGCGCATCCAGCATGCGAACGAAGCTGTCGCCCTCAAGCTTCATTTGATACCCGTTCAGGCCCGCGGCCCCGTGCGCCACCACGGCGTCGACGGAGCGCAGGCGCGAGGGCGGCTCGCGCAGCGGCCCGGCTGGCAGCAGAAAGCCGTTGCCGAAACCGCGCCCGTCGACCACGCAGATCTCGACATCGCGCGCAAGCGCGTAGTGCTGCAGGCCGTCGTCGGTCACGATCACGTCGCATTCCGGATGCTTCTCGCGCAGCGCCCGGCAGGCGGCGCTGCGCTCGGGCGCCACCCAGACCGGGCAGCCGCTGCGGCGCGCGAGCAGGATCGGCTCATCGCCGACCTCCGCCGGATCGGATGCGATGTTCGCCTCGCGCGCCCCGCCGCCCTTTGCCGCCATCGCACCGCCGTACCCGCGCGAGACGATGCCGGGCTTCCAGCGGTGCTCCTTGAGCAGAGCGACGATCCAGAGCACCAGCGGCGTCTTGCCGCTGCCGCCGGCAATGAGGTTGCCGACCACGATTACCGGGATGCCGGCTTTATGGCTTTTGAATAGATGGAATCTGAAAAACAGACGTCTGAATAAAACCGCAATTCCGAACAGCAGGCTCGCCGGCCACAGCAGCCAGGCGACGGCGCCGCGGCGGCTCCAGTGCTTCACTACTTGGCGGACTGCGTGGTGAAGGTGATTTGCGACAGGCCGGCGACGCGCGAGGCTTCCATCACCCGGATCACCGACTGGTGGGTGGCGGTGGCGTCGGCGCTGATGATCACGACCGGCTCGCGCAGGCCTGCGCCGGCGCGGCGCAGCTCGCCCGCGAGCTGCTCGATGCTCGCGAACTCGACCGGCAGCTTGTTGATCACGTACTGGCCCTTCGCGTTCACCAGCACGCTCACCTCGCCGGGGCGCTCGAGCTGCTTTTCGGCGTCCGCGGTGGGCAGGTTGATCTGCAGTTCGGTGTACTTCGAGTAGGTGGTGGTGATCATGAGGAAGATAAGAATCACCATCATGACGTCGATCAGGGGCACGAGGTTGATCTCGGGCTCCTCCTTGTAGCGGCCACGCTGGAAGTTCATTGCCGCAGCTATGGCTTCGAGGCCTGGTAGCCCTCGCGCTCGCCGTGCACGATGTCGATCAGTTTCGAGGCCGCCTGTTCCATTTGCACCACGAAGCCATCGACCTTGTTCTTGAAGTGGCGGTAGAAGATCAGCGAGGGAATCGAGATCGCGATGCCGGCCGCGGTGTTGTAGAGCGCGATCGAGATGCCGTGGGCGAGTTGCTGCGGGTTGGTGCCCCCCGGGGCCTGCGAGCCGAAAATCTCGATCATGCCCACCACGGTGCCGAACAGGCCCAGCAGCGGCGCGGCGGTGGCGATGGTGCCGAGCGTAGTGAGGAAGCGCTCCAGATTGTGCGCCGTGGCGCGCCCCGCCTCCTCGATCGCCTCCTTCATCACGTGCCGCGGGCTTTTCTCGTTCCGCATGCCCGCCGCCAGCACTTCGCCCAGCGGCGAATCCTTGGCGAGCTTGTCGAGGATGTCGGCGGTCAAGCCCTGGCGCGCGTAGACCGAAGTCACCTGCTCCAGCAGGGTCGGGGGGACGATCTTCACTTCGCGCAAGGTAACCGAGCGCTCGATGATCAGGGCTACCGCGATGATCGAGGTGAGCAGCAGCGGCCAAATCGGCCAGCCTGCGGCCTGGATGATGGCAAACAAGTTGTTATCCTTTGAAACGCAGATACATTTTTGTGCGCGCACTTTAGCCAAACCGCATCGCAGCGGCAACTTCAGAAGCGGCTTTGCCGATTGTCCCGCGCCCGATATCCACAAAAGATGTGGATAAGTTTGTGGATTATCCCTGAACAGCGATTCCCGTGAGCCTAGCGAAGCGCCCGAAGACGGTTGCGATTAAATTTTCAGCAGTCCTTTTCACCTTCGAAACAGTGCGTTACGCATAAGAATCGGCCTCCGCAAGGCTTCCCTACGGCAGCGCGAGGCGGGCCGGCGCAGGTGTGGATTAGTGTAGTCTCGGCGCCGCCATGGAACTTGACTTTTCCCCTGCCGGCGCGCCGGTCCTGAGCGTCTCCCAGCTGGTCCGGAGCGCCCGCGACATGCTCGAGCGGCGATTCCCGCTGCAATGGATCGCGGGCGAGATATCGAACCTGCGCCCGGCTTCCTCGGGACACCTGTATTTCACGATCAAGGACGAAGCAGCGCAGGTCGACTGCGTCATGTTCAAGAGCCGCGCCGCGACGCTCGACTGGGAGCCGGCCGAGGGCCTTCGGGTCGAGGTCCGCGCCCTGGTGACGCTCTACGAGCCGCGCGGGCGCTTCCAGCTGAACGTGGAAACCATGCGCCGCGCCGGGCTCGGGCCACTTTATGAGCGCTTCCTCAAGCTCAAGGACAAGCTCGGGCGCGAGGGTCTGTTCGATCCGGACATCAAGCGCCGGATCCCGGAGCATCCCCGGCAGATTGGGGTCGTAACCTCGCTTGCCGCGGCTGCGCTGCGCGATGTCCTGACCACACTGCGGCGCCGCAATGCGTCGATCCCGGTCATCGTCTATCCCGCTCCGGTGCAAGGCGAGGGCGCGGCGGCGAAGCTGGCGCAGGTCCTGGCAGCCGCCAATGCGCGCGCCGAATGCGACGTGCTGCTGCTCGTGCGCGGCGGCGGCTCGATCGAGGACCTGTGGCAGTTCAATGAGGAAGTGCTCGCTCGCGCGATCCGTGCCTCCAGGATCCCGGTGGTGGTAGGCGTCGGCCACGAAACCGACTTCACCATCGCCGATTTCGCCGCCGATGAGCGGGCCCCGACGCCCACGGCCGCCGCCGAGCTGGTCAGCCCTTCGCTGCAGGCCCTTGTGTCGCGGCTGGCAGACTTCGCGCTGCGCCTCGCGAGGGAAACCGGCAGGAAGATCGAGTACGCGATGCAGGCCGTGGACGCGCTCTCCCGCCGCCTGGTGCACCCGGCCGAGCGGCTGCGCACCTCGCGCCAGCACCTCGCGCACCTCGCCGCGCGGCTGGCGGCGGCAACCGCGCAGCAGTTCAATGAAATCCGCAGGCGACTGGACATCGTGCGCGCCAAGCTCGAGAGCCTGGGCCACGATGCAGTTCTCGCGCGCGGCTACAGCCTGACCCTGAACTCGCGCAGGGAAATCCTGCGTGACGCCACTGCGGTTGCCCTGGGAGAGCGCATCGTCACTACACTCGCCAAAGGGGAGATCGAAAGCGAAGTGAAAAAACGGGGCTAGGCGCGGTGGGTAAGGCACGCGTCCGCAGCTTCGCTCCGATCGCGGAGCGTAACGCCCGGGTGCTGATCCTCGGCAGCATGCCCGGACGCGCATCGCTCGAGGCCGGCCAGTACTACGCCCATCGGCACAACGCCTTCTGGCGCATCGCCGCGGACCTGCTGCAGTTCGACCGGGGCGCACCCTACCGCACAAGGGCGAAGGCGCTGCGCTCGGCACGCATCGCAGTCTGGGACGTGCTCCGCTCCTGCGTCAGACCGGGCAGCATGGATGCAATGATCGATCGCGACTCCGAAGTGGCGAACGATTTTCGGAAATTCTTTCGCACACATCGAGGCATCACGCATGTATTCTTCAACGGTGCGAAAGCGGAAGCGAGCTTCAGGCGGCATGTGCTGCCGGAAATCGACGCGACGCTCCGCTACCAGCGCCTGCCATCCACCAGTCCGGCGAACGCTTCCGTGCCCTTCGCAAGCAAGCGCCGCGCCTGGCGGGCGATACTGACAGCCGGCCGCCGCCACAGGAGAAGCCGCAAATGAGCACTGCCGCAAACATCGCGATCGGATTCGTTGCCCTGCTGCACGCCTATTTTCTGGTCCTCGAGATGTTTCTTTGGGACAAGCGGTTCGGCATGCGCACCTTCAGGCTGACGCCGGAGTTCGCGGCGGCGTCGAAGGGGCTGGCGGCGAATCAGGGGCTGTACAACGGCTTTCTGGTCGCCGGGCTGGTGTGGGGCCTCGCCCTAGGTACCGCGGGAATCGACGTCAAGGTGTTCTTTCTCGCCTGCGTCATCATCGCGGGGCTGTTCGGCGGCGCCACGGTGAACCGCAATATCCTGTTCGTGCAGGCGGTCCCCGGCATCATCGCGCTCGCCCTGTTGCTGGCGACGTGACGCCGGCGGAGACCGTCTGACGGCTAGCGCGCGCGCAACAGGCGCGAAGTGCGGCCGATATCCTTGGGCTTGACCCAGAAGATCATGCCGTAGCGGCCGTTGCCGGCGGTAATGGCGCTGAGCGCGACGAGGTTGATTTTCTTCGACGCGAGTTTGCCGAGGACGCCGGTGAGCGCGCCGACACGATCGCTGCCGCGGACCAGGAACACGGTCTTCCTCTTGGAAACGCGCAGCCCGGCCTTGTTCGCCGCCTGGCGGAACTTGGCGCTGTTCTGGGGAATGAAGTCCACCTGGGCGCCGCCACCGCTTGGAAATCCGGTAAAGGCAAGCAGGTTCACTCCCGCGGCCTTCATGGCGGCGAGCAGCTTGGCGCCGGCCCCCGGTCGCTGCGAGACTTTCATCGTGTAGTAATCGGCTCTGCTGATGCTTGCCATATGGTTGCTCCTTGGGTAAGGCCTGCGAGCCTATAATTCTGCGCTTCTTGAGAGAGGATGGCACGCTCGTCATGGGCAACCGGCTGTCGAAGATCGCGACCCGCACCGGCGACAAGGGGGATACCGGCCTTGGCGACGGCAGCCGCGTGGCGAAGGATTCCGCGCGCATCCGGGCGCTGGGCGACATCGACGAGCTCAATTCTTCGATCGGGGTCCTGCTCGCCGAGAAAGTTCCCGCCGGGCCGAGGGCGGCGCTGCTGCAGGTGCAGCACGACCTGTTCGATCTCGGCGGCGAGGTCTGCATTCCCGGCCACGCCATGATCAGCGAGGCCCAGGTGCTGCAGCTGGACGCGCTGCTCGAGACCTACAACAGGCGCTTGCCCCCGCTCAAGGAATTCATCCTGCCGGGCGGCACCCGGGCCGCCGCCCTCGCGCACCTCTCGCGCACCGTCTGCCGGCGCGCCGAGAGGAGCCTGGTTGCGCTCGGCCGCGCCGAGCCGGTCGGCGAGCGGGCGCGCCAGTACCTGAACCGGCTCTCCGACCTGCTGTTCGTCCTCGGACGCACGCTCAACCGCGCCGGCAAGCGCGGCGACGTGCTCTGGCGCCACGAGCGCAAGAAGAAGTCCTGAGACTAGAATTCGATCATGTCCTCTCGCCCGCGCGCGCAGCCTGCCTCGATCCGCGCGCTCATCTTCGATGTCTTCGGCACGGTCGTGGACTGGCGCGGCTCGATCATCCGCGAGTGCACAGCGCTCGGCCGCCGGAGAAGGCTCGCCGCTGACTGGCCGGCATTCACCGACGCCTGGCGCGCCGGGTACCGGCCGGCGATGGCGCGCGTGCGATCGGGCGAGCTGCCGTGGATGACGATCGACCAGCTGCACCGCACGATCCTCGATGAGCTGCTGCCGCGCTTCGAAATCGAAGGGCTCACCGAGGACGAGATCGACCACCTCAACCGCGTCTGGCACCGGCTCGAACCATGGCCCGACGCGCGGCGCGGGCTGGCGCTGCTCAAGCGCCGCCGCGTCGTCGCGACGCTCTCGAACGGCAACATGGCGCTGCTGGTCAACATGGCCAAGCACGCGCGCCTGCCCTGGGATTGCGTGCTCTCGGCGGAGCTTTTCCACCACTACAAGCCGGATCCCGAAAGCTACCTCGGCGCCGCGGCGATGCTCGGATTCGAGCCGGCCGAGGTGATGATGGTCGCCGCGCACAAGGACGACCTGCGCGCGGCGCAGGCCTGCGGCCTTGCCACCGCCTTCGTGCGCCGAGCGCGCGAGAAAGGACCGAAAGTGAAGCTCGACCTGACGCCCGATCCGGCCTTCGACTGCAACGCCAGGGATTTCGTCGACCTCGCCCGGAGGATGGCGCGATGAATTCACCACCATGACCGCGCGCGATTCCGCCCCGGACAAGACCACGCACCACCGCGTCCTGATCGTCGACGACGAAGAGTCGATGCGGCTATATCTCGCCCGGATCCTCGCCACCGTGCTCAAGGTCGAGGTGACGCTCGCCGGCACCTGCGAGCAGGCGCTGCGTCTGGCGCGCAATTACGCCTACGACGCGATCCTGCTCGACCTTTTGATGCCGGGCGTCGGCGGCTTCGAGGTGCTGAGGGAGATCCGCCGCGCCTCGCCCAACATCGCGACGCCGGTGATCATCGTCTCGGTGCTTTCGGACCAGGCGACGCGGGACCGCTGCATGCGATTGGGCGCCAACGCCTACGTGGTCAAGCCGATCGAGCGCAACTCGCTGGTCGCCACGGTGAAAGCGCAGATGGCCGGCCGCAGCAAACCGAAAACCCGGGGGAAATGACCGTGGCGGAGATCAAGATCCAGAACGTCGAGGCGCTCGGCAAGCCCCTCGGTCAATACTCCCACATGGCGCGCGTCGCGGGATCCAGGGAGACGCTCTACATCGCGGGGATGCTCGCCGCGGGGGACGATTTCGATGCGCAGTGCAGCGGCGTGTTCAGGCAGATCGAAAGCGCGCTCAAATCCGCGGGCGCGGGCTGGGACAATGTGGTGCAATTCACCACCTACCTGGTGCACTCGCAGGACATTCCCAGGTTCATGGCCTGGCGCCTGCGTGAATTCCCGAAGTTGTTTGCCGACGGCAAGTACCCGCCGAACACGCTGCTGATCATCGACCGGCTGGTCGGCGAGCAATACCTGATCGAGGTGCAGACCATCGCCGCCCTCTAGGCGCGGCAAAGGCCTTACGCCTACTTTTCCTCGACGAAGACCGCTTCGCGCTTCTTGCGTAGCGCGGGGGCGGCGATGATTGCGAGCAGGATCGCCGCGGCGATGAGGAAGCCGAGGCTGATCGGCTTCGAGGGGCTGACGAACACGAACGGATCGCCGCGCGACAGCAGCATCGCACGCCGCAGATTCTCCTCCATCAGCGGCCCGAGGATGAAGCCGAGGATCATCGGCGCCGGCTCGCAGCCGAGCTTGACGCAGACGTAGCCGAGCAGCCCGAAGATCGCCATCAGGAAGCAGTCGAAGGGCTGGTTGGAGATGCTGAACACGCCGATCGCCATGAACAGCAGGATCGAGGGATAGAGGTAGCGGTACGGCACCGTCAGCAGCTTGATCCACATGCCGATCAGCGGCAGGTTGAGGACCACCAGCATCAGGTTACCCACCCACATCGAGGCGATCATGCCCCAGAAGAGCTGCGGCCTCTCGGTCATCACCTGCGGCCCGGGCGCGATGCCCTGGATCATCATGGCGCCGATCATCAGCGCCATCACCGCGTTGGACGGGATGCCGAGCGTGAGCAGCGGAATGAAGGAGGTCTGCGCGCCGGCGTTGTTGGCCGATTCGGGCGCGGCGACGCCCTCGATCGCGCCCTTGCCGAACTCGTGCGAATACTTCGAGACCTTTTTTTCCAGCGTATAGGCGCCGAAGGACGCGAGCAGCGCGCCGCCGCCGGGCAGGATGCCGAGCGCCGAACCGAGTGCCGTGCCGCGCAGGATCGGGGCGATCATGCGCTTGAAATCCTGCTTGCTGGGCATAAGTCTGCCGACCTTGCTCGTGAACACCTCGCGGTGCTCCTTTTGCTCGAGGTTGGCGATGATCTCGCAGATGCCGAACATGCCCATCGCGACCGTGACGAAGCCGATGCCGTCGGCCATCTCCGAGATGCCGAAGGCGAAGCGCAGCACGCCCGAATTGACATCCGTCCCAACCAGCCCGAGCAGGAGGCCCAGGATCACCATGCAGATCGCCTTGATGACCGAGCCATGCGCCAGCACGACCGCCGCTACGAGGCCCAGCACCATCAGCGAAAAGTACTCCGCGGGGCCGAATTTCAGCGCCACCTCCGCAAGCGGCGGCGCAAACATCGCCACCACGAGGGTCGCGACGCAGCCGGCGAAGAACGAGCCGATCGCGGCGGTCGCTAGCGCGGGACCGGCGCGGCCCCGACGCGCCATCTGGTAGCCATCCAGGCAGGTCACCACCGACGAGGACTCGCCCGGCAGGTTGACCAGAATCGCGGTGGTCGAGCCGCCGTACTGCGCGCCGTAGTAAATGCCCGCGAGCATGATCAGCGCCGCAATCGGCGCCAGGTTGAAAGTGACCGGCAGCAGCATCGCGATGGTCGCCACCGGCCCGATGCCGGGCAGCACGCCGATCAGCGTGCCCAGGATCACTCCTATCAGGCACATGATGATATTGAACGGCAGGGTCATCGTCATCCCGCCCAGCGTGATCACCTGCAGCTTGAAGACCTCGATGAAGCCGAGCGCGAGATTGCCGAAAATGCCTTCCATGGCGGCCCCTAGCGGATCGGACAGTTGTCGATGAAACCGGGGCAGATCGGGAAGGGCAGCGCCAGCGCCTTCACGAACACCAGCACCGAGAAGATGACCAGCACGACCGACATGATCGCAACCTCTTTCAACTTGAACTCATGCCCGCCGAAGGCGCTGATGAAGACCAGCGCCACCGAAGCGAGCACCAGGCCGAGCGGCTTGAGCAGGTAGGCGAACGCGAGACTCGACACCGCGACGAAAAGCAGCGGCCGGAAGTGGAACTTGGCCACGTCCGGCCCTTCCTCTACGATGGAATCGAACAGCACCAGCAGGCCGAGGAAGGCGAGCAGGCCGCCAAGCACGACCGGGAAGTACGCCGGCCCCATGCGCACCGAGCTGCCCATCTGGTAGCCGGCGATCAGCTTCGTGCCGACGATCCTGTCGATGAATTCGGGCGTGCCAAGCGCAAATGTGATGAAGAACAGTCCGAAGCCGATGAACATCAGCCCGGCCCACCAATCCTGCTGACTCTTGATCTTGATCCCCATCCGTCTCCTCCAACTCCCGTATTCGCCCCGGGCATTGCGTCGATCGGGCGAACCTACTCCTCGCAAGCGAGTGTAGCATGGGCCTCGTGAGACAGCGTCTGCCTCCAGGGTCATTCGCGCCCCGCATCGGGGTCCTGCTCGCGGCTTTTCTGCTGCTGGTGTCAGGCTGCGGTCAGCAAGCAAAGCTGCCGCTGCTCGCGCCTGACGCGATCGTGGTCGCTTTCGGCGACAGCCTGACCTACGGCACCGGTGCGAACGAGGAAGAAAGCTATCCGGCGCAGCTGGCGCGCATCACCGGCCGGCGCGTGGTGCGCGAAGGGGTGCCCGGAGAAGTCAGCGCAACCGGCCTCGCCAGGCTGCCCGCCGCGCTGGACGAACACCAACCGCGGCTGCTGATCCTGTGCCACGGCGGCAACGACTTCCTGCGCCGCTTGCCCAAGGAGCAGGCAGCCGAAAACGTGCGCGCCATGATCCGCCTCGCCAAGGACCGCGGGGTGGAGGTGCTGCTGATCGGAACGCCCGAGATCGGATTCACCCTGACGCCGCCCGAGTTCTATGCCGGGATCGCGAAACAGTTCGGCATTCCCTACGAAGGGGACGTGCTGACCAAGATCCTCAGGAACGGCGAACTGAAGTCCGACCAGATCCACCCGAACGCACAAGGCTACCGCCTGATGGCCGAGCGCGTCGCCGAACTGCTCCGGAAGTCGGGCGCGATCTAGGCATCAGTAACCGCGATTTGCGCAGCCGCGCCACATCCTCGGGCCGGTCCACGTCCCACAGGGTGCGCAGTTCCTGCCAGCGCCAGCCGAGCGCCTTGAGCCGGCGGCGGGTCCGCGCCAGCACCTGCGGATCGCCCCACGGGATGCCGTCGAACAGCCGCCGCGAAACCCGGCGCAGGCCGATCAGCGGATAGCCGCCGTCCTCGGCGGGTGCGAACACCGCGTCCGCGCCCTCGCGCAGCACCCGAGCGGCGGCGCGCAGGTCGGCGGGCCTGAGCGCCGGGCAGTCGCTGCCGATCAGCACCGCGTATGGATGGCCGCGCAGCACGCGCTTGAACGCGCGGTACATGCGGTCTCCAAGGTCACCTCCGCCCTGCAATCGCAGTCGAACGCCAAACCGCTTTTGACATCTGATGAAAAAAATCTCGTTGATTCGGGGACAGCAATACAGATCAACAGGATCGAATCCAGCCGCCAGCGCCGTTGCCAGCGTCCTCTCCACCAGGCGCGCGTGCAGCCTTGCAGCCCCCATTTCGCCGAGCAGCGGCACGAGACGCGATTTCACGCGCCCGGGCTCGGGCGCCCGCGCAAACACGATGAGCGCCGGCTCAGGCCTTGTTCGCGTAGCGCCGCGCAAGCTCATCCGGGGAGGTACCGAGGAAATACGCGAGGCGCAGCTGCCACATGAGGAGCATCGTGCGCAGTACGCCGCGCCGTTCCCAGCGGCGGCCCGAAGTCACCGCCTTGTCGCGCAGGCAGGCGGGCGGTGATTGCCGCTTCATCGCCTTGCTGAAGGCGACATCCTCCATCAGCGCGATCTCCGGAAAGCCGGGAAACGACTCGCGGCGCGCGAAGATCGCCTGGTCGCCGGTCGCGATGCCGCTCCAGCGCGAGCGCAGATTCATGAAGAATGCGACCACCGCAAGCAGCGGCGAGCGACCGTCGATGCGCACATCGAAGCGCCCCCAGGCGCGATCCCGCAACGCCTCGATCACTGCTTGGTCGGCGCGCGGCGGCAGTCGCGTATCGGCATGCAGGAACAGCAGCGCATCGCCTGCGGCGGCGGCGGCCCCGGCGTTCATCTGCCGCGCGCGCCCGCGCGCCGCGGCAATGACGCGGTCGGCGAGCGCGGCGGCGAGTTCGCGGGTGCCGTCCTCGCTGCCGCCGTCGGCGACGATCACCTCGTGCCCGTTCGCGCGCAGCGGCGCGAGCGCTTCGAGCGTACGCGCAATGCCGGCCGCCTCGTTGAGCGTGGGAATGACGATGGAGAGCTTCACCGCCCCGCCCTCATCCAGGCATGATATTTCTCGGCCAGCCGCAGCACGCCCCGGGGCGCGTGCGCTTTCTTCCACACGCCGGCGGCGTACTTGTTGGCTTCGGCGAGCGTCGGGTAGATATGGATGGTGCCGAGGATCTTGTTCATGCCGAAACCGTGGCGCATCGCCGCCACATACTCTGCGAGCAGGTCGCCCGCGTGCTCGCCCACGATGGTGGCGCCGAGTATCCGGTCCTTGCCCGGCACGGTGAGCACTTTGACCATGCCGTGCGCCGCCCCGTCGGCGATCGCGCGGTCGAGCTCGTCGATGCCGTAAGTCGAGACCTCGCAGGGAATGTTGCGCTCCTTCGCTTCGGTTTCGCTCAGGCCCACGCGCGCGACCTCGGGGTCGGTGAAGGTGGCCCAGGGGATCACCGAATAGTCGGCGCGGAATTTCCGCAGCGCGCCGAACAACGCGTTCACCGACGCATACCAGGCCTGGTGCGCGGCGATGTGCGTGAACTGGTAGGGGCCGGCGACGTCGCCGCAGGCGTAGATGTTCGGGTACCGCGTCTGCAGGAACTCGTTGGTCTCGACGGTGCGCGCGGGGCCGACCGGGATGCCGAGTTCTTCCAGCCCGTAGCCGCTGGTGTTGGCGACGCGCCCGACCGCGCACAGCAGCGCGTCGAACTCGATCCGCACTTCCCTGCCCTGGTGCTCGCACAGCAGCGTCTTGCTGCCGTTGTCGAGCAGGAATTCCTTTGCCTTGTGGCCGACCAGGACCCGCACGCCCTCCTCGACGAACTTCCGGCGCAGCATTTCGGAGACTTCCGGATCCTCGCGCGGCAGGAGTCTCGGCAGCATTTCGACCTGGGACACCCTGGAGCCGAGGCGCGCGAAGGCCTGCGCGAGCTCCGCGCCGATCGGCCCGCCGCCCAGCACCACCAAACGCGGCGGCAGCTTGCGCAATCCCCACACCGTGTCCGAAGTGAGGCAGTCCATCTTTTCGATTCCCGGGATCGGCGGCACGAACGGGCGGGCGCCCGCGGCGATCACGATCGAGCGGGTGGTGAGAGTCTGCTTGTTTCCGTCCGGAGCCGAGATTTCGACGGCCCACGGCGAAATCATCTTCGCCTCTCCGTGGATGCACTCCACGCCGAGGCCGGTGTAACGCGCGACCGAATCGTGGGGCTCGATCGCCTTCACGACGCGCTGCACGCGCTCCATGATGTCGGCGAAGTCGAAATCGACGTTGGCCGCCCTTATGCCGAGTTCGCCTGCCTTGCGCGCCTGGGCGACGAATTTCGCCGATCGGATCAGGGCCTTCGACGGGACACATCCGGTGTTGAGGCAATCGCCGCCCATCAGGTGCTTCTCGACCAGCGTAACCTTCGCCTTGACCGCCGCCGCGATGTAAGCCGAAACCAGGCCCGCCGAGCCGGCGCCGATGACGATCAGATTGCGGTCGAACGCCGCCGGCCGGGTCCATCCCGCATAGACGCGACGCGCTCTGGCGGCCTGCAGCATGCGCTTGGCGATCAGCGGAAAGAAGCCGATCAGCGCGAATGCGGCCAGCAGACCGACGGAGAACCTGAACTCGCCGAGCCGGGTCCCCGCATAGACGAAGGCCACCGTCGCCGCGAACATGCCGACCTGGCTGACCCAGAAATACGTCCAGACCCGGATCGGGGTCAGGCCCATCAGCAGATTGACCGCGACGTAGGGGAACGCCGGCACCAGCCGCAGCGCGAACAGGTAGAACGCGCCCTCCCTCGCGATGCCTTCGTTGACCGGTCTCAGCCGATCGCCGTAGCGCGCCTGCACCCAGTCGCGCAGCACGAAGCGCGAGGCGAGGAAGGCCAGCGTCGCCCCGATGGTCGAGGCAAAGGAGACGATCAGCACGCCCCACAGCAGCCCGAAGATTGCGCCCGCGGCGAGCGTCATCACGGCCGCGCCCGGCAGCGACAGCCCCGTGACCGCGACGTAAAGGGCAAAGAAGGCGGCGCCCGCCTCCCAAGGATGCGCCTGGTAGTACGCCTGGATCGCCGCCTGCTGCGCCCTGAATTGCTCAACCGACAGATAGCGGTGGCCGCCGAACGCAAAGAACGCCGCGGCCAGGGCCGCAATCGCAAGCACCAGGGCGAGACGCGACTTGTTCATGATTTTCTTCTCCCGGCAGCTCGGTCGCTGCTGCCGGCGCGGCGCTTACAGCAGGTTGGTCGCGCGGTGGGACTGGTCGTCCATCAGTTGCAGCAGGCGCGCGCTGGTCGAACGCAGCCGCTGCGACAGCATCAGCACCAGTTCCATCAGGATCTTGGCGCCGAGCATCGGCTGCTCGACGATGATGCGCGCGAGATTCTCCCGGTCGAGCACCGCAAGCACCGTCGGTTCGGCCGCGAGGCAGGTCGCGAAGCGCGGCTCGCCGTCGATCATCGACATCTCCCCCAGCGTCTTGCCGGCCTCCACCACCGCGATCATCTGCGGCGTATTCCAGCGGTCGCGCTTGAGCACCTCGACTTTGCCCTCGATCAGCATCAGCATGAAATCGCCGCCCTCGCCTTCACGGATGATCTCGGTGCCGGCCGGGGCCTGGTAGACATCCATGAAATGCGCGAGCAGCCGCACCTCGGCGGGAGAAAAATTCTCCAGCAGGTCGCACTTCGGGATCAGCGCGTGGATCTGCGGCGAGAACTTGGTCGCATCCCCGAGATGCTCGAGGTGGGCGAGGTGCGCGGGGCGTTCGGTCATGGGGTCGTCGGTGGCGCTTTCGCAGGGGATTCTAGCCGATCAACCAAAGCACGGTCGCGCCCCAGCCGACGACCGCCGCCGCGAGCAAGGGATCGCGCAGCAGCTCCTCGGCCGGATCGCCCCCGCCGCCGCGAAAGCGCAGCCGGTACAGATAGCGCAGGGTGCCGAGCAGCACCCAGGGCACGGTCAGTATCAGGCTCCCGGTGCCATGGAGCTGCGCGGTATCCGCGGCAAGCGTGTACCAGGCGTACACCGCGACCATGGCCGCGGCGGACACCGCGATTGCCTTATCCAGAAATCCGACCGTGTAGTCCTCGAGCACCGCGCGGTGCTGGCCCGCGTCCCCGGCAAGGCGGCCGATTTCGGCGCGCCGCTTGGCGAAGCCGAGGAACAGCGTCAGCAGGAATCCGCAGGCGAGCAACCAGTTCGAAGGCTCGATGCCGATGCCGGCGGTACCGGCGAGCAGGCGCAGCATGAAGCCGGCGGCGATTACCACCACATCGAGCACCGGGATCCGCTTCAGGCCAAGCGTATACGCCGCGCTCATGACGAGGTAAGCGACGACGATCGCCGCCACCTTCCAACCAGTCCAGGCAGCGAGCGCCACGGCGACCGCTGCCGTGAACGCCGCGAACCCCGCTGCCTCACCCGGGGTCACCGCACCGCGCGCGACCGGCCGGCTGCGCTTGTCCGGATGATCGCGGTCCTGCGCCGCATCGCGCGCATCGTTGAATGCATATACCGCGCCCGACGCAAGGCAGAACGCGCCCGTCGCGGCGAGCGCCGCCGTGATCATCGCGGATTCCCGGTAGGCGTGGCCGAATATCAGTCCCACCAGGACGAACGCGTTCTTGACCCACTGCTGCGGGCGCAGCAGATCGAGAAATGCACGCGCCCGGCTCATCTCGGGAAGTAACGCTCGAAGAAATAGCAGCGCCCGATCGGTAGCTGCGCCGGAATCCGGTAATAGCGCTCGCGGACGTCCACCAGCACGCGCGCGCGATAGGCCGCGTAATCAAAGCTGCGGCCGAGGACCGCGTAATAGACCCCGCCGCCGAGTGGTATCTTTTTTATCTCGATATCGCGGAAGTACGGCTGATAGTCCTGCGGCAGCGGCGGCTCGCGCTTGAGCACCAGAAGATCCCTGCCGGCGTAAGCGCGCCAGTCGGTGTCGATATCGTCCTGCCGCGCATGCGCGGTTCCGCTGCCGAAGACCGGCACCGGGCGCCGCGCGTGATAGGCGAGCAGCGCAGCCGACGCATAGCTGTCCGCAGCGAGCAGCCTGCCAGGGAGGTCCGGCGCAATCGCGCCGGTCAATTCCGCGATCCGGCCGGGAAACACGAGCCGCGGATAAAGGCGCGACGCTTTCCAGGTCTCCAGCGGAAGCACCATGACGACGGCGATCGCGATCATGTGCAGCGCGGCCAGCACGCCGAGAAAGCGCACGCTGAGCGCGAGCTGCCGGCGCTCGAGCGCGAGCGCCACGCTGAGTACCAGCGCCGGCAGGAACGAAAGCAGCCAGTGCAGGCCGATCCGCTTGACCGGGCTGAGCGCGGCGAACACGACAAGCGGCACCAGCCATGCGAGCAGCAGCGCGCGCTCGCCGGGCCGCCGCCAGGCCTCGCGCAACCGCGCCCGTCCACGCCACGCGAACCAGAGCAGCGGCGCGGCGAGATAGGCGAGCGAAGCGGCATACAGCGTGGGCGTCGCCGCCGACCAGCCGCTGGCGCCATCCTCGTGCCGATTGATGGCGTTGAACATGACGTTGCACCAGCAGGCGTTTACGTTCCAGTACAGATTCAGCAGGCCGAACGGCAAGCCGCCGAGGAACACGAACAGAAACGCCTTCGGACGCCCCGAGACGATCGCCCAGGCGAGGTACGCCAGGCCGAGCAGGACGGCAAAATACTTGGAGAGGAATGCCAGGCCCAAAAGCACTCCGGATACGTAAAACCATCGATTGGAATCGCGTTCCGCCGCGCGCGCGAACACCAGCATGGAAGCTACGGAGAAAAAACCTAGCGGCGTGTCGGTGGTGACGAGCACGTTCCAGACATTCATCGGCACCAGCAGCACGGCGAGCGCCGCCAGACTGGCAGTGTCCTCGTCGCGACCGAACCAGCCGCGCAATGCAGCCCGGACCGCGAGCGCAGCGAGCGGCGGCACCAGCACCGCCGGCAGCCGCAGGAGCCACGGCGCATCCGAAAGCGCGGCAAGCGGCGCCAGCATCCAGCCCACCATCGGCGGATGGTCGTAGAAGCCGAGCGCGGGCGCGCGGCCCCAGAGGATGAAGTAAGCCTCGTCGGCGGTCACCGGCGCGACCGCCGAGAGCCAGACACGGAACGCGAGCGTCGTGGCGAGCGCAACGAGCAGCCACTGCCTGGAGGAGAGCGCGATCAAAGGGTCGGCAGGGAGCGGGCGAGGAGCAGCAGGCCGGCGAGCACCAATACAGCGTACACCGCTTTGACGACCGCGATTGCCGGCACCGCGGCGTGCAGGCGGTTTCCGAGCCAGACCCCGCCGATGAGCGCCGGCAGCAGCACGAGCGCGGAAACCAACAGCCCCTCCTGCGCCAGCAGCCCTGCAGCACCGAACAGCAGCAACCGAACCATCGACGAGATCATGATCATCGCTGCATTGGTCGCGCGCAGAGCGTCCTTGTCGCGAACGCGGCCGGCGTTATAGATCGCGAACAGCACGCCGCCGGTGCCGAAGAGCGACGACAGCGCGCCCCCCGCGAGCCCGATCGGGGCGCACCAGACGCGGGACAGCGGGACCGCAACGCCGCGCCGCGTCAGGCCGTAGCCGGCGTAGAGCAACAGGAACACGCCCAGCACCACCAGCAGCTTTTGCTCGGCGACCCGGATCAGCAGCGTCAGGCCCGCGGCCATGCCCGCCAGCACGAACGGAATCAGCCAGGCGATCTCAGCGTAGTGGATCCGCTTGCGGAGGCGCGCACCGAAGATCACGAACGCGGTGAAATCCAGCAGCAGCAGCAGCGGGACCGCGAACTTGAGCGAAAAAAGGTGCGCCAGAACAGGCAGCGCGATCACCGTGGAGCCGAAGCCGGTCAGCCCGAATACCGTGTAGGCGACGGCGACCACCAGCGCCGCCAGAATCAGGACCTCCGGCGCGTACGGCAGGGAAAAGCTCAGTGCTTGCCTTTCTTTCGGCGCGCTTTGACCGCGGCGGCGAGCGTGTCGAGCAGCTCGACCGAGTCGTTCCAGCCAATGCAGGGGTCGGTGATGCTCTGGCCGAAGGTCAGCGGCTTGCCCGCAACGAGATCCTGCTTGCCCTCCACCAGGTGCGATTCCACCATCGCGCCGACGATGCAGCGCGAGCCGCCGGCGATCTGGCCGCCGACGTCGCGCGCCACATCCATCTGGCGCTTGTACTGCTTGGCGCAATTGGCGTGCGAGAAGTCGATCATCAGGCGGCAATCGAGCTTCGCTTTCGCCAGCTCACCGCAGGCCGCCCTGACGCTGGCCGCATCGTAATTCGGAGTCCTGCCGCCGCGCAGGATGATGTGGCAGTCCTCGTTGCCGCGCGTTTCGACGATCGAGACCTGGCCGCTCTTGTGCACCGAGAGGAAGTGGTGCTTCTGGCGCGCGGCGAGGATCGCGTCCACGGCGATGCGCACGTTGCCGTCGGTGCCGTTCTTGAACCCGACCGGCGCCGACAGGCCCGAAGACAGCTCGCGGTGCACCTGCGACTCGGTAGTGCGTGCGCCGATCGCCCCCCAGGACACCAGGTCGCCGATGTACTGCGGCGAGATCACGTCGAGAAACTCGCAGCCGGCAGGCACGCCGGCCTTGTTGATGCGCAGCAGCAGATCGCGCGCGATGCGCAGGCCTTCATTGATGCGGAAGCTGCCGTTCAGATAGGGATCGTTGATCAGGCCCTTCCAGCCCACCGTGGTGCGCGGTTTCTCGAAATACACGCGCATCACCACTTCGAGTTCGCTTTCATGTTTTTTTCGTTCCAGCGACAGCTTTTCCGCATACGCGACCGCGGCAGCCGGGTCGTGGATCGAGCAGGGTCCGATGATCACCAGCAGCCGGTCTGACTTGCCGTGCACGATCTCGCGCAGGCGGCGGCGCGTGTGCGCGATCAACTTCTCCACCGGCGTGCCCTGAATCGGGAAAAAACGGATCAGGTGCTCCGGCGGCGGCAGCGGGACGATGTTCTCGATGCGCTCGTCGTCGGTGAGCGAGGTCTTGTCGGCGGGTACGGGGCCAAGGAAGGAGTCGGTGGGCGTGGTCATGATGTGGCCTCAGGTCAAAAAAAAACCGCCAGGCATTTCTGCTCTGGCGGTTTGTCGGTTGCGCTGGTTGCGCGGCTAGCCGTTCCCCTCCGCCAGAGGGCGCGGAAAGTAGAAAAAATAGCCGAAGAACCGGCGGCTCATGCCGCCATTCAATCACGAACCCCCGGGGCAGGGCAAATTGCCCTCAATTTGGCGCTCATGGTCCGTCGAATCTGCACCATTGGCACTCGGGCAGGCGCACTGCCAAGTCCCAAATTTGCTAGAGGCAGAGGGTCATGCTACGGTTTTCCCACAGTCGGCCGATTAGAAGAACATAAGGAGGTCGAAATGGCGGCACGTGCATCGCTTCCTGTCCCCTCGGCATCGATCCCGGTCGCGGGGTTCAAAGATGTCTACGAAGTCACGGCGGTCGAAAAAGCCCTGCAGGAACTTCCGCAATCCGCCAGCGAGGCGTTGCGTTCGCTCTACGAAAAAATGCTGCGCGTCGGCGGCCAGCGCTTTGCGGTCAAGCCCTCCGGGCTGCCGCAGATGCAGGCGCTGTTCGAGGAGCTGCCCAATTTTGGCGAGGTCCTGGAGTACATCCGGCGGCAACTCGCGCTGTGCGTGGACTCGAACGATGACATCGAAATCCCGCCGATCCTGCTGCTGGGCGACCCCGGCATCGGCAAGACGCACTTCGCGCGCCGCGTCTCGCAGCTGCTCGGCACGGGCTACGGCTTCGTGCCGATGAGTTCGCTCACCGCCGGCTGGGTCCTGTCGGGCGCTTCGTCGCAATGGAAGAACGCCAAGCCCGGCAAGGTGTTCGAGACCTTCCTCAACGGCGAGTACGCCAATCCGGTGCTGGTGGTGGATGAGCTCGACAAGGCGAGCGCGGACGGCCAGTACGATCCGCTGGGCGCGCTCTACGAGCTGCTCGAGACGCAGACCGCGATGCATTTCGTCGACGAGTTCGCGGAAATTCCGATCAATGCCTCGGGCGCGGTGTGGTTTGCGACCGCGAATGATGCCGCGCGCATCCCGGAGCCGCTGCTCAACCGGATGAACGTCTACGAAATCGAACCGCCCGACGCCGCGGGCTCGGCGCGCATCGCGCGATCGCTGTACCGGGAAATCCGCGAATCGCACGACTGGGGCAAGCACTTTCCGGAGGCCCCTTCGGGCAGTGTGGTGGAAAAGCTCGCCTTGCTCACGCCACGCGAGATGCGGCGCGCGGTACAGGCCGCATTCGGCAACGCCAAGGTGGCCGGACGCGAAGCGCTGCAGCCCGAGGACGTGGATGTCCAGCGGGGCGGCCGGAAATCCAGAATCGGCTTCTAGAGGCGCTGCGCGACCCAGGCCTGCACTGAATCGAGCGCGGCCGGCAGATTTGCCGGTTCCGTGCCGCCCGCCTGCGCCATGTCGGGGCGCCCGCCGCCCTTGCCGCCGATCTGCTGCGCGACGTAATTCACCAGCTCGCCCGCCTTGACCCTGCCGGTAAGGTCCGCCGTGACGCCCGCGACCAGGGTCACCTTGCCGTCGCTCACGGTGCCGAGCACGATCGCCGCGCTCTTCAGCTTGTCCTTCAGCTTGTCCATGGTCTCGCGCAACGTCTTCGCGTCCGCGCCTTCGAGCGCGACCGCGAGCACCTTGGCGCCTTTCACGTCGACGGCCTGTTCCGCCAGGTCCTCGCCCTGGCTGGAGGCGATTTTCGACTTCAGCCTCGAAAGTTCCCGCTCCAGAGACTTGTTCATTTCCTGCAGCGATGAAAACTTCTTCTTCAGGTTCGCGACATCGACGCCCTGGAGTCCGGCATCAAAGGCGAGTTCGGAAACGTCCTCCTCCAGCCGCTGAACCCAGGCCAGTGCGCCCTCGCCGGTCACCGCCTCGACGCGCCGCACGCCGGCCGCGACGCCGGACTCGGAGACGATCTTGAAGAAACCGACGTCGCCGGTCCGCCGCACGTGCGTACCGCCGCAAAGTTCCGTGGAGAAATCGCCCATGCTCAGAACTCTGACCTCGTCGCCATACTTGTCGCCGAAGAATGCAAGCGCGCCCGCCTTGATGGCGTCGTCGTATTTCATGATGCGCGCGCGCACTTCCTCGTTGCGCTGGATTTCGTCGTTAACCAGCGCCTCGATACGGCGGAGCTCGTCCGCGGCCAGCGGTTTGTTGTGGGAGAAATCGAAGCGCGTCCGATGCTCGTCGACGAGCGAGCCCTTCTGCTGCACGTGAGGGCCCAGCACCTTGCGCAGCGCCGCATGCATCAGGTGCGTGGCGGAGTGGTTCCACATCGCGCGTCGGCGCATTGCCGTGTCCACCTGTGCGCCGACTTCTTCGCCGACTTTCAGCCGCCCGGTCGATTGCCTGCCATGATGGCCGAAGACCTCGGCCTGGATTTTTTGGGTGTCCTCGACGGTGAACGTGCCGGCGGGGCCGATCATCTCGCCGCGGTCGCCGACCTGGCCGCCGGATTCCGCGTAAAACGGTGTCCTGTCGAGCACCACGACGCCGCTTTCCCCCGCATTCAGTTCCGAGGTTTGCGCGCCTTCGCGATAGATCGCGACCACGCGACCCCGCTCCGACAACGTTTCATAGCCACGGAACTCGGTCTTGGCGCCCGAGTAGTGGAGCCCGGCGCTCGAGGTGAACCGGCTCGCGGCGCGCGCGCGCTCGCGCTGCTGCGCCATTGCGGCCTCGAAGCCGGCCAGATCCAGGCTCACGCCGCGCTCTCGGCAGATGTCGGCGGTGAGATCGACCGGGAAACCGAACGTGTCATAGAGCTTGAATACCGTCTCGCCGTCGAGCAGCTTCTCGCCCGAGGCAAGCGCCCCCTCGAGCACGCCCATGCCGTGATCCAGGGTCTCGGCAAAGCGCTCCTCTTCCTGCATCAGGACCCCGGCAATCCTGTCCGCGGCCGCCCTTAGCTCCGGATACGCGTCGCCCATGGCCTGGTCCAGATCGGCGACCAGGCGGTGGAAGAAAGGCTGCTTCTGGCCGAGCTTGTAGCCATGGCGGATGGCACGGCGCACGACGCGGCGCAGCACGTAGCCGCGGCCTTCGTTGCCCGGAATCACTCCGTCGACAATCAGAAAGCTGCACGCCCGGATGTGGTCGGCGATCACGTTGAGCGAAGGATTCTTCGATACCTTCTGGCGCGTTTCGCGCGCAGCCGCCCTGATCAGGTACTGGAACAGATCGATCTCGTAGTTGGAGTGCTCGTGCTGCAGCACCGCGGCGATGCGCTCGAGGCCCATGCCCGTGTCCACGCAGGGCTTGGGCAAAGGCGTCATCACGCCCTTGTCATCCCGGTTGTATTGCATGAAGACGAGGTTCCAGATCTCGATGTAGCGGTCGCCGTCCGCGTCCGGCGATCCGGGCGGCCCGCCGGCTATCCCCGCTCCATGGTCGTAAAAAATCTCGCTGCAGGGGCCACAGGGTCCGGTGTCGGCCATCTGCCAGAAGTTGTCCGACTGGAATTTCGCGCCGCCGGGCTTGTCGCCGACGCGGATGCAGCGCTCCTTGGGCACGCCGATGGTCTTGGTCCACAGGTCGTAGGCCTCGTCGTCGGTCTCGTACACCGTGGTCCAGAGCCGCTCAGGCGGCAGCTTGTAGACCTTGGTGAGCAGTTCCCAGGCGAACCGGATCGCGTCCTTCTTGAAGTAGTCGCCGAAGCTGAAATTGCCCAGCATTTCGAAGAAGGTATGGTGGCGCGCGGTGTAGCCGACGTTCTCCAGGTCGTTGTGCTTGCCGCCCGCGCGCACGCAACGCTGCGAGGTCGTGGCGCGCACGTAGGCGCGCTTCTCCTTGCCGAGAAAAGTGTCCTTGAACTGCACCATCCCCGAATTGACGAACAGCAGCGTCGGGTCGTTCGCCGGCACCAGCGAACTGGAGGCGACGATGGTGTGGCCCTTGGACCTGAAATACTCGAGGAAGCTGGAGCGGATCTCTGCGGATTTCATCGTGACGACATTCTAAGGCACGCGTGCCTTCCTTCTAATGCACGCCTGCCGCCTTGCAGGCGGACTGAACGCCCGCCGCGCAAGCCGCGGCGAAATGCGGCCGCGCCTCCGCAATCCTTCCCAGACCTCTGAGCAGCACCCCGTACTGGTAATGGGCGTCGCCGTCCTTCGCCTCCAGCTGCAGCGCGCGCCGGTATTGCAGTTCGGCCTCGAGCGTTTCCCCGCGCAGCGCCCGGACCATGCCGAGACTGGTGTAGCTGTCGACATTGTCCGGGCTCAGATCGGCGGCCGCTAGGCAGTCCGCGAGCGCTGCGTCCAGGCGCTTCAGTCGCATGAGGACGACGCAGCGCCGCGCCAGCGCCTCGGCCTGGCGCGGATCGAGCTCCAGCGCGCGGTCGAAGTCGGCCCGCGCCTCCTCGCTGCGCGCGGCGCGCATGTAAAGCGTTCCGCGCGTCATCCAGCCGAGCGCGCTGCGCGCATCGATCTTGAGGGCCTGGTTGAAGTCCGCCAGCGCCTCCGGGTACCGGCCGGCTTTGTACTGCGCGACGCCGCGGTTGCGCCAGGCACGGTCGCTGAATGGCGCCCTGGCATCCGTATTCTTCAGCACGGCGTCATTCCATACCTTGAATTCGCTGGAGAAGCTGCCGAGCCGGTCGAAAAACGGCGGCAACAGTGCAAGTCCCGCTGCGGCGAGCAGTGCAAGTCCCCAACCCGGGCGCAGGCGCGCCACTGCGGCCGGAATTGCGGCCGGCAGCAAGCTCATCCACAGATAGCTGCGATACAGAACGAACGGCTCCTGTACGCGCACCGTGGCGACCTCGGTGATCGCGAGCAGCCAGGGCGCGAGCATCGCCAAACCGACCAGTCCCACGCGTCCGCGGCGCAGGAGCAGCACCGTCCCGGCTACGGGCCAGGCAAGCCAGGCGGCTAAACCAACCGCCTGCGGCCAACTCATCAAGTGCGACGGAAACACCGGGCGCACATCGATCGACATCCAGCCCGGCCAGGGCAGCAGCCAGGTCGCGAGATAGCGGAAAAAGAGAAGCCCCTGGTTGAGCACGCTGAGCGGATAGGCATCGAACTGGTCGGCGCTGTGGTCCGACTCCGCGAGTTGGCGCACCGCGGCTTCCGCGAAGGGCTCGTAGCGCGTGCCGAGCAGCCCTTTTGCCTTGAGCGTGACCAGGAGGGCGATCGCGGCATACAGCGCGAATGGAAGCGCGAGCTGGCGCAAATTCAGAAACGACCAGCCGCGCACCAGCAGCACCAGCGTCGCTGCGACCGCGGGCAGCATCACGCAGTGTTCCTTGGAAAACACCGCGACGAAATATGCCGCCGCAGAGGCGATGAACCAGTGCCATTTGTTGCGGAGCAGGCCTTCCAGAAAAAGCCGCAATGAGAGCAGTGCGAACAACGCCGCCATCAGGACGCTACGCTGCATCAGGTAGGCGACCCCGTAGACCGCGGCCGGATGCGCCAGGAACAGCAGCGCGCCAAAGAAGGCATGCCAGGCGGGGGCCGTCTGATCCTGCGGCAGCAGCGCAGCGAAAAGGCGTTTCAGAAAGAGGAACAGGGTCGTTGCGACCGCCGCGTGCAGCAGCACATTGAGCAGCCGTTGCCAGATCCAGTCCCTGCCGAGAGCTTCATAGACCCAGCCGAATGTGGCGTAGGAGAACCAGCGCAAGTCGAAGCGGAACAGCGTTGAAGCATATGAGCGCAGGAAGCGCTCGGTCAGCTGCCCGTCGTCGAACACGGGCGGATAGCGCAGCGATCCCCAATACAGGATCAGCGCAGCAGTGAAGAACGCTGCGATCGCCCACGAGGTCCGCTGCTGCCAGGACATCGGCGAAGTATCGCATCGCGGCGCGCGGATTCCCCGGGACGCCGGCGCCCCGGGGGCCCCGCAACTTATCGACCCGTCCGCTCAGGCGGCGAGCCGGCCGTACTTCACGAGCCGGGCGCGCACCCCGGTCTGGGTGCGCTGGTGCGCGGCCGCGAGATCCGGCAGGCCCCGCCCGGCGTCGAAGCCGGCAAGAAGCCTGCGGTCCTCGTCCTCCGTCCACGGCTCGCCGGTCTTGGCGGGGAGCTGCTGCTTGCGCCGCTCGAAGCGCTCGGCTTTTTCCAGCGCCTCGGCCGCCGCATACAACGCGCGCACGGTCTGCGCGCGCTGGTAGACGCTGTCGGCCGGGAATACTTCGCCGCTGTCCGGATCGACGCCGTTGGCGAGCGAGCGCACCACGCTCAATGCTTCGGATTGATTCATTCCGTTCACCCCCTCCCTACAGACAAGTCCTGTAGAGGATGAACGTATGTACAGCACTAGAGGATGACAGCTTTACGCGGCAATTTGATTCCAGGCGCGGCCGACTGGGTACTGACGGACACGCAGGCGAGGAGGAATTACATTCAGGTCGCCGCCTTTGCTTTGCTTTCCGCCCATCTGCTTCATAAAGAACGCGACACCGGCGGATTTGCATTGGCGCAGTACTGAGCCAGCCCACAACGGATTCATTGGCCGCGCTCGAGGTCCGGACTCACCCCCTACGATTACCCAGTCAATCCCCCGCAAGACGAGCTTGTCCAGCGGGCCAATTAAAGGCTCACAAGACAGGAATCTCACCCTTGCTGGCGTCGCTTGAAGATCCTCAATCCGCCGCAGGACCCGCCCATCCTCAACGCTTACGCCCATCCATATGTTTTCCGGCCATGGGAGCTCCATAGCCAGTGCGCGCAGTCTTTCGCTTCGCTTTGTGAGAATTTGGAATATGTGCTGAGGACAGTCCAACATGGTCTGAAATACGCTTTTCAGGAACCCGTCTGGAACATCTTCATGAAAAAGGTCGCTCATCGAATTCACAAAAACCATACGGCCACGCTTCCAAGTCCTCGGCAATGAGACTAAATCCCCATGCATCATTACCTGAAATCCATTTCGATAACGCTCACTGCCCATGGCCTTCAACCGGCCCGCCATCCGCTCGGCGTAGCAGTTCTTGCAACCCTGGCTCACCTTGGTGCAGCCGGTAACCGGGTTCCAAGTCATTTCTGTCCACTCAATCCTTGAGTTCGTTGCCATTCGGTGGCGCGCGCCTAAAAAAGATTGCCTTGCTTTACAAGTCTACAGGCATCCTTCCATAGCTTGATTGCCAACTGTGCGCGTGAGAAGAAGGCGAGGCGATACAAACTCTGCTTACGGTTATTTGTTATCGATGGTAAGTCTGGGGCGCAAATCAAACCCAAACGCTCCACACAAGAAATCCAATATGTCATGAAATCAAACCGCGTGGATTCACTGGACTGCCGTATGTCAATTGCCGTTTCCCATCCGGGCGCAAATTTTTCGAGGCGCGGATCCTTGTTACGTAAATAGGTGACCAGATTTCTAGTCAAATCATGTGTGCTGAAGTGAACTATAAGATCCATGTGTTCAAGCTTCGCCAATGTCTTGATCGCCGCAAACGTCAGCGCGCCAATGTTGTAAGGATCCAAGAATGCTAGATGGAGACCGCGGCGGTCCAGCTGACCGGCGACACGCGCGGCTGTTGCCTCTGCCTCTCCGAATATTGCGGTTACAGGAGCATCCAACGCGCGAAGCCGTCGTTCGCACGTGTTCGCCCGCGACTCATCCGCATCGGCGACGAATACCGAGGTAAACGGCACCCCTTTGTCGCGCGATATTTTCCATGCGGCGACTGGACTTCCGTCCATAAATTCCTTCGTTTTTCTGAGCTGCACACGTCCGGCCCCACAGAACAAGTCAATGTAGGTGCGGATTGGAAACTTTCGACGTGCCTCTCGGGCACAATCGATGTACCGCTCCAAACGATGGAGTTTTTCCGGTGCCCAGTCACCGACAACAAGAGTGGGAAGTCCGTCCGCCACATCTGTCACTAGGTCAGCTTTGGCGCTCATACTGGTCGCACGTCAATGCTAGTCGTCTTTCAACGTCTCCAAGGCTTGTCGGATGACATCGTAGGAAAAGCCACGGCCCTGAAGAAATCGAGCCCGCTTCGCACGCTCTTCGCGCGTCGCCGCCGGCGCGCGGTATTTCCGGCTCAGAATGCCGCTGGCGCGCTCCAGCTCGCCTTCGGAGGAAATGCGTTCGATGGTTTCCCGATCGACCCCCTTGGCCTTCAGGTCCTGGCGGATCCTCGCCGCGCCGTATTTGCGCGACAGCGAGCGGACCCGCTCCTCGGCGTAGCGCTGGTCTGAAAGCTGCTTCTTCTGTACGAGCGCGTCGAGAATCGCGGCAACAACTTCCGAAGATCCTGCATGCGGCCCCAGCTTGCGTGCGAGCTCGGCCCGGGAGTGCTCCCGGCGCGCGAGCAGCCGCAACGCCCGCGCCCGGAGCTCTACCGGGGTGTCAGGTCCGTCTTTCACCCACGCTTGCGGGTCGGCAGCTGCTCGACCTTGTTGTCCTCGACGGCGGCCTCGGCCTCCGCTGCCGGCTTCAGCACGCCCGCCTTCTCGCGGATTTTCTGCTCGATCTCGCGCGCCATCGCCTGGTTTTCCCTGAGAAACTCGCGGCAGTTGTCCTTGCCCTGGCCGAGCCGGTCGCCGTTGTAGATGTACCAGGCGCCGGATTTCTCGACCACGCCGTGGTTGACCCCGAGTTCGAGGAGTTCGCCTTCGCGCGAGATGCCCTCGCCGTACAGGATGTCAAATTCGGCGTTGCGGAAGGGCGGCGCGACCTTGTTCTTGACTACCTTGACGCGGGTCTCCGAGCCGATCACTTCATCGCCTTTCTTGATCGCGCCGATGCGGCGGATGTCCATGCGCACCGAGGCGTAGAACTTGAGCGCGTTGCCGCCGGTGGTGGTCTCCGGATTGCCGAACATGACGCCGATCTTCATCCGGATCTGGTTGATGAAGATGACCAGCGTATTGGTGCGCTTGATGTTGGAGGTGAGCTTGCGCAGCGCCTGGCTCATGAGGCGCGCCTGCAGGCCCATCTGCGGCTCGCCCATCTCGCCCTCGATTTCGGCCTTGGGGGTGAGCGCGGCCACCGAATCCACCACGATCACGTCCACCGCGCCGGAGCGCACCAGCATGTCGGCGATCTCGAGGGCCTGCTCGCCGGTGTCGGGCTGAGAAATCAGCAGGTCCGCGGTCTTCACGCCGAGCTTGCCGGCGTAGGTGATATCGAGCGCGTTTTCCGCGTCGATAAAGGCGGCGGTGCCGCCCAGCTTCTGGATTTCGGCGATGACCTGGAGCGTCAGCGTGGTTTTGCCGGAGGACTCCGGCCCGTAGATCTCGACCACCCGGCCGCGCGGCAGGCCGCCCACGCCCAGCGCGATGTCCAGGCCGAGCGACCCGGTCGAAACGACATCGATGTCCTTCACCGCCTCGGCGTCCATCTTCATGATGGAGCCCTTGCCGTACTGCTTCTCGATCTGCGCCAGCGCGGCGGCGAGCGCCTTCTGCCTGTTGTCGTCCACTATGTACCTCTTCTTCTGGTTGTCGGCATCATTCGGCAGGCTCACCCCCTGCGGGGACCGAGTTCCTGGGCCGGCACCGGATACTGTATAAATGCACATGTATTGTGGTCGGTTGACAGGCCGCTGTCAAACGGCCTGCGGTAAAATCGGAAAAACTTCTTTGGAGACAAGACGATGGCGAAAATTTCCTTCCTCGGCCTCGGCGTCATGGGCTACCCGATGGCGGGCCATCTGCTGAAAAAGGGCGGCCACGAAGTGACCGTCTACAACCGCAGCCCGGCCAAGGCCGCCCAGTGGGTCAAGGAGCACGGCGGCAAGTCCGCCCCCAGCCCGCGCGAGGCGGCACAGGGTGCCGACGTCGTCATGATGTGCGTCGGCAACGACGATGACGTGCGCTCGGTCGCCTACGGGGACAACGGGGTGCTCGCCGGGCTGAAGAAGGGCGCGGTCCTGGTCGACCACACCACGGCATCGGCCGTCGTTGCCCGGGAACTGCATACGAAGTGCAAGGAAAAAGGCGTCGGTTTCGTCGACGCACCGGTCTCCGGGGGCCAGGCGGGCGCAGTGAACGGGCAGCTCGGCATCATGTGCGGCGGCGACCAGGCCGATTACGACAGGGCGCTGCCGGTGCTCAACGTCTACGCCAAGATGTGCGCGCGGATCGGCGGCGCGGGCGCCGGCCAGCTCACCAAGATGGTCAATCAGGTCGCCATCGTCGGACTGCTGCAGGGCCTGGCGGAAGCGCTCAACTTCGGCAAGCAGGCCGGCCTCGACATGGACAAGGTGATCTCGGTGATTTCCAAGGGCGCGGCCCAGTCCTGGCAGATGGACAACCGCTGGAAGACCATGGTCGAAGGCAAGTTCGAGGGCTTCGGCTTCGCCAGCGACTGGATGCGCAAGGACCTCAACATCGCGCTCGCGGAAGCGAAGAAGAACGGCGCCCACATGCCCGGCACCGCGCTGATCGAGCAGTATTACGGCCGCATCAGCGCGGCAGGCCACGGCCGCTGGGACAACACCGCGCTGATGGGGCTGCTGGCGAAATAACAGCGCAGGCGCGTCAGGATAGTTCCAGCAGGAGCAGCTCGGAGTTCGCGAAGCGCAGGCGGATCGCGAGCATCCGCGCCAGTCCTTCGAACAGGTTGATCGCCAGCCGCTTGTGCTCGCTCGCCATGGCGTCGAAGCGCTTGCGCGAAAGCGCGTAGAGATCCGTGTCGGAAAAAGCGACCGCGTCGGCCGAGCGCGCGGCGCCGTCCAGAAACGACATCTCGCCGATGAAATCGCCGCGTCCGAACGTCGCCAGGTGGTGGCTCTGCTTGTCGTCCAGCGGCAGCATGATGCGGACCGACCCGCGCCGGATCAGCAGCAGCTCGTCACCGCTTTCGCCGCGCGCGAAAATCTTCTCGCCCCGCTTGAAGGAGCGCTTGTCCATGCAAGCTTCCAATGCGGCGAGGGTCTCCGCCTTGCGGTTCCTGAACAGCTCGATTTCCCCGAGCTCGAGCGGCTTTTCCGCGGCGCGCTCCAGGCGCGCCTCCTCGAGGATCCGGTTCTCGACCCATTCCAGCGCGTCATCGAGCTCGCCGAACGCGCGCACCTGGTGCTCCTTCCTCACCAGGCCAACCTCGTCGAAGTACTGGCGCATGTCCCGGCCGCTGGCCACGTTCTGCGGCAGCTGGCTGAAGATCAGGAACGCTTTGCGCTCCGTGAGCAGGTCCTCGATCAGTTCGAGCACGTGCGCCGCGGTTACGTCCACCGACTGCACGCGACGCAAGTCGAGGATGATGTAGGTCCGCGTTTTCAGGTCGGGCTCGAGCGCCGTGTAGAGCTGGTCGGTGGTGCCGAAGAAAAGGCTTCCCTGGAGCTCGAAAATCGCCGTCTGGTCGCCGCGCTGCTCGAGGATCGCCATCTCTGCCGGCAGGCGCACCTGCTTCGAGAACGTCTGGTTGCCCATCGACTTGCGCCGCACCACGGCACCGCCGATCTGCTCGCGGATGAACAGCAGGATGGCAAGGCCGATGCCAACGCCGGAGGCCGCGATCAGGCTGACCGTCTCGGCGACCGCGATCACCGCGACGATCACCATGAAGTCGAGCATTGTCGAGCGCTGGCGCAGCAGCTGCAGGCTGTGCAGGTCGAACATCCGCACCCCGATCACGATCAGGATGCCTGCCAGGGCCGCGATCGGTATCCACTGGATCACGTTCTGGAGGACGAGAAACGCGGCGAGCGTCAGCAATCCGGCGGTGAGGCCCGACAGCCGCGTCAGGCCGCCGCTCGACATGTTGACCAGCGTCGCGCCCATGGTCCCCGCGCCCGGCACCCCGCCAACGGCCGCTGCAGCGAGGTTGCCGAGGCCCTGCCCGATCAGCACGCGGTTCGAGTCATGGCGGGTCCGCGTCAGCGCGTCCGTCACCACGCAGGTCTTCAGGGTGTCGATCGAGAGCAGTACGGCGAGCGTCAAGGCGGGGATGATCACGCTGACCAGCTCCTTCCGGCCCAGGCCGCCGAACGCCTGCCAACGCCCGACGATCGCGTCGGTGAAGCCGACATCCGAGACGCTCAGACTTCCCACCACGAGCGCGTTTCCGGCCAACTCCAGCAGCGAGCGGTCTGCGAGTCCCAGCGCGAAGTACGACAGCACGCCTGCCGCGAGACCGAGAATCGCCGCCGGCACCGCTTTGGTCAGCCTGGGCGCCGCCAGCATCACGCCCACCGTGATCGCGCCGACCAGTATCCCCTGCCATTGCCAGGCCGACGGCGACCGCAGCACCTCCCAGAGGGGTGCGCCTTGTGGTGCGCCAAGAAACTTCGGCACCTGGCTGAGGATGATGATGAGGCCGACACCGCTCAGGTAGCCGCTCACCACCGGGTAGGGCATGTACTTGATCAGGCGCCCGATCCTGATCGCCCCGAAAAGCACCTGGAGCAAACCGCACATCAGACCCATGAGGATCAGCATCAGAAGCACGGATTGCGGAGCCACGCCATGCTGCGAGACCTGAATTGCGAACGCCGACAGCACCGCCGCCGCCGGCGCGCAGGGCGCGCTTATCAGCCGCTCGGCGCCGCCAAGGGCTGCGGCAACAAGGCCGATCGCGGTCGCGCCGAGAATCCCCGCCACCGCTCCCTGCGCGGCGTACTCGTGGCCGAGAGGCGACAGGATCGTGACGCCAAAGGCGATCGCGGACGGCAACGCCACGAGCATGGCGGCGAGCCCGCCCCACGCGTCCCCCCGCCAGTTATCCCATCGCCATTCGCCCAAGATATTCATGCCAGCGACACATGCTAGCCGCCCGCCGACCGGGCCTATTGATGTGCCTCAAGTCATTCCGTGCGAGGGGAGGCGGTTTTTCAGGGTTTGCGCAGCGCTCGTTGCAGCTTCCAGGTCGCGACCGGCCCGAGCAAGCCGCCCAGGCCCAGTGTCGCCCAGGCCACGCCCCACGCAAAGGCGTCCCCCGAAGTCCTCCCGCCTCCCGCCAGGTCGAGCGCCCAGCCGAACACCACGGGGCTGATCACGCCGGTGCCGAAGCCGACCACGGAGCGTACTGCGTAGGCCGCGCCGAGGATATGCGGCGGCACGCTCTCGGCGATCACCGTCGAATGCACCGACGAGTCGGCGATCGCGGAGAAATTGTGCAGGCAGGCGATGGCGACCAGGAGCGCCACGGGCAGTGCGATCAGCCAGCCGATGGAAAAGGACAGCGCCAGGCTCACGCAGGACCAAAGCAGGATCGCCTGCGTGCGGCCCCAGCGGTCGGCCATGCTGCCCCCGATGATCGAGCCGGCGATGTTGGCGATATAGGTGAGCGCTGTAAACAGAAGAGCATATTCGGGAGAACTTCCATTCAGGAGCAGCGCCGCCGTCAGGAACGCGGGTAACCAGGCCCAGAGCCCGAGCAGTTCCCAACTGTGGAAGGTGTACCCCCACACCGATAGCATCCCCTTGCGGTTGGCGAGCACTGCCGGAATCGAAGCCAGCACGGTATGGCCTTCGGGCCGCGGATGCACGGTGTTCGGGGTCGCGCGCATCGCCCCGAGCGCAATGAGCCAGGACAGTGCCGGCATCACCGCCACAACGGCGAGCGCCGTGCGCCAGCCGGCGGACGTGAGGACCAGCCCGGCGACGCCGAGCGCCAGGGCGTAGCCGGCGCTCGACGCGGCGATCATCAGGCCCATGGCGCGCCCGCGCCGCCGGCGCTCGACGTGCTCGTTCACCATGGCGAGCACCGGCGTGTAGTACCCGCCCTGCGTGAGGCCGGTCAGCGCGTGCAACCAGAGCGCCGACCAGAACCCGTCCACCAGCAGCACGAAGGCAATCGGGCTGAGAAAGCCGGCGACGCCGGTAACGAGGAACGCGCGCTTCGCGCCGAAGTGGTCGGCGAGGAAACCGACCATGAAGAGGGAAGCGAGATAGCCGAGGTGGAACGCGCCCTGGACCATGCCGGCATCGCGCGCCGACATGCCCCAGTCCTCGCGCACCAACGGCAGCACCGCCGAATAGGCGACGAACCAGGTCGCGGAGAGCACGCGGCTCGAGCACAGCGCCGCGAGCCAGGCGCCGGATCCCGGTGCAAAACTCACGCCGCCGCGCTCAGCCGGACCGGGATGCGCCTGGAACCGAAGGGCTTGCCGAACTTCTGGTAGCGGCCCGCGAGCCGCGCGCCGCAATGCATGCAGGCACCGGCGTCGCTCAGGCGGTAGCTGTGGATCTCATACCAGTCGCGCACGATCACCGCGTTCTCGCAGGAAGCGCAGTAGGTCGAGCCGCCCTCCTCGTCGTGCACGTTGCCGGTGTACACGTAGCGCAATCCCGCGCGCCGCGCGATTCTGCGCGCCCGGGTGAGCGTCTGCGGCGGCGTCGGCGGGATGTCGCGCATCTTCCAGTCCGGGTGGAAGGCGCTGAAATGCAGCGGCACGTCCGGCCCGAGATGCTGCATGATCCACTTGCACTCGGCCTCGATTTCGGCGTCGGAGTCGTTCTTGCCCGGGATCAGCAGCGTGGTGATCTCGGTCCAGACCCCGGTTTCCCTGACCAGGTACTCGAGCGTGTCGAGCACCGGCTGCAGGTGCGCGCCGGTGAGCCTGAAGTAGAAATCCTCGGTGAACGCCTTGAGATCGACGTTCGCCGCGTCCATTTTCGCGTAGAACTCGCGCCGCGGCGCGGCGTGCATGTAGCCCGCGGTCACTGCGACCGTCTTGAGGTCGCGCGCGTGGCAGGCGTCCGCGATGTCCATCGCATATTCGGCGAAGATCACCGGATCGTTGTAGGTGAAGGCGACCGACCTGCAGCCGAGTTCCACCGCGGCCGCCGCGATCATGTCGGGCGTCGCCGCGTCCATCAGCCGGTCCATCTCCTTCGACTTCGAGATGTCCCAGTTCTGGCAGAACTTGCAGGCGAGATTGCAGCCGGCGGTGCCGAACGAAAGAATGCTGGTCCCGGGATAGAAGTGGTTGAGCGGCTTTTTTTCCACCGGGTCGACGCAGAAACCCGACGAGCGGCCGTAGGTGGTGAGCAGCATGCGGCCGCCTTCCATCTTGCGCACGAAGCACAGGCCGCGCTGGCCCTCGTGCAGCCTGCAGTCGCGCGGGCAAAGGTCGCACTGGATGCGGCCGTCGGGCAGCGCATGCCACCAGCGTCCGGGGTAGCTGGTTTCCGCGATCACGTCAGCGCGCCGCGAAGTCGGCCTGTTTCCACTTCTTCACCCGGTAGCGCAATATCCTGCACCGGGCGATGCGGGTGTCGGCCGCGAGGCCCGCCTTTTTCTTCAATTCATCGAGAAACTGGCGCTTGTCGGAAATCATCTCCCAGACCTGCGGCAGATAGGTCGCGCGCCTGCCGTCGCATTCCAGGATCAGGCCGTCCTCGCCGACGCGGATCTCGGCCAGCAGCTGCGCCTCGTCGGCGAAGCGGATCGGCTTCGGCGCCGAAAGCAGCGACACCTCGATGGCGCAGCGCGGCCACTCCTCGCGCGTCAGCTTCGGGAAGCGCGGGTCCTCGAACGCCGCCGCGCGCGCGTTCGAGGCGACGTCCTGGCCGAGCGGCCGAGCCGCCTGCAGGCTGCCCATGCATCCGCGCAGCTGCCCGTCCTTGGTCAGGGTGGCGAAGGTGGCGCCGGGTTGCAGCAGCCAGGGAAGATGGTTTCGTCTCACCGGCACCGAGCTCATGCCCAGGCCGTTAAGGATCGAACCCCTGGCAATCTCGATCAGCGTCCGGCCGGCTTCCTCTGCCGATACCCCGCTGCCCTGGTAGAGCGCAAATGCCGAATAGCCCACGACGCGCGCCTTGCCGCCCGCGGTATCGCCCGAGTTGCAGGCCGCGAGCAGCCGCAGCGACAGGTTCTTCGCCGCGGCCACGCGCAGGAAGCCGTTCAGTCCGGTCGCGCCGCAGGCCGCGTCGTGATCGATATCCGTGGCAAAGGCGAGGATGCGCTCGAGCGTCGCGCCATCGATGCGCTTCGCCTCGTCGTAGGCGTGGTAGTGCGACAGGTCGGTACTGATGACGATCAGCGTTTCCGGCCCGCCCCAGAGGCGTTCCAGCACCTGCGCCACCTCCTCGGTCGTGGCCGCCCCCGCCGCCAGCGGCACCAGGGCGAAATCGCCCAGCACCTTCTGCAGGAACGGCAGCTGCACTTCAAGGGAGTGTTCCTGCGCGTGCGCCGGGTCGCTACGCACCACCTGCGGCAGGTCCGCGAGCGAGCCCACCGCCTGCAGATCGAGCGGGATGCTGCCGAGCGGCGTCTCGAAGAAATCCGCCGACGGCAAGGCCAGGCCCCGGCCCGCGACGTAGTGCGCCGGCCCAAGCAGCACCACGCGCTTGACGATGCCGCGCGCGCCCGCAAGCTCGTGGTAGGCGCGCGCCGCGACCGGCCCGGAATAGACATAACCGGCATGCGGAACGATCAGCGCCTTCGGAAAGCCGAATTTCGGCTCCAGGCTCTCTACGTCATCGAGCAGTTCGGCGACTTCCGCAGCGAGCTGGGCCGGGTTGCGGGGGTAGAACGCACCGGCGACCGCGGCAGGACGGACGTTTGCAGTCGGACTCACAGCCACTTCAGTATCCCCCGCAGTGCGTGGATCACGGATCGACGACGAACCCTGTTTCGACCACCCGCGAAGCGCTTGGTTTCACTTGCGATCTTACGCCCCTGCGCCCAGGCGAAGCACACCGTGCCGACCGGCTTCTCCGGCGAGCCGCCGCCCGGGCCGGCGATACCGGTTACGGAAACCGCAATCGTGCCTCTGCCGCGCTTCAGTGCGCCGCGCGCCATCGCGCGCGCGGCCTGCTCGCTGACCGCGCCGTGGCGCTCCAGCGTGCGCCGGCTGACGCCGAGCTGTTGGCGCTTGGCGGCGTTCGAGTAGCTGACATAGCCGCGGTCGAACCAGTCCGAGGAGCCCGCCACCGAGGTGACTGCCTGCGCCACCCAGCCGCCGGTGCAGGATTCGGCGGTGACGAGCATCTGGCGTTTTTTCTTCAGCGCCTTTCCCGCTTTCCGGGAAAGAACTTGCAGATTCATAGAAAAACCCGCTTCACGACCGCAAGAACCAATAGCGTATACCCGGCGGCAAGAATGTCGTCGGACATCACGCCGAAGCCGCCCTTGAAGCGCATCTCGAACTGCCGGATCGGCGGCGGCTTCACGACGTCGAAGGCGCGGAACAGGAAGAACGCCGCGGCCTGCCACCACGGGCCTTCGGGCGCGATCGCGAGCACCAGCAGAAAGGCGACGATCTCGTCCCAGCACATCGCGCCGTGGTCGGATACGCCGAGGTGCCGCCCGGTGAGTTCGCAGGCCCATACGCCGGCCGCGAACAGCAGCGCGAGCAAGCCGAACAGCACCACCGGTTCGTAGGCTGCGCCGATCAGCCACCAGATCGGGAACGCCGCCAGCGTGCCCGCGGTGCCGGGCGCGAAACGCGACAAGCCGGCGCCGAAACCGAGCGCGATGAAATGCGCCGGGTGGCCGAAGGTGAACTTTGCCGTCGGCTGCGCGATTCTCACGGCTGGAAATGATCGAAGCCGTGAGCGACGGCCATCGGCCTGCCTTGCGAATCGAGCACCAGGAGCCTGGGTTCGCCGACCTGAATGCTGCCGACTCGGGACAGCGCAAGTTTCAGCTCGGACGACAACGCCGTCACCTCTGCGCGGGCTGCCTGCGGCGCGGTGAATACCAGTTCGTAGTCGTCGCCACCGGACAGCACAAGCCG
Source organism: Betaproteobacteria bacterium RBG_16_66_20 (assembly GCA_001770285.1). Classification (GTDB taxonomy): domain Bacteria; phylum Pseudomonadota; class Gammaproteobacteria; order Burkholderiales; family SG8-39; genus RBG-16-66-20. The sequence continues at coordinate 39,194 of MEQQ01000084.1, forward strand.
GGATTGAAGCGCCTTATCCTGGATCCTTTTTACGTCGGCAGGCTGAGGAAGCCGTTCGTATTCAACGATTGCTCCGACAGCGGACCGTTCCAGAATATGGCCGAGGTCCTGCGCGAAGCCGTCGGAGACGTCGATGGCCGCACTGGCAATCCCCCTGAGCCGTTCGCCCAGCTCGACCCGCGGCTCGGGTTCATCCAGTCGTTTCACCGCCGCGGCGAACTCCGGCTTCGCAAGGCCGAGCGCCGCGCCGCCGAGCTCCCCCGACACCCAGATGTCGTCGCCGGGCCCCGCGCCGGCGCGAAACAGCGCGAGCCCCGCGGGCACTTCGCCCAGGATGGTGACGCAGAGCGAGAGCGGCCCGCGGGTGGTGTCGCCGCCGACGAGCTCGACGCCGAAGCGCTCCGCGAGCGCGAAAAATCCCTTGGAGAACTGGTCGAGCCACGCCTCGTCCGCCGCCGGCAGGGAGATCGCGAGCGTCGCCCAGCGCGGCGCAGCGCCCATCGCCGCCATGTCGGAAAGATTGACCGCGAGCACCTTGTGGCCCAGCTTGCGTGGATCGGCGCCGGCGCGGAAATGCCGGCCCTCGAGCAGCAGGTCGGTGGATACGGCGAGCTCCATGCCCGCGCTCGGCCGCAGCAGCGCGGCATCGTCGCCGATGCCGAGCGCGACGCCGCGCGCGGAACGCTCGCCGGGCCGCGCCTGGCGCGGCGCGCGCTCGAAATATTTCCTGATCAACTCGAATTCGGAAAGCACGCGGCTAGACCGCCTGCCGGACCCGGGCGATTTCCTCGGCGCGCAGCTCGCGCGCCAGCTTCTCCAGCACGCCGTTGACGAACTTGTGGCCGTCCGTGCCGCCGAAGCTCTTGCCGAGTTCGATCGCCTCGTTCAGCACCACCTTGAACGGCGTTTCCGGCCGCGCTGCGAGTTCGTAGGTGCCGATCAGCAGGATCACGCGCTCGACCGGCGACAGCGAGGCGAGGCTGCGGTCCAGGTGCGGCGTGATGCTTTTTTCAAGAAAGTCATTTGTCCTGACAACTTCTGCAATAAGTTCGGCCGCGAATTTCTGATCGCAGCGCGCGTAGCCTTCGAGCGTCTGCGCGTGCGCGAGCGCATCGCCGCCCGCGAGCTTCCAGGCGTAGAGCGCCTGCAGCGCGATCTCCCGCGCGCGGCGCCTGGCCGAGGTCCGGGCGGGCTTCGGCGCCTGCCCTTTCATCGCCATCGGTCCGCCAGCTCCCGGCGCAGGCGCGCCATCTCGAGCGCGACGCGCACCGCTTCGGCGCCTTTTTCGCTGCGCTCGAGCGCCTGCTCTTCGGTATCGGTGGTGAGGATGCCGTTGGCCACCGGCAGGCCGGTTTCGAGCGCGACGTCCATGATGCCGCGCGCCGACTCGTTGGCGACCACTTCGAAATGGTAGCTATCGCCGCGGATCACGGCGCCGATCGCGGCGAACGCGTCGAAGCGCCCCGACTGCGCCATCCACTGCAGCGCGAGCGGGATCTCGAGCGCGCCGGCGACCGACACGAACTCCGCCTCGGCGCCGGCCCGCGCCAGTTCCGCGCGCGCCGAGGCGAGCAGCTCCTGGCAGATCGCTTCGTTGAAGCGGGAATGAACCACGCCGATACGCAATACACGTGACGGGTTCATTGCCGCTGGTTCATCGCCGACAACTCACTTCACATCTCGTTCGGCGTAACCGGTGACCTCGAGGCCGAAGCCGGCCATGCTCGGCATCTTGCGCGGCGTCGCCATCAGCCGCATCTTGCCGACGCCCAGGTCGCGCAGGATCTGCGCGCCGATGCCGTAGGTGCGCAGGTCCATGCTGCGCCCCTGGCGCGCCGGGCGGCCGCCGGCAAGCTGCGCCTGCAGCGCCTCGTCGCTCTGCGAGCAGTTGAGGAACACCATCACGCCGGCGCCGGTGCGCCGAATTTCGGCGAGCGTCTCGCCCACGCCCCAGGAATGGCTGCCCCTGCCGGCGTCGAGCAGGTCGAGGACCGAAAGCGGCTCGTGGACGCGCACCAGCGTTTCATCCTTGGAATTCAAGTTCCCGAGAACCAGGGCAAGATGCGTCGAGCCGAGCGGCCGGTCGCGATAGGCGACCAGGCGGAAGCGGCCCCAGGCGGTCTCGATGTCGCGCTCGGAACTGCGCTGGACCATCGATTCGTTGCGGCTGCGGTATTCGATCAGGTCGGCGATGGTGCCGATCTTGAGCTTGTGCCCGGCCGCAAACTCTATCAGGTCGGGCAGGCGCGCCATGGTGCCGTCCTCGCGCATGATCTCGCAAAGCACCGCCGCGGGAGTGAGGCCCGCAAGGCGCGCGAGATCGCAGCAGGCTTCGGTATGCCCGGCGCGCACCAGCACGCCACCGTCCTGGGCGACCAGCGGGAAAACGTGCCCCGGCTGGACAATGTCAGACGCGGTGGCACCGGCTGCCGACGCCACGCGGATGGTAAGCGCGCGGTCATGGGCCGAAATTCCGGTCGCGATGCCCTCGGCGGCCTCGATCGAGGCCGTGAAATTGGTGCCGTGGCGCGAGCGGTTCTCGCTCACCATCGGCCTGAGGCCCAGCCGCTCCGCCTGCGCGCCGGTGAGCGGCATGCAGATCAGGCCGCGGCCGTGGGTGGCGAGGAAATTGACCTTTTCGGGGGTGACGAAGTCGGCCGCGAACACGAGGTCGCCTTCGTTCTCGCGGTCCTCGTCGTCGACCAGCACCACGATCCGGCCGGCGCGGATCTCGTCGATGATTTCGGCGGTCGGGCTGATGGCGGTGTGTTCGCGGCGCATGGACGGATTATATGCCCGCGCCGCCGGGACTTACTCCTTGGCTTCGGCCTCGACCGCCTCGACGCGCTCGCCGATTTTCTCGCGGATGCGCGCGCCCTTGCCCGAGCGCCCGCGCAGGTAGTAGAGCTTGGAGCGGCGCACTTCGCCCTTGCGCTTGACCTCGATCCCCGCGATCAGCGGCGAGTAGGTCTGGAAGGTGCGCTCGACGCCCTCGCCCGAGGAGATCTTGCGCACGATGAACGCGGAGCGCAGGCCCCGGTTGCGCTTCGCGATCACCACGCCTTCGAACGCCTGCTCGCGTTTCTTGTCGCCCTCGACCACGTTCACGCGCACCACGACGGTGTCGCCCGGCGAGAACTCGGGGATGCTCTTCTTCATGCGCAGGATTTCTTCCTGCTCGAGTTTCTGGATCAGGTTCATTTTCCGCTATCTCCACTTTCGCGCCGGAATTCTTCCAGCAACTTTCTTTCGTCTTCGCTCAGCTTCCTCGCCGCCAGGAGGTCGGGCCTCCTCAGCCACGTTCGTGCCAGCGCCTGCTTCAACCGCCAGCGCCGTATGTTCTCGTGATGCCCGGACAACAGCACTTCGGGCACCTTCGCGCCCTCATACACTTCCGGGCGCGTGTACTGCGGACAGTCGAGCAGCCCGTCCACGAAAGACTCCTCGGCCGCCGACTGACCGCCGCCGAGCGCGCCCGGAATCTGGCGCACCACCGCGTCGATCACCGTCATCGCGGCGAGCTCTCCGCCCGAGAGCACGTAGTCCCCGATCGAGAGCTCCTCGTCCACCCGCCGCTCGATCAGGCGCTCGTCGATGCCCTCGTACCGCCCGCACAGAAGCGTCGCCGCCTTCCCGCCCGCCAGCTCGATCACCTTTTCGTGATCGAGCTTCCTGCCCTGCGGCGAGAGGTAAATTACCTTGCCGCCCCCCGCTTCCCTCACGGCATCCAGCGCCTTCTCCAGCGGCTCGGCCAGCATCACCATGCCGGGCCCGCCGCCGTACGGCCGGTCATCGACCGTCCGGTAGTTGTCGCTGGTGAAATCGCGCGGGTTCCACAACCCGATCGACCATAAACCCGCCCCCAGCGCCCGCCCGCTGATGCCGCTGTGCGTCACCGCCGCGAACATCTCCGGGAACAGGGTCACCACGTCGAAGCGGATCACGGGTTTCCCCTCACCAGTCCGCTCCCCAGTCCACCTCGATCCGCCTTTCGGGCAGGTCGACCTTCTTCACCACCACCGGGACCCAGGGAAGCAGCCTGGGCTTCTCGCCCGAGAGCTCCATCACGTCGTGCGCGCCGTTGGAGAACATCCCCTTCACGACGCCGAGCACCATGCCCTGCGAATTCACCACTTCCAGGCCGACCAGGTCGTCCCAGTAGTACCGTCCTTCCCCCGCGTCAGGCCGCGGTATCGAAACCGCCTTGCCCTTGTACTTGCGCGCCAGCTCCGGGGTATCGATGCCGCCCAGCTTCGCCAGCAGCGTTCCTGAGTGGACCTTGGCTTCCTCGACCTTGCGTGCCTCGCCGCTGATCCACCAGACCGGCTGCGCGGCGAGCACTTCGGGCTCATCCACCACCACCTTCAGCCAGCCGCGCACCCCGTACGCACCGGCGACGCGGCCGAACTCGATCAGTCCCTGAGGAAGGCTTCTGCCTTCCGCATCCTTGCTATGCTGCTTTTTTGATCTTGCCAAACTGCTTGACCAGCCGCAGCACGGTCGAGGAGAGCTGTGCGCCCTTGCCTTTCCAGTGCTTGATGCGCTCGACATCGACGCGCAGCGACTCGCGCCCCGCGGGCGCCTTCGGATCGTAAAAGCCCACGCTCTCGATGAAGCGGCCGGTGGCCGCACGGCGCGAATCGGCCACTACCAGGTGGTAGAAAGGCCGCTTGTTGGCGCCGCCTCGCGCCAGTCGAATGACTACCATTTAGAGAACCTCTGCACCACGAAAGGGAGCGGATTATACGCATGAAATCCGGCTTGCGGGGACCTTAAAGCAAAGTGAACAATGTTACAATATTACATGCCGACCATTCGCGTGGATCAGGACGTCTTTGAAGGCCTGCAGCAACTAGCCAAACCCTTTGTCGATTCGCCGAGCATGGTGATCCGCCGCCTGCTCGAAGACCGCGGCGTGCTGGCGAAGGGAATGCAACCAGCGCGGCAGAAATCCCGCGCCGAAAGTTCAGCGACTACGCTGACGCCGCAACCGGTCTATGAGAAATATCTTCTGTACGTCCTTGCACGGGAATTCAACGGCCAGGGCCACAAGCGCGACGTGACCCACGCCATCGTAAAGCGAATGATGAAGGACGGTTTTATCGGCGCAGCGGACCAGGAACTGGTCAGCACGGGCGAAACCAAAGCGGAGAACACCATCACCTGGGCGCGCAACGCGCTCAAGCAGCGCGGCTACATCAACCGGGCTGCCCGCCGGGGAATTTGGGAATTGACTCCAGAGGGAAAGAGCGCGGCAAGCAAGGTCGTACTTCCAAAATCAGACTAGCCCGGATTCCAATACAGGCCGCCAGCGCGCAACCGAAGGGGCGCGCCGGGGTCGCTTGAGAGAACCTCCAAGTGGTGCATCGTCTGGCAATGCTGGCACAGGACCGTCGAATTTCTTGCCTGAATTTGTGCCAACGAATAATCGGAGTCCTTGCAGCAATTGGGATTCTGGCAACGGAAGGTTTCCATGGAATCTCCGCGAAACGCACCAGCATTCTGCGCCGCCTGCTGCAGCAGATCAAGACGAGGCACTACCACCAGGTCTACGACCTGGCTCGGACCGCCTTCTCGTATGCATCGTTGATCCGCCGCGTCAGGCGGACGGCGGTGTCGCGGAACTCCGGGCCCATGCCGGCGACGCGGTCGGGGTGGTACTGGGCGCTCTTTTCCCCGTAGGCCTTGCGGATCTGCTCGAGGGTGGCGTCGGGCGCGACGCCGAGGACTTCGTGCCAGGGCGCAGTGTCGTTGATTGCGGAGGGCCCGGGTAACGTTGCGGCCGGGGGCACAGCGTCGCCTTTCTTTTTCGGCCAGAAGAAGTCCACGACCCAGTAGCCGATCAGGAAAAACACCACCACCGCGAGCAGTTCAAGTCCCTCCATGGCCCGTCTCCAGCGTCAGTTGCCGCCTGAGCTCGGCGAGGCGGCGGTGACGCTCGTCGCCCTCGTCCGTTTCGTCCAGCGCTTCGGTGATCTGCGCCGCGAGGTCGTTGCGCGCACGCGGCTTTTCGCCTGCCGGCAGCAGCCGGATCGCCTGCGGTGCGTCCATTGCAATATTGAAGGCGAGCCCGGCCTTGCGCAGACAGTTCACCGACAGCGGCAGGCACACGAGCCACGCGAATCCGAGTCCGATGAGCGGGCGCGTCGCAATGCCTGCGCCGCGAAGGCGCCACCAGATGAGGCCGAGCATCGCGATCGCGTTCAGGTAGGCAAGCGCGAGTGAAACAACAAACGGCCAGCCGGGGGCGCGGTAGAGGCAGTACGGAAGCACGACGAAGATGAGCAGAAATTGAAGCAGGACCGGTGCTGATGCGGGCGCCACGGCGCGCGCGGCTTTGGAAATTCGCGCATTCGAGGCACCAGGACCGGAGAACAACGGCAACGTCCGGAACACCGGGATGAACGGCGTGAATGGATTGAGCAGCGCGACCGCCCTGCCGCCGATCTGGTAGTGCGTCGAGCCGAAGGCGAGCGCCATGCGGGGGAAAATCGGCGGCCACGGCGCCTCGAGCAGCGCCTGCCCGCGCCCGAGGAGCACCATGCAATCCACGAGATGCAGCGCTGCGGCAACCGCGATCACGGTTGCCTCGGAGATCACTGCTGCCCGGGGCCAGGCGGTGGCCCGGGTGTCCCCTCACGCCTGCGGCCAAAGAACCTCTTCAACAGCGCCCACCCGCCCATCAGTGCGCCGCCGATGATGACCCAGAGGAACTTGCCGAGCGACTTGAACAGGCCGGCCTTCGCCGCGGCCGCGGCGGCGCCGCCCACGACCAGTGCGGCCAGGCCGTACTCGGCGATCTTGTCGCCCGATTTGAATTCGGCGTATTTCTCTCCCGCGATGAATTGGTAACCGCCCAGAGCGCTGTTGAATGCTTGCATATCTTGATTGAGCGTCTGGGGCGATGAGACCAGCACCGCGCTCATGACGCCGCTCCTGCCCAAGAGGCGGCTGGTGTAGTTGACGTGCCTTGCGCCGCTGTCGTCGCGCAGCCGCATGCCCCATTCCAGCCGTTTCGTTCCCGAGTCGTAGTGCGGCGGCACGTGCCAGCCGTCGGTATAGATCGGCGCCATGCCGAGGCGCTTGCGCTCCTCGTTGCCGGGCCCGTCGCCCTTCTTGAGCGATTCGAGCAGCTCATCGGCGTCGATCTTCTCGTCGTCCTTGACGTAGCCGACCGGGTCGAACGAGAACACCGCGAACCAGTCGAGCGTGGCAGGCGCGATCAGGTAATGGCCGTCGCGCGGCGGATTGCCCATCAGCTCGAGGAAGCGCCGCGTATTGCGCTCGTCGAGGAAGGCGTGGCCGTCCGGGATCCGGATTTTCGCCTTGGCTCCGATCGCGCCCTCGCCCGGAGCGCGCTGCCAGGCGAGCTTCTGCAGCTCCTGGATGATCTGCTCGGGATCGCGCTGTGCCTGTGCCGTGAAGGCAAGAACCAAGAGAAAGATCCCCAACAAGAAACGCGCTATCGGCAAGGCCCTGGTCCTCAGCGCATGCCCGGAAGCATGCCCTTCATGTTGCGCATCATGCGCTGGAGATTGCCGCCCTTCATCATTTTCATCATCTGCTGCATCTGCTCGAACTGCTTCAACAGGCGATTCACTTCCTGCACCGGCACGCCCGCGCCGGCGGCGATGCGGCGCTTGCGCGACGCCTTGATGAGGTCGGGGTCGGCGCGCTCCCTGCGGGTCATCGAATTGATGATGCCTTCGATGCGCGCGAACTTGTTCGCGTCCTGCAGCTGCGCCGGGTTGATCTGGCTTGCGAGCTGCGCCGGCAGCTTGTCCATGAGCGATGCGATGCCGCCCATCTTGCTCATCTGCTGCAGCTGCTGCTTGAAATCCTCCAGGTCGAAGCCCTTGCCCTTGCGCACCTTGTCCGCGAGCTTCTGCGCCTGCTCGACATCGACCTGCTTGTGCGCCTCCTCGACCAGCGACAGGATGTCGCCCATGCCGAGGATGCGCGAAGCCATGCGCTCGGGATGGAACGGCTCCAGGCCCGCGAGCTTCTCGCCGGTGCCGGCGAACTTGATCGGCTTGCCGGTGACGTGCCGCACGGAAAGGGCGGCGCCGCCGCGTGAATCGCCGTCGAGTTTGGTGAGCACGACGCCGGTGAGCGGCAGCCTCTCGCCGAACGCACGCGCGACATTCACCGCGTCCTGGCCCTGCATTGCGTCCACCACGAACAGCGTTTCCACCGGATCGAGCCCCGCGTGCAGTGCGGCGATCTCCTGCATCATCGGCTCGTCGATCGCGAGCCGGCCGGCACTGTCGACGATCACCACGTCGCAGTAATGGGTGCGGGCGTATTCGAGCGCCCCTTTGCCTATCTGCAGGGGCTTTTCGTCCGGATGCGAGGGAAAGAATTCCACGCCCGCCTGCGCGGCAACCGTCTTCAGCTGCTCGATCGCGGCCGGGCGGTAAATGTCGCAGGAAACGACGAGCACTTTCTTTTTCTGGCCCTTGAGAAACAGCGCGAGCTTGCCCACCGTGGTGGTCTTGCCCGAGCCCTGCAGGCCGGCCATCAGGATCACCGCGGGCGGCGCCACCGCGAGGTCGAGACCCACGTTCGCCTCGCCCATGAGCTGCGCCAGCTCGCGGTGCACCACGCCCACCAGCGCCTGCCCCGGCGTCAGGCTGCCGATCACCTCCTGGCCGAGCGCCTTGGCGCGCACCGCATCGATGAAATGTTTCACCACCGGCAGCGCGACGTCGGCCTCGAGCAATGCGATGCGCACTTCGCGCAGCGCGTCCTGCACGTTGGCTTCGGTGAGGCGCGCCTCGCCGCGGATCGTCTTGACGATCCTGGCGAGGCGCGAAGTCAGGCTATCGAGCATGGATATGCGGCATGGAAGGCTTGGCGCGGGTGATAAACTGAATCTGTGCCCGACATTGTAATTCACGTCGTCGCGAGCGCCCTGTACGCCGTACTCGCATTGCACTTCTGGAACACGCGCTGGCGCGCGCGACCCGCCGCGTCCGCAGCCGCCTCTTCGGCTCCCGCCGCGGCCGGCCTGCAGGCCTGGGAGCGGGCCGCGATCCTCGTGCCGCTCGCCGCGCACGGCGCGCTGCTCTACTCGGAAATGTTCGCCAAGAGCGAACTTCGCTTCGGCTTCGCCTACGCGCTCTCGGCGATGCTGTGGCTGACGGTGCTGTTCTACTGGCTGGAGAGCTTCCTCTACGACCTGGATGCGATGCAGCCGCCGGCGCTCGCCCTCGCCGCCTTCGCCGTGCCTCTGCCGGTGCTGTTTCCAGGCCGCCTGGGCGCCGCTTACGCCGGCTCGTTCGAGTTCCGGCTGCACCTGCTGCTCGCGATGCTCGCCTACAGCCTTTTCACCATTGCGCTGCTGCATGCGCTCCTGATGGCGGCGGTCGAACGTCGGCTGCACCGCAAGGAGGGCGCCGCGCTCGGCGCGCTGCCGCCGCTGCTGACTCTGGAGCGCCTGCTGTTCCGCCTCATCGGTGCCGCCTTCGTGCTGCTGACGGTGACACTCGCCACCGGCTTCGCGTTCTCCGAGACCCTGTTCGGCCGCGCCATGCGCTTCGACCACAAGACGGTGTTCGGGGTGCTGTCCTGGCTCACCTTCGGGCTCCTGCTCGCCGGGCGCCAGCTCTACGGCTGGCGCGGCCGCACCGCATTGCGCTGGACCCTGAGCGGCTTCGTGCTGCTGTTCCTGGCGTACATCGGCAGCCGCTTCGTGCTCGAAGTCGTCCTCGGCCGCGGCTGAGCCGCGCCCTCAAGTCTCTGCCGGAAAAGGCAAGGTGAGTCCATGGAAATCCTACTGCTGTTCTGCCTGATCCTGATCAACGGCATGTTTGCCATGTCCGAGGTCGCGCTGCTCACCGTGCGCCGGCCCCGGCTGGCGGCGCTCGCCAAGCACGGCGACCGCCTCGCCGCCGCCGCGGTCAGGCTGGCCGAGGAACCGACGCGGTTTCTGTCCACGGTGCAGATCGGCATTACCTCGATCGGCCTGCTCTCGGGCATCGTCGGCGAAGCCGTGTTCGCGGCGCCCCTCGCCGCCTGGCTGCAGACGCTCGGCCTCGAGTACAAGACCAGCGGCATCGTGGCGACCGCGGTCGTCGTGATCGTCGTGACCTACTTCTCGATCATTCTCGGCGAGCTGGTTCCCAAGCGCCTCGGCCAGCACAACGCGGAAGGCATCGCGCGGCTGGTGGCATGGCCGATGCGGGTGCTCGCGATCGCGTCCGCGCCGTTCGTCCACCTGCTGTCCGCATCCACCGACGCGTTGCTGAAGCCCCTGCTCAAGCTGCTCGGAATCGGCGGCGGCGATGCGGGCCAGGAACCGCTCTCGCCCGAGGAACTGCGCACCATCGTGCTGGAGTCCTCCAAGGTCCTGCCGAAAAAGCACGTTTCGATCCTGCTCAACCTGTTCGACCTGGGCGAACTGACGGTTCGGGACGTCATGCTGCCGCGCACGCGCATCGAATCGATCATGCTGGAGGTGCCGCCCGAGGATCTGGTGCGCCAGATTTCGACCGCCTACCACATGCGGCTGCCGGTCTTCAGCAACCACGAGGGCGAGCTGCTCGGCGTGCTGCACCTGCGCAAGGCCCTGGGCCTGCTCGCCGCCGGCGCGCTCGACCGGCAGGGGATCGAGGAACTGGTCACCGAGGCCTACTTCATCCCCGCTTCGACGCCGGCGCTCGCACAGCTGCAGTTCTTCCAGGAGCGCAAGGAGCACATCGCGCTGGTCGTGGACGAGTACGGGGAATTGATGGGCCTGGTCACGCTCGAGGACATCATCGAGGAGATCATCGGCAAGTTCACCACCTCGCTACCCTCGGCCGCCCCCGCGCTGTCCTGGGACGAGGACGGCGCCGCAACGACCGACGGCGCGACCGCGGTACGCGAGGTGAATCGGGCCCTCGGCCTCGCGCTGCCGACCGACGGGCCGAAAACCCTCAACGGCCTGATTCTCGAGCACCTGCAGGACATCCCGGAGGCGAACGTCTCGCTCAAGATCGCCGGGGTGCCGGTCGAAATCGTCAGCGCCCAGGGCCGGGCGGTGAAGACGGTACGCCTGTTCAAGCCGCCCGCGCCGCCCCCGGAAAATCCGGACTGACCGTTCCATCTTAATGTGACTTTTCTTCCTATTTGGCCAAGGCCTTGACTCGGCGCTAGAATCTTGCATAGAAGGAACATGCGCGGCAGATCGCGCGGAACATCCGACGGGGAATAGGTCATGGCGACTGCAGCGGCTGCAAAGGGCGGACCCAAGGAATTCACCTTTTCCTGGGAAGGCAAGGACAAGGCCGGCAAGACCGTGCGCGGCGAGATGCGCGCCGCGGGCGAGAACATGGTCCAGGCCACGCTGCGCCGCCAGGGCGTCATCGTCTCCAAGGTCAAGAAGCAGAAGATGGGCGGCGGCGGCTCGGTCACCGAGAAGGATGTCGCCCTGTTCACGCGCCAGATGGCGACCATGATGAAGGCCGGCGTACCGCTGCTGCAGGCCTTCGACATCGTCAGCAAGGGGGCCAGCAACCCCGCGGTGGGAAGGCTGCTGATCGAGATCAAGACCGAGGTCGAGACCGGCTCGTCCCTCGCGCAGGCATTCCGCAAGTACCCGCTGCATTTCGACGCGCTTTACTGCAACCTGGTGGGCGCGGGCGAGGCCGCCGGTATTCTGGAAGCCTTGCTCGACCGGCTCGCGATCTACAAGGAAAAGACGCTCGCCATCAAATCGAAGATCAAGTCGGCGCTGTTCTACCCGGTTTCGATCGTGGTGGTGGCAATCATCATCACCGCGGTGATCATGATTTTCGTGATCCCTGCGTTCAAGAGCGTGTTCGCGAGCTTCGGCGCCGACCTGCCGACGCCCACGCTCGTCATCATGGGCATATCGGACTGGACCGTCGCCAACTGGTACATCCTGTTTCCAGCCATGGCCGGCGCGGTATACGGCTTCATGGAAGCCTGGAAGCGTTCGCTCGCGGTCCAGATCTTCATGGACCGGTTGAGCCTCAAGATGCCGGTCTTCGGCGCCCTGCTCACCAAGGCCGCGATCGCGCGCTGGACGCGGACGCTCTCCACGATGTTCGCCGCGGGCGTGCCGCTGGTCGAGGCGCTTGACTCGGTGGGCGGCGCCTCGGGCAATTATGTCTACCTGCAGGCGACGCTCAAGATCAAGCAGGAGGTCTCGACCGGGACCTCGCTCACCGTGGCGATGCAGAACGCGAACGTGTTTCCGTCAATGGTGCTCCAGATGTGCATGATCGGCGAGGAAACCGGCGCGCTCGACGCGATGCTCGGCAAGGTCGCGGACTTCTACGAGGCCGAAGTGGACGACGCGGTCGAGGCCCTGTCCTCGCTGATGGAGCCGATCATCATGGTGGTGCTCGGCACGTTGATCGGCGGCATGGTGGTCGCGATGTACCTGCCGATCTTCAAGCTCGGCGGCGCCGTCTAGGGACCGCTGATGGCGGAACTGGGCTGGCTCATCCAGCCCGCAGTCTTTCCCTGGGCCGCCCTGGCCGCGGGCCTTTGCATCGGCTCGTTCCTGAACGTGGTGATCCATCGCCTGCCGAAGATGATGGAGCGCGCGTGGCGTGCCGATTGCGCCGAACTCGCCGGGCAGCCGCCGCCAAAGGAACAGCCCTACAACCTGGTCGTGCCGCGCTCCAGCTGCCCGGGCTGCGGGCGACGCATCGCCGCGATCGAGAACGTGCCGATAGCCAGCTGGCTCGCGCTGCGCGGCAAGTGCGCCGGCTGCGGCGCCCGCATCAGCTTGCGCTACCCGATGGTCGAACTGCTCGCAGGCTGCGGCGCCGCCTGGTCGGCGTGGCATTTCGGCTTCAGTGCCGCGGCGTTCGGCGGGATGCTCTTCATCTGGTGCACGATCGCGCTCGCCTTCATCGATCATGCGACCGGCTACCTGCCCGACGACATCACGCTGCCGCTGCTGTGGGCGGGGCTGCTGCTGAATGCATTCGGCACCTTCGTGCCGCTGTCCGACGCCGTCATCGGCGCCGCCGGCGGCTATCTTTCGCTCTGGCTCATCTACTGGGCCTACCGGCTGGCCACCGGCAAGGAGGGCATGGGCTTCGGCGATTTCAAGATGAACGCGGCGATCGGCGCTTTTTTCGGCTGGAAGCTGCTGCCGCTGGTGATCCTGGTCTCCTCCGTCGTCGGCCTCGCGTTCGGGGTAATGCAGATGATCGCCGCCCGGCGCGGCTGGGACGCCGCGTTCCGATTCCATTTCGGCCCCTACCTCGCGATCGCCGCCATCGTGGCGATGTTCTGGGGCGACCGGATCCTGCACTGGTACCTCGCCAGGTGAGCGCTGCAGGATGAGCCTGGTTGTCGGCCTGACCGGAGGTATCGGCAGCGGCAAGAGCGCGGCCGCCGAAGAATTCGCGCGTCTCGGCGCGACGGTGGTGGACACCGACGCCATCGCACACGAACTGACCGGCGCGGGCGGCGCCGCGATTCGGGAGGTACAGCGGCTTTTCGGCAGCGCATTCGTGGATTCGTCGGGCGCGATGGACCGCGAACGCATGCGCGGCCTGGTGTTCTGCGATGCGGAGCAAAAGGCGCGCCTGGAATCGCTGCTGCACCCGATGATCCGCGCCGAATCGGAGCGGCGCATAGCGTCGGCCAGCGGGCCGTACGTGGTGCTCGTAGTGCCGCTGCTGGTCGAATCGTCCGACTACCGCGCCCGGCTCGGCCGCGTTCTGGTGGTGGACTGCCCGGAGGCGCTCCAGATAAGCCGGGTGCGGCAGCGCAGCGGGCTGCCTGAAGGGGAGATCCGGCGCATCATAGCTTCCCAGATACAGAGGGAAACAAGGCTCGCGGCGGCAGACGATGTGATCGACAATTCAGCCTCCATTGCGGCACTGCAGCAACAGGTACGGAAACTCCACGAAATTTACCTGCGGCTCGCCAATGCCTAGAAGTCAATTTGTGTTGAGCGGCTAAATCACTCAGAATTCTGGCATTTTCGCCCTTCGGCGAGGCTCGCCTGGCCGTGATCACGTATGAGTACCCGCTCAACGAGCGCATCCGGACCTTGCTGCGCTTGGAGGACCTGTTCGAGCGCTCGCGGCATTTCATCGCGCGCACGGATCCGCTCGATCATCATGTCGCGCTGCTGACGCTGTTCGAAATCCTCGAGGTGGCCGGGCGCGCCGATCTGAAATCCGACCTGCTGCAGGAACTCGAGCGCCAGAAGCAGGTGCTGATTTCCTTCCGCAACAACCCCGACATATCCGAGGAAGCGCTTTCCGGCGTGCTGCGCGACATCGAGCAGGCCGCCGCCGCGCTGTTTTCCATGACCGGCCGGATCGGGCAGTACCTGCGCGAGAACGAGTGGCTGATGTCGATCAAGCAGCGCACCGGGATTCCCGGCGGCGCCTGCGAGTTCGACCTGCCTTCCTACCACTACTGGCTGCACCGGCCGGCCGAGGAGCGGATCGGCCAGCTCGCGGCCTGGACCAGCCCGCTGTACCCGCTGCGCGACGGCACCGCGATCATCCTGCGCATCCTGCGCGAGTCCGGCAAGCCGCAGAGCCTCACCGCGCCGCTCGGCACGTTCCAGCAGATGCTCGGCGGCAAGACCGCGCAGATGCTGCGCGTGCGCCTGGAACCGGGGCTGCCCTGCGTGCCCGAAATCAGCGCCAACAAATACGTCCTCAACATCCGCTTCCTGGCGCAGAACGGCGAGGAAACCCGCGCCAAGACCGCCGACTGGGACGTCGGCTTCGAACT
>MEQQ01000085.1:0-310 GCA_001770285.1 Betaproteobacteria bacterium RBG_16_66_20
AAGCCGGAAGGTCAAGCTCCTCGCGGTGGGCGAAGCCGAGCGTGTTGTCCACCAGCCGGACGCGCCGCGGCGACAGGCGGTACCACTCCACGCGCGCCATCGCGGCCGCGATTTCGCGCGGCGCGGAGGCGAGGTTCGCGATCAACGGAAATTTCACCCCCTAGCGCGCGAGCACCGCGGCGCGCTCGCTGCCGTGGATGCGCGCCGCCGCGCCTTCCAGCTGGAGACCGCGGATTTCACGCCAGTCGGCGATTTCACTCTGGATTGTGGCCGCGGCGCGGCCGCTCGCCTCGATATCGCGGCTGTGCCG
>MEQQ01000085.1:377-9183 GCA_001770285.1 Betaproteobacteria bacterium RBG_16_66_20
GACCACGGACCCTCCGGCCCCGAGGTCGCGAGGCTCATGACATGGTGCGCCTGCAGGAATGCTTCGATGCGCGCGCGCAGCGCGGCGCTCATTCCTTTTCTTTCCAGCGCCTGAACAGCCGGTGCGGGATGCCGAACTGGTCGAGCGCCTTGCCGACGCTCTGGTTGACGATATCGTCGATCGTTTCCGGCCGGTGATAGAACGCGGGCATCGGCGGCAGCACGATCGCGCCATAGCGCGCCACCCGCGCCATCAGCTCGATGTGCCCCAGGTGCAGCGGCGTTTCGCGCAGCATCAGCACCAGCGGCCGGCGCTCCTTGAGGCAGACGTCGGCGGCGCGCGTCAGCAGGTTGTCACCGTAGGACGCCGCGATTCCGGAAAGGGTCTTGACCGAGCAGGGCGCGATCAGCATGCCCGCGGTGCGGAACGAACCGCTGGCGATCGCCGCGCCGATGTCGCGATGCGAATGCAGCACGTCGGCCAGTGCCTCGACCCTGGCCGCGGTCCAGGTGGTCTCCTCCACGATGGTGCGCTTGGCCGAGGGCGAGAGCACCAGGTGCGTCTCGATGTCCTTGACCCCGCGCAGCACCTCGAGCGCGCGGATGCCGTAGATCGCGCCCGAAGCGCCCGACATTCCGATGATCAGGCGTTTCATGGTTTTCATGATCGCCCGCGCGCGCGGTTCGTGCAAGAGCTCAGCGCAAGAGCTTCGAGCCGAAGTAGAGCGGCGCGAGCGCCCGCACCAGCGGCAGGGAATCGGCCGCGGCGAAGTCCTCCAGCCGCAGCTGCGGATGGTGCGGCCGGATGCGCTCGAAATTGGCGCGCGCGGCGGCGTCGGACGGAGGCGGGATCGTGGCATCGATCAGCATCTTCGAACCCAGGCGCTGCCACAGCGGCGTTCCGGCTGCCCCGAGCTCGGGCAGGCTCGCGTCCATGCCGTGGTTGTGGGTGCCGGGGACGACGACGACGTCCTGCTGCGGGTTGACCCGCGTGGTCAGCGCCCAGAGCAGCTCCGAGTGGTTGAAGATATCCACGTCGGCATCGACCGCGATCGCGATCTTCGGGTGGTGGTACTCCGAGGACAGCGCCGCCATCAGAACGTTCTTCGCCTCGCCGTAGAAACGCGGCGTCATCTGCACCACCACGCCGAAGATCCCGGGCAGCGCCATGACATTGTGCAGGTTCATTCCGCCGCCGACGTCCTTGAGGCGCCGGAAAATGGTGGCGCTCATCGGCACCTTGTGGAACACGCAGCCTTCCATTTCCGAGCCGTTCTGCAGGTTCTTGAAGATCGCGTCGCGCCGGCGGCTCATGAACTGGTACTCGACCACCGGGTTTTTGCCGGTGCCGGTGACGTAGTAGTCCTGGAACTCCGAGAATGGCCCCTCCTCCTCCCGATAGTGCGGCGGGATGTGGCCCTCGAGCACGATTTCCGCGTCGGCAGGAACCTCCAGGTCCACGGTCTCGCATTTGACCAGCCGCACCGCGGATTCGAGGTAGCCGCCGGCGACCTCGAATTCGTCCACGCCGTAGGGCGCGCTGGTCGACGCGGCGGCGTAGTAGAGCGGATGATGGCCGATGAAGATCGCCACCGGCATCGGCTGATTCTTCTCCTGGTACTTGAGGTAGTTGCGCCAGGTATGGCGCGGGTAGAGCAGGATCCCGGACTTGTCCGGTCCCTTGATCTGCAGGCGGTGGAAGCTCACGTTGCGCCGGCCGCTGTCCGGGTCTTTGCTCACCACCAGGCCCGAGCCGATCACCGGCCCGCCGTCGCGCTGCCCGGCGACATGGACCGGCAGCTGGGTGAGGTCGAACTCGCCGCGCTTGAGCTTTATTTCCTTCACCGGTCCGTCCGCGACCATCACCGGTTCGATGCGCCGCCCCATGCGCTCGGCCACCAGCGGAATCAGCCGCTCCTCGGGCACGCCGAAGGCGATCGCCGCCTGGCGCACGTTGGCCGGCGCCTGGCCGAGCGAGCGCCAGCCGTGGGGCAGGCGCTCGAAGAACAGCGCTTTGTCGCGCGATTGATACAGCAATGACCCCATCTGGGTCAGCGGCTCGACCGGCTTGTCGATGCGGATCAGCTCGCGCGCGGCCTCCAGATCGGCGATCCAGCTGCGCATGTCCTTGACGGGATTACCTGCGGTGCGCGGTGCGGCCATCTCGACTCCCTCGTATGCGTTCGCGAAGCGACACCATGCCGCAATATAATTTGCCGCATGCTGACGCAAATCAAACCGGCGGCCCGCAAATGGCCCGCCGAGGGCTTGACGCGCGTGCCGTACTGGGTCTACCAGGACGAAGACCTCTATCGCCGGGAGCTCGAGCGGATCTTTCTCGGGCCGAACTGGAGCTTCCTGTGCCTGGAGGCGGAATTGCCCGAGCCGGGCTGCTTCCGCACCACCCACGTAGGCGAGATGCCGGTGGTAGTCGCGCGCGACGCGGGCGGCGTCCTGCGCGCGTTCGAGAACCGCTGCGCGCACCGCGGCGCGCTGATCTGCCCGCGGGCGCGCGGCCGCAGCGAGCGCTTCGTTTGCGTCTACCACAACTGGACCTACGACCTTGCGGGCAACCTGAGCCACGTCGCCTTCCGCAACGGCATCGGTGGCAAGGGCGGAATGGCCGCGGACGCCTGCCCCGAGAGCCAGGCGCCCGTGCAGTTGCGCGTCGCATCGTTCTGCGGCCTGGTATTCGGCACCCTTTCAGCGGCGGCGCCCGCGCTCGAGGACTGGATCGGCCCGACCATCGCGCCGCGCATCCGCCGGGTGATGGCCGGGCCGGCCAGGCTGCTCGGCGGCTATACCCAGTTGCTGCACAACAACTGGAAGCTCTACGCGGAGAACGTGCGCGACACCTACCACGCGAGCCTGCTGCACCTGTTCTATACGCGGTTCCGCATCAACCGCCTGACGCAACGCGGCGGCCTGTTCGTGTCCGAGGACGGCGGCCATCACACCAGCTACACGCTGATCGATTCCGCCGACGCGACCGACGCCTACGAGCGCGAGAAGACGCGCTCCGCCGGGAGCGGCGGATTCCGGCTCGAGGCGCCGCAGTTCCTGGAGCAGACCGACGAGCTCGGCGACGGCGTGGCGATCCAGATTCTGTCGCTCTACCCGGGGTTCGTCCTGCAGCAGATCAAGAATTCGCTCGCGGTACGCTGGCTCACGCCACGCGGCGTCGGGCGCACCGAGCTGCACTGGAGCTGCTTCGGCTTCGCCGGCGACGATGAAGCCATGACTGCGCGCCGGCTGCGCCAGGCCAACCTGATCGGCCCGGCCGGGTTCATCTCGATGGAGGACGGCGCGGCGACCGCCTACGTGCAGCGCGGCGTGCAGGCCGCCGCCGGACGCGCCTCGGTGGTGGCGATGGGCGGCGCGGACGCAGCTTCGGGGGACTCGCGCATCACCGAGGCCGCGGTGCGCGGCTTCTGGAAGACCTGGCGCCGGCAGATGGAACTCTGATGCCCCTGGAGATCGCGCTCCAACTCGAGATCGAGCGGCTGCACGCGCGCTATGCGCATGCCCTGGACGAGGACCGGCTGGAGGACTGGCCGGGTTTTTTCGCCGCCTCGGGCTGCTACCGCATCGTCACGGCCGAGAACCACGCCGCCGGACTGCCGCTGCCGCTGCTGTACGCCGACTCGCGCGCCATGATGCGCGACCGCGTGGCGTCGCTGCGCCACGCCAATGTCTATGAGCCGCAACGCTACCGGCACCTGGTCGCCGGCGCCGTGGTCGAGCGGCTCGATCCGGAGCACGCGAGCTCGGTCGCGGGCTTCCTGGTGCTGCGCATCCTGCAGGACGGCGATACCATCGCGTTCGCGAGCGGACGCTACCTCGACCGCATCCTGCTCGCCGGCGAGGATGGGACGCCGCAGTACCAGGACCGCACCGTGGTCTGCGACAGCCGCCGCTTCGATACCCAGCTTGCCATTCCCCTTTGACCCGGTAAGACTCTGGACGCCTGCCCATGACAAGATTCCCGCGCCTCGCGCCCGATGCCATGACCCCCGCGCAGCGCGAGGTCGCCGCGGAGATATCCGCCGGACCGCGCGGCGAAGTGCGCGGTCCCTTCATCGCGCTGCTCCACAACCCGGAGCTCGCGCGCCGCATCCAGCAGCTTGGCGAGCACCTGCGCTGGAAGAGCAAGCTTCCGGCCGGTCTGCTCGAACTCGCCGTGCTCGTCACCGCGCGCGAGTGGAATTGCCAGCACGAGTGGTACATGCACGAGAAGCTCGCGCGCAAGGCAGGCCTGGAGCCGCGAGTTTTCGAGGCCGTTGCGCAAGGCAAGGAACCGCAGGGCATGTCTTCCGATGAAGCGCTGGTCTACAGGTTCTGCAAGCAGGCGCACAAGACCGGACGCATCGACGACGAGACCTTCGTTGCGGCGCGCGAACGCTTCGGCCTCGACGGCACGCTGGAGCTGCTGGCGCTGAACGGCTACTATTCGATGATGGCGATGGTCCTCAACACCGCCGGCATGCCGCTGCCGGACAACGCCGCCCCGCCGTTGAGCCCCCTGTAACCGGCCGCGCCCTGAACCACCCGGCCACCGCGCGCCGCAGGGGCGTGCTGCTCATGATCGCCGCCGGCCTGTGCTGGAGCACGGGCGGCATCTTCGTGCGCAGCGTCGCCATGACGGACGCCTGGGAGATCGTGCTCTGGCGCTCGGTGTTCATGGCCGCGTTCCTGTTCGCCGTGCTCGCCTGGTGGCATCGCGGCGCGCTGTGGTCGAAGATCGCGGCGGTCGGCGCCGCGGGCCTGCTGTCCGGGGCGCTGCTCGCCTGTACTTTCTTCTTCTTCATCCTCTCGCTGACGCGCAACACGGCGGCGAATACCTTCGTGCTGATGAGTACCGGACCGTTCTTCGTCGCCGTGCTCGGGCTGGTGTTCCTGGGCGAGCGCGTGCCGGCGCGCACCTGGGCGGCGATGGCGGTCGCGCTCGCCGGCATCGTGCTGATGTTCATCGAGGGTCTCGACGCCGGGCGCAGCATCGGCAATCTGCTCGCGCTCGGCGTGCCGACGGCGTTCGCGTTCAACGTGGTGGTGCTGCGCAAGATGCACGCCACGGTGGACATGGTGCCCTCGGTGATGATCGCGGGATTGATCTCGATCGCCGTGGCGCTTCCCTTCGCATGGCCGCTCGCGCCGACCGCCCGCGACCTCGCGGTGCTGGCGCCGATGGGCATGATCCAGCTCGGCCTGGGCTGCCTGCTGATGACGCAGGCGAGCCGCCATCTTTCGGCGGGAGAGATCGGCCTGTTCACGCTGATCGAGACCATCCTCGCGCCGCTCTGGGTCTGGATCGGCGTCGGCGAGCGTCCGAGCGAACTCGCCCTCGCCGGCGGCGTGATCGTGTTCGGCGCGCTGGCCGCGAACGAGTGGGTCGCTTTCCGGCAGGCCCGCAGCGCAAGCGCTGCTCCGGCATAGCCGCCGGCGCCGCTGGTGCATGGAAACGGATCGCAGGTATCATCGAACCGCCATGCGTGACCGTCTGCGAGACAAGCGCCTGCTCCTCGCCCCGGGCGTCTATGACGCGTTCACCGCTCTGCTCGCGGAGCAGGCCGGCTTCGAAGCGCTCTACCTCTCGGGCGCGAGCATCGCCTATACCCGCCTCGGGCGCCCCGATATCGGGCTGGTCACGGCTTCGGAGGTCGCCGACACCCTGACCAACATCCGGGAGCGCGTTGCGCTCCCGATCATCGTCGACGCGGACACCGGCTTCGGCAACGCGTTGAACACCATCCGCACGGTGCGGATGTTCGAGCGCGCCGGCGCATCCGCGATCCAGCTCGAGGACCAGCTGGCGCCCAAGCGCTGCGGCCATCTCGACGGCAAAGCGCTGATCAGCGCCAGGGAGATGACCGGCAAGATCCGCGCCGCGCTCGATACGCGCAAGGACGCGCTGATCGTGGCGCGCACCGACGCGGTCGCGGTCGAAGGGCTCGAACCCGCCCTCGCGCGCGCGGCGCTTTACGCCGAAGCCGGCGCCGACGTGCTGTTCGTCGAAGCGCTGCGTTCCCTCGAGGACATGAAAAAAGCCGTGGCGCTGTTCGGCGGCAAGGTGCCGCTGCTCGCCAACATGGTCGAGGGCGGCAAGACCCCGGTCCTGCCGGCGGCGGAACTCGAGGCGCTCGGTTTTTCCATCGCCATTTTCCCCGGAGGCACGGTGCGCTCGATTGGATACTCGCTCCAGGAGTATTTCTCCGCATTGAAGCGCGACGGCGGGACCGCGGCGCTGCGCGCCCGGATGCTCGACTTCGACGGCCTCAACCGCACCATCGGCACCCCCGATATGCTCAACCTGGGAAAGAAGTACGACACATGACCTACGACCTGCTGATCAGGAACGTGCGCGTGGTGCGTCCTCATGGCAACGCGGTACATGACTGTGATGTCGCAATCAGGAACGGAAAGTTTTCCAAAATCACTGGACATATTCCGGTGAAAGAAGCGCAAACAGTCTACGACGGCAAAGGACGCCTCGCCTTTCCCGGCGTCGTCGACGCGCACATGCACGCCGGCATCTACGCGCCGCTCGCCGAAGACGCGCCGAGCGAGAGCCGCGCCGCGGCGCAGGGCGGCGTCACCTCGATGCTCAATTACTTCCGCACCGGCCAGTACTATCTCAACAAGGGCGGGCCGTACCGGAAGTTCTTTCCCGAGGTGCTGCAGATCTCGGAAGGCAAATTTCACGTCGACTACGGCTACCACCTTGCGCCGATGGATGCGACCCACATCCGCGAGATCCCGGAACTGGTGGCCAGGCACGGCGTGTCCTCGTTCAAGATCTTCATGTTCTACGGCTCGCACGGCCTGCACGGGCGTTCCGACGCGCAGCGCGACTTCCTCATGATCAAGCCCGGCGAGCGCTACGATTTCGCGCACTTCGAGTTCGTGATGCGCGGCGTGCAGCGCGCGCGCGAGAAGTATCCGGAGCTCGCCTCGCAGATCAGCCTGTCCCTGCACTGCGAGACCGCGGAGATCATGACCGCCTATACGAAAATCGTCGAAACCGGAGGCAAGCTCAAGGGTCTCGCCGCCTACAGCGCATCCCGGCCGCAGCATTCCGAAGGTCTGGCGGTCTTCATCGCGGCCTATCTCGCCAACGAAACCGCGCTACCGACAATAAATCTCCTGCATTTGTCTTCAAGAAAGGCTTTGGCGGCAGCGCTTCAAATGCAGGAAACGTTTCCGCACATTGATTTCCGGCGGGAAGTCACTATTGGGCATTTGGTTCTCGATACAAATGCAAGAACAGGCGTACTCGCAAAAGTAAATCCACCCATTCGTCCCCGCGAAGACGTCGAGTTCCTGTGGCAGAAGCTGCTCGAGGGCAAGATCGACTGGGTGGTCAGCGACCACGCCTGCTGCCGCCACGAGACCAAGGTGGCGAAGAAATATTTCGGCGACATCTGGCTCGCGAAATCCGGCTTCGGCGGCACCGAGTACCTGCTGCCGGCGCTGGTCTCGGAAGGCTCCAGGCGCGGCCTGTCGTACAACCACATGGCGCGCCTCACCAGCTGGAATCCGGCGCGCCGCTTCGGCCTCAACTCGAAAGGCGACATCGCCGAGGGGCTGGACGCGGACCTGGCGCTGGTGGATCCGCGCGAGACCTGGACGATTCGCGCCGGGGATTCGGAATCGACGCAGGGCTACACGCCGTTCGAGGGCATCGAATTGTCTGCCCGGGTGAAAGCGACCTTCCTGCGCGGCAGCCTGGTGTGCGAGAACGGCAGCGTCGTGGGCAAGCCGCGCGGCCGCTACCTGCACCGCCCGACGCGCTAGCGCGCCGCTAGCGGGCCTTGGTCACCGAGACTTCGACGCCGTTGGCGCGCGCGATGTCGTAGTACCGGAGCGCTTCGCCGTAGTCGCGCGAAACGCCCGCGCGCCCTTTTGCAGCATGTCGCCGAGGCGTTTGGCCGCCTCGCCCGCCGGCCGGCCCTTGCCCTCGCGCACGGCCTGGCGCAGCAGCTTCGCGGCGTCCGCATTCTTGCCGTCGCGTTCGAGCCCGATTGCCCGCTGCAGCATTGCGTCCACGGAAACCGCGGGCGCCAGCGCCGCCGGCGGCGCCGGGGTCACTGCAGCGAGCTTGGTCGGCTCGGCCACCTTGGCTTCGGCCGGCCGGGTTTCAACCGGCCTGGGGGCTTCCGCCGGCTTCACCGGTTCGGCGGGCCTCGCCGGCTCCGGCTTCGGGGCCTCGACCTGCTTTGGCGCCTCGACCTGCTTCGCCGGCGAGGATTTCCTTGCGGCGTCCGCTTGCAGCCTGGCCAGCTCGGCCCTGCGCTGCTCGGCCGCTTCCGCCTGCTTCTTCGCCTCGGCCTCGCGTTGCCGGGTAAGCTCGGCCTGCTTCTGCGCCGCGGCCTCGCGCTGCCGCGTCAGTTCCGCGAGTTCGCGCTGCTTGACCACGTCGCCCGATTTCTGCGCCTCGGCTTCGCGCCGCCTCGCCAGCTCGAGTTCCTTCATCAGCTCGGCTTCGCGCTGCCGCGACTGCACCAGCTCGGCCTCGCGCCGCTTGGAATCCTCGAGCAGGCGCGTCAACTCGGCCACGCGCTCGGCCATCTGATCGGGCGGCTTGACCGCCTGCCACACGCCGACGCCGATTGCCGCAATCACTGCCGCGACCAGGACCGGAACGAGCGACATTTTCCTCGGGCCCGCGGCTTCGCGTTTCCTGAAATCGGCTTCGCGCTGCGCCAGCTCGGCCTCGTGCCGCGCTTTCTCTTCGGCCAGCGTCGCCTGGGCCTCGGCTTCGCGCTTCTGGAATTCGGCCTCGCGCCTCGCCAGGCTCGCTTCGAGCTCGG
>MEQQ01000086.1:0-3763 GCA_001770285.1 Betaproteobacteria bacterium RBG_16_66_20
AAAGCGAGAATCAGTTCGTCGTCCACCAGGATGTCCGGGCGGCGCGATTTGTGTTCCAGCCGCTCGATCTCGCGCACGAGGCGCTGGTTGTGCGCGAAGAACGGCGCCTTGGTCTCGAACTCGCCCTCGACCAGCGCCGAGCGCAGGAAGATCCCGCGCGCAAGCTTCGGGTCGATGGGCCCGTAATGCACGCGGCGGTCCGCGTATACCGGCAGGCCATAGAGGATGCCGCGCTCGATCGCGACCACCTGCGCGCGGGCCTTTTCCCAGTGCGGCCGCTCCTGGTGGCGCTTGAGCAGTTGTCCGGCCAGCGCCTCGATCCATCTCGGCTCTACGGTTGCCACCGTGCGCGCGAACAGGCGCGTGGTTTCGACCAGTTCCGCGGCGATGATCCACTTGCCGGGCTTCTTCGTCCCGGAACCCGGATGCACCCAGAACCTGATGCCGCGCGCGCCCGTATACGCAGCGGAGGCTTGGGGGGTCTGAGGGGGCCCTCCCCCTTCCTGCCCCTTCATTCCCACGTTCCCGAGCAGGCCGCACAGCAGCGCCAGGTGGATGGCGCGGTATCCCTCCGGCTTTTCCGGGTTCGCGGCCGACATGTTCCACTCGAGCTCCTCCACCGACTGCCGCAGCTGGGAGTGGATGTCGCGCCACTCCCGCATGCGCGCATAGGACAGGAAGCTGTCGCGGCACTGCTTGCGCGAGGCACCCTGCCCGAATGCGTTCCACAGTTTGAGGAAACCGAGAAAATCGGAGCGCGGGTCGGCGAATTTCGCATGGCGCTCGTCGGCCGCCGCGGCCTTCTCGAGCGGCCGGTCGCGCGGATCCTGCACCGCAAGCGCCGCCGCGATGACCAGCATCTGCTCCAGGCAGCCTTCGGCGCGCGCACCGACCAGCATGCGGCCGACCCGCGGGTCGAGCGGCAGGCGCGCCAGTTCCCGTCCGATCGCGGTCAGCGCGTTCGCCTCATCCACCGCGCCCAACTCGGCGAGCAGCGCATAGCCGTCCGAGATCGCCTTCGGCAGCGGCGGGTCGAGGAACGGGAACTCCTCCACTTTGCCCAGGCCGAGGCTCAGCGCGCGCAGGATCACCGCCGCGAGCGAGGAGCGCAGCACTTCCGGATCGGTGAACGGCGGCCGCGCGTTGAAATCGTCCTCCGAGTAGAGGCGGACAGAAATGCCGTGCGCCACGCGCCCGCAGCGCCCCGAGCGCTGCTGGGCCGCCGCCTGCGAGATGTTCTCCACGCGCAGCATTTCGACCTTGTTGCGGTAGCTGTAGCGCTTGACGCGCGCGAGCCCGGTATCGACCACGTAGCGGATGCGCGGAACGGTCAGCGACGTCTCGGCGACATTGGTAGCGAGCACGATGCGCTGCGCGCCGCCCGGCCTGAACACCCGGTCCTGGTCGGCGGCGCTCAGGCGCGAGTAGAGCGGCAGGATCTCGGTCGCCGGGAACCGCTTCCCCAGTACCCCGGCGGCCTCGCGGATTTCGCGCTCGCCGGGCAGGAACACGAGCACGTCGCCGGGACCTTCCCGGTACAGCTCGGCAACCGCATCGGCGAGCGCCTGCTCTTCTTCGTCGCGCGTCGTGTCCTCCGTGTCGCCCTCGACCGGGCGGAAGCGCACCTCGACCGGGTAGAGGCGGCCGGAGACCTCGATCGCCGGTGCGCCGTCGAAGTGCCGAGAGAATTTGTCCGCGTCGATGGTAGCGGAGGTAATGATTACTTTTAGATCTGTTCTTCTTTCCAGTAAATTTTTTAAATAACCCAGCAAGAAATCTATGTTCAAACTTCGCTCGTGCGCCTCGTCCAGGATGATCGTGTCGTAGGCGCGCAGCTGCGGATCGCCCTGCGTCTCGGCGAGCAGGATGCCGTCTGTCATCAGCTTGATCACGGTGCCGGCGCGCACCCGGTCGTTGAAGCGCACCTTGTAGCCGACCAGGCCGCCGAGTTCGACCCTGAGTTCCTCGGCAATCCGCGCCGCCACCGCGCGCGCCGCGATGCGCCGCGGCTGCGTGTGGCCGATCCGGCCCGCGCTGCCGCGCCCCATCTCGAGCAGGATTTTCGGGATCTGCGTGGTCTTGCCCGAGCCGGTCTCGCCGCAGACGATCACCACCGGGTGCGAGGCGATCGTGCGCGCGATTTCCTCCCGCTTCTGGTTGATCGGGAGAGCGGGGTCGAAGTGGAATTGCGGCGTCATGTGCAGGACTTGCGCGCGAGGATATAAGATTCGCAGCTCGCCATGGCCGGACCGACAAGGGAATTTTGGGACAAGCGCTTTTCCGAGGGCGACATGCCCTGGGATCGCGGCGCGACCAGTCCGCAGCTTGCTGCCTGGCTCGCCGCGAGCGCGCTCGAGCCCTGCCGCATCCTGGTGCCCGGCTGCGGCTCAGGCTATGAGGTCGCCGATTTGGCGGCGGCGGGCTTCGAGGTGACCGCGCTCGACTATGCGGCCGAAGCGATCAGCCGCACCCGCAAGCAGCTCGAAACCGCGGGTCTCAAGGCGAGGCTTTTCGAGGCCGATGCGCTCACCTGGCAGCCGGAGCGCGCCTTCGACGCGATCTACGAACAGACCTGCCTGTGCGCGCTGTATCCGGACCAGTGGCGCGCCTATGCCGACCAGGTGCACCGCTGGCTTGCGCCCGCGGGCAGGCTCTACGCCCTGTTCGTGCAGATGCTGCGTCCCGGCGCCGCCGAAGGCGCCATCCAGGGGCCGCCGTACCACTGCGACATCAACGCCATGCGCGCGCTGTTTCCGGAACCCCTCTGGTCCTGGCCCAAGCCGCCCTACCCGCGCACCAGCCATCCGCAAGGACTCGCCGAGCTGGCTGTAGTTCTCGAACGTCGCGACTGATCGGGTCTTGGGGACGGCCGCCGTCGGCCGGAACCGATCACTCGATCACCCGGTCGGCGCGCAGCATTGCCGGCTGCGTCCGGATATGCCATAATCCGGGAATCCGGAAACTGGAGACGACGATGGACGTGGTCAAGCTGGGCAAAAAAGGACAGGTCTCGCTGCCCGCCGCGGTGCTGCGCAAGCTCGGGCTGGAAGGCAGTGCGACGCTGCTGATCGAAGCGACCGACGATGGCGCGCTGATCCTGCGCCCGGCGGCGGTGTACCCGGTCGAGCTGTACTCCGACGCCCGCGTCAAGCAGTTCGAGGAGGCCGACCGGCTCTCCGCATCGGATGCGAAGCGGGTGCAAAAGGCGCTGCGCCGGCGCCGGCGTTGAAGCTCTTTCTCGACGCCAACGTCGTATTCAGCGCCGCGCACCGTGACACGGGCAATGCGCAAGCGCTTGTCGCCCTCGCCCGCGTCGGCGGATGCACGCTTCAGAGTTCCGCCCATGCGATCGAGGAAGCACGGCGCAATCTCGCGCTCAAATCGAGCGGGTATGACGGGCGGCTCGCCGCCGCGCTTGCGCAGATCGCGGTCGTAGCCGAAGCGCATCCGGCGCTGGTGGAATGGGCGCGCAGCGAAGGCCTGCCGCTCAAGGACGCACCGATCCTCGCCGCCGCGGTGCAGGCGGGCGCCGCAGCGCTGGTGACCGGCGACGCGCGCGATTTCGGTCCGTTCTACGGTCGCACCCTCCGCGGCGTTCAGGTCCTTGCCCCGGCACGCGCGCTCGCGCTGGTCCTCAAAGACGCGGGGGTCTGAGCCTTTCATTCGATCACCCGGTTGGCGCGCAGCAGGACGGACTGCGGAATCGTCAAACCCATCGCCTTCGCGGTTCCGAGGTTGATTGCGAACTCGAAGGTGTTGGGCT
>MEQQ01000086.1:3798-4939 GCA_001770285.1 Betaproteobacteria bacterium RBG_16_66_20
AGGATCTTGTCGACGTAGCCGGTGGACCGGCGCATGAGATCGACGAAATTCGTATCGTAGGTCATGAGCGCGCCCGCCTCGATGTCTTCGCCCGCGTCGAAAATCCCGGGAAGCCGGTACTTGAGCGCGAGGCCGGTGATGCGCTTGCGCTCGCGAAAGAAGTGAGGGCCCTGAAGTCCGAGCACCGCTTGCGCCCCCTCCCGGACCATCGCCTCGAAGGCCGCATCGATTCTCTCAGCGGGCTCGTCACTCGCGATCTCGAGGAGCTGGAGCCTGACGTTCAGCTTCTGCGCGGCGTCCTGGATCTCGGCCACCATGCGGTCGCGCAGCACGTGATTCTTGGTAACCAGCACGCCGATCCGCGCCAACTTCGGAAACGATTCCTTGAGCAACTGCAGGCGCTTGGCGTTCAGTTCGATGCCCTGATATGCAAGCCCGGTCATGTTGCCGCCCGGGCGCGCGAGGCTCTCCACCATCTTGCCGGCGACCGGATCGGAATAAAAAAACACGATCGGGATGCCGCGAATGGGGGCGGAACCCGACGGCGCCGCCCGGACGGCGCATGGCGGGCACGCGAGGATCACCTCGGGCCGGAGCCGCTCCATCTCGGCAGCGATCTGCTTTCGCTGCTCTTCACTCGCCGCGTGCCGCTCCTCGATTACGAGGTTTCTGCCCTCCACCCAACCGAGGTCGCGCAGGCCCTCCCGGAATGCGTTTACGCGCAGGGCAGGCCATTGACCCATGAGGTAATCGCTCAGCATGGCGACGCGTGCCTTCTTCGCTGGCTGCTGCGCGCCGGCCGTTACCGGCGCAACCAGCAGCGCCACCACGGCGGCCAAAAGAATCTTGCGTCGGCTCGGGCTCATGGCTCTCTTCCCGGACAAGCCTTGTGCGGGAAGTTTACGCCTCGACCTTGCTAACGACAGGGAATCCGCCGACCCGCAAATGTGACTTGTTCACATCGGGCGCGGACACGCGGATCACCGGGGCACAATCCTTGTCCCGGCTGTGCCGGCGAGCGCCTGCGCGAGATGCGACCGGTCGGTGATGATGCCTTCGGCGCCGCCGCCTTCGAGGAATTCGATCACCGCGCCGATTTTCGGGCCCATGCTGCCCTGGTCGAACTGGTTTTCGTCATAGA
>MEQQ01000086.1:5001-7128 GCA_001770285.1 Betaproteobacteria bacterium RBG_16_66_20
CGAGCGCGACGCGCTCGACGCCGGTTGCGATCAGCAGCAGTTCGGCGCCGAGCAGGCGCGCGAGCAGGCTCGAGGAGCTGTCCTTGTCGATCACGGCCTCGATGCCGCAGAGATCGCCCTGTTCATCGTGCGCCACCGGAATGCCGCCGCCACCGCAGGCGATGACGACGTAGCCTTCGCCGGCCAGGCGTGCGATGACGTCGAGCTCGACGATCGCTGTCGGCCGCGGCGAGGGCACCACGCGCCGCCAGCCCCGGCCCGGATCTTCCCTCACCTGCCAGCCGAGGTCGGCGGCGCGCTTGCGCGCCGTGGCCTCGTCCATCGGCGAGCCGATCGGCTTGGTCGGATTGCGAAACGCCGGATCGTCGCGCTCGACCAGCACCTGCGTTATCACCGCGACCGCCTCGCGCTTCAGCCCGCGGCGGCGGAACTCGTTGCGCAGCGCCTTGACGAACATGTAGCCGAGGGCGCCCTGCACGTCGGCGCCCGCGTAGTCCATCGGCACCGGGATCACCTCGTGCAGCGCCAGCTCCGAGCGGCGCAGATCGAACCCCAGCTGCGGACCGCTGCCGTGCGTGAATACCACGCGCCAGCCGGCCTCGAGCATGTCCACGATGTGGACCACCGTCGCGCGCGCGGTTTCGTACTGGTCCGCGATGCTGCGGTGCTGCTCGTCGCGGATCAGCGCATTGCCGCCGACTGCGACCACTGCGAGCTTGGAGTGGCTGGTCATGCAAGTCCGCGGGCAGCGAGGAAATGTTCGACGCTGCCCCACAGCCCGGGCGAATCCAGGTCCTGGAACTCGTAGCGCGCGCGCACCACGGGCTTTGCGATGCCGAGCAGGCCGGCGAGATCGGCCGGCGTAGCGGCCACGACCACCTCGGCGTCGGTGGCCTCGATCGTCCTGCGCAGCGCATCGAGCTGCGCGGGCGAATACCCGACCGCGGGCAGAACGCTGCCGATTTGAGGGAATTGAGCGTACAGCGCGGCGATCTCGGGGACGGCGGCGGGCCGAGGGTCCACGACCGCGCGTGCTCCGGCGCGCAGCGCGGCGAGATACCCCGCGCCATGCGCCATGCCGCCGTGCGTCAGCGTAGGGCCGTCCTCGATCACCAGCACGCGGCGCCCGCGCACCGCGTCGGGCCGCTCGAGACTGATCGGCAGCGCCGCGCGCACGATCGGCGCATCCGGATTGAGCGCGCGGCAGGCCGCCCCGAGCGCCGCCACGTCCGCCGCGGGCGCGCTGTCGCACTTGCTGAGCACGATCACGTCCGCCATCCTCGCGCAGGCCTCCCCCGGATGATGCGTAGAGGCGTCGCCCGGACGCAGCGCATCGGCCAGCACGACGTGCAGGTCGGGCCGCACGAACGGGAAGTCGTTGTTGCCGCCGTCCCAGAGCAACAGGTCCGCCTCGCGCGCGGCGAGCGCGATGACGCGCGCATAGTCGATGCCGGCGTACACCACGTTGCCGATCGCGAGGTGCGGCTCGTATTCCTCGCGTTCCTCGACCGTGCAGCCGGCCCGGTCGAGGTCTTCACGGCCGGCAAAGCGCTGCACCGCCTGGGACGCGAGGTCGCCGTAGGGCATCGGGTGGCGCACGACCGCGCAGCGCAGCCCGCGCGCGCGCAGGCGCTGCGAGAGCCAGCGCACGGTGGGCGACTTGCCCGCGCCGGTGCGCACCGCCGACACCGCTATGACGGGAATCGCCGCCGCCAGCATGGTGCGGCGCGGGCCGAGCAGGACGAAGTCCGCGCCCGCGGCGAGGACGCGCGAGGCGAGGTGCATAGCCTCCACGTGCGCAAGATCGCTGTAGGCGAGCACCACCTCGTCCACGCCGCGCGAACGCACCAGCGCGTCCAGCTCCGCCTCGGGAACAATCGCGATGCCGTCGGGATAGCGCGCACCGGCGAGCGCCGCCGGATAGCGCCGTCCGGCGATTCCCGGGATCTGCGCCGCGGTGAACGCCACGACCTCGCAGCCGGGGTCGTCCCGGTAGACGGTATTGAAATTGTGGAAGTCGCGGCCGGCGGCGCCGGCGATCACGATCCGCCGGCGGTCGCGCATCTAGCGGGTCCGGGCGGCTTTGACGAACTCGAGCGAGGCCTGAAACAGCGGTAGATCATTCTC
>MEQQ01000086.1:7247-7762 GCA_001770285.1 Betaproteobacteria bacterium RBG_16_66_20
CAGGCTCGCTCGGAAAGGACGCCATGAATCGCCGCGAAACGATCACCGCGTTGCTTGCGCTCGGCGCTGCACCGCTGACCGCCAAGGCGCAGCAGGCCCGCGTCTATCGCGTGGGAGTCGTCTTTCATGGAGGCACGTACTCCCCTGCCATCGTCGGGTTGCGGGACGGACTCAAGGAATTGGGACTCGAGGACGGGAAGCAAGTCGTCCTCCACGTGCGCGATACCAAAGGCGAACTCAAGTCGGTGGAAGCGGCGGCGAGGAGTCTCGAAGGAGAAAAAGTTGACCTGATCTATTCGGTGTCCACCTCCGTCACGCTTGCGGCGAAGCGCGCTACGAAAAACGTCCCGATCGTGTTCTACGCCGGCACTGATCCAGTTGCGATCGGCCTCGTGGATAGCTTCCGGAAACCCGGAGGGCGGCTCACGGGCGTCTACGGCCGGCTAACCGACCTCACCGCGAAGCGCCTCGAACTTCTGAAGTTGCTCGTTCCGAAGCTTCGCCGGGTCGTGACG
>MEQQ01000086.1:7773-8066 GCA_001770285.1 Betaproteobacteria bacterium RBG_16_66_20
CTCGAAGAGATCCTTGGAAATGGCGCGCGATGCAGCCCGCCAGCTCAAGGTGGAGCTCGTCGAGCACCCAGTCGCTTCGGTCGAGGAGTTGCAGGCGGGTGTGCGCGCGCTCCGGACGGGGGAAGCGGATGCTTTTTGCTACATGTCGGACGCAATGGTGATCAGCCAGACGGATATGATCATCGACGCTGCAAAGGCGAAGCGGATGGCGACGATTTTCGCTGACCCGGCGAGCGTCGCCAAGGGGGCGCTCGCCAGCTATGGCCAGAGCTACTACGCTCTCGGCCGGCTCT
>MEQQ01000086.1:8096-20151 GCA_001770285.1 Betaproteobacteria bacterium RBG_16_66_20
GCGCCAAGCCGGGAGACCTGCCGATTGAGCAGCTCGACCGGCTTCACTTCGTCATCAACCTCAAGACCGCCAAGGCCCTTGGCCTCACGATTCCTCAATCCGTGCTGGCGCGGGCGGACGAGATCATTCGGTGATGGCCCGCGCCGATCTAGCGGGTCCGGGCGGCTTTGACGAACTCGAGCGAGACCTGAAACAGCGGTAGATCCTTCTCGTACTCGGCCGCCTCGGCACGGTCGATCTGTATCCATTCCCTCGAACTCGCGATGCCGCCGGGCTGAAACGGGACCACGTTGTCCCTCGAGAACTGCAATTCGGTCGCGGTGGCGACGGGCAGGCGCAGTCCGATGCCGTGGCCGCTGATGCAGGCGAACATCCTGTCACTGACGAAGTACGCGTCAAGGCCATTGATTTTTCTTGCGCTGACGCCCGGGAGTTTGAGAAGCAGCGCGTCGATCTGCGCCTTGCGGGTGGACTCGGGTGCGTCGGGTTTCATGGGGTCAGCAACTGCTCCATGTAGCGCGCCAGCAAATCCACCTCGAGATTGACTTTGGAACCGCGCGCGAGACGCCCGAGCGTGGTGACTTTCAGGGTATGCGGAATGAGGTTCACTTCGAACCTGGACCCCCGGACGCGGTTCACCGTCAGGCTCACGCCATCCACGCAGACGGACCCTTTGCGCGCGATGTAGCGGGCGAGGTTCTTTGGCGCCTCGAAAGTGTAAACGCTGCCCTTCTTTCCGACCACCCGTCCGACGCCGTCCACATGCCCGGTCACGAGGTGGCCGCCGAGCCGGTCGCCGAGCGCGAGCGATTTCTCCAGGTTGACCGCGCCCGGCCGGTCGAGGCCCGCGGTCACGCTCAGCGTTTCGCTTGAGACGTCAAAACTGAGTCTTCCTTTCGCCTTCTTCACCACCGTCAGGCAGCATCCTTGCACGCAGATGGAGTCGCCGATGCGCACGTCCGCGAGCGGCAGCCGGCCGGCCTTTATCCGCAGCGGATTGTGCTTTTCGATGCGGCCGACGGCCTGGACGATACCGGTGAACATCAGAGCCTCGCGAGAATGCGGATGTCGTCGCCAATCCGATCCAGCGACGTAATTCTGGTCTTTATCTTTTGCTCCAGAGAGGAAATTCCGGAGAGCGCGAGCATCCCCTGCGCTTCATCGCCGAGGAAACTCGGGTTGAGGTAGACCAGGAACTCGTCCACGCAGCCCTCGCGCGCGAGCGAGCCGTTGAGGCGGAAACCAGCCTCGACCTGCAGCTCGTTCACGCCGCGGCGCGCGAGTTCTTCCAGCATCCGGGGAAGTTCGACCTTGTTGTTCTTGTTGGGAAGTGTGACGACTTCCGCGTTCAATTTCCTGGCGTTTTCAACCCCGCAAAAGATCAGGGTATTCCCGCCCTCGAGAATCTTCGCCTTCTCCGGTATCTCCAGCCGGCTATCCACTACCACGCGCAGCGGCTGCCTCGATGTTGCCACGTCGCGCACGGTGAGGCGCGGATCGTCCGCCTTCACGGTGCCGATGCCGGTGAGGATCGCGCAGGCGCGCGCCCGCCAGCGGTGCCCATCCTTGCGCGCCTCCGCGCCGGTGATCCACTGGCTGCGGCCGTCGGCTAGCGCGGTGCGCCCGTCCAGCGTTGCCGCGATCTTCATGCGCACCCAGGGCCGGCCGCGCGTCATGCGCGAGACGAACCCGATGTTCAGCTCCTTCGCCTCGTCTGCCATCAGCCCGTGCTCGAAGCCGATGCCGGCGGCAGCGAGTTGCGCGCCTCCGTGCGCCGCCTGCGGATTCGGATCGAGCATCGCCGCGATCACTCGGTTGATCTTATTTTTTTTAATAAAATCAACACAAGGAGGCGTGCGCCCTTGATGGCTGCAAGGTTCCAGGTTGACGTACATTGTCGCCCCCGCGGCACGGGATCCGGCCTTGTCGATGGCGACCACCTCGGCGTGCGGACCGCCGGCCTTTTCGTGCCAGCCTTCGCCAACGACGGATTCGCCCTGCGCGAGGACGCAGCCGACGCGCGGATTCGGCGTCGAGGTAAAAAGGCCCTTCTGCGCAAGCGCGAGCGCCCGCGCCATCATGGCGTGGTCGAACGCGGAAAAACGGGTCACTTGCGTTTGCGGCGCGGCGACTTCACTTCCTGCACCGCCTCGCGGAACTCCTCCGGCGACTCGAAGCTGCGGTACACGGAGGCAAAGCGGATGTAGGCGATCTTGTCGAGCCTGGCGAGCTCGCGCATCACCAGGTCGCCCACTCGCGTCGTCGGGATTTCCCTCTCGCCCAGCGAGCGCAGCTTTTCCTCGATCCGGTCCACCGCGGCGTCGATCTCCTCGGTCGCCACCGGGCGCTTGCGCAGCGCGAGCATCATGCTGCCGACCAGCTTGTCGCGGTCGAAATCGGTGCGGCTGCCGCCCTTCTTCACCAGGCGCGGCATCCTGAGTTCGACCCGCTCGTAGGTGGTGAAGCGCTTGTCGCACTTGGCGCAGCGCCGCCGCCGCCGGATCACGTTGGTGCCCGGGTTCGAGCGCGTGTCCACCACCTGCGTGTCTTCGTTGGAGCAGAACGGGCAGCGCATGGCGGGAGCCTAGGCGTACACCGGAAACCTGGCGCACATGGCTTTCACCTCGCGCGTCACGCGCCCGAGCGTCACCGCGCCCTTCGGGTCTTCCAGTACGTCGGCGATGAGCTGCGCGAGCCGTTCCGCTTCCGCTTGGCCGAAGCCGCGCGTGGTCATCGCCGGCGAGCCGAGCCGGATCCCCGAGGTGACCATGGGCTTTTGCGGATCGTTGGGGATGGCGTTCTTGTTCACCGTCATGTGCGCGCGGCCGAGCGCGTCCTCCGCGTCCTTGCCGGTGATGTTCTTCGCGCGCAGGTCGACCAGGAACATGTGGCAGTCGGTGCCGCCGGAAACGATGCGCAGGCCGCGCCCGGCGAGCGCCGCGGCCAGGGTGCGCGCATTCTCGACGACGCGGGCCTGGTACTGCCGGAATTCGGGCTTGAGCGCCTCGCCCAGCGCCACCGCCTTGGCGGCGATCACGTGCATCAGCGGACCGCCCTGCAGTCCCGGGAAGATCGCCGAATTGACGGCCTTCTCCTGCTCCGGCTTGCCGACGATCAGCCCGCCGCGCGGGCCGCGCAGGGTCTTGTGCGTGGTGGTGGTGACGAAATCGGCGATCCCCACCGGCGAAGGATACAGGCCGGTGACCACCAATCCGGCGTAGTGGGCGATGTCGGCCATCAGCAGCGCTCCGGCCTTGTCGGCGATGGCGCGAAAGCGCCGCCAGTCGATGACGCGCGAGTAGGCGGAAGCGCCGGCGACGATCATGCGCGGCCTGTGCTCGAGCGCGAGGCGCTCGGCCTCGCCGTAATCGATCTGCTCCTTCGCATCCAGGCCGTAGGACACGACCTTGTAGAGCTTGCCCGACAGATTCACCGGCGAGCCGTGGGTCAGATGCCCGCCGTGCGCGAGCGACAGGCCGAGGATCGTCTCGCCGGGCTTGAGCACCGCGGTGTAGACGGCCTGGTTGGCCTGCGAGCCGGAGTGCGCCTGGACGTTCGCCCAGGGCGCGCCAAACAGCTGCTTCGCGCGCTCGATCGCGATCGTCTCGGCGATGTCGACGTATTCGCAGCCGCCGTAGTAGCGCCTGCCGGGATAGCCCTCGGCATACTTGTTGGTGAGCAGCGAGCCCTGCGCTGCGAGCACCGCGGGGCTGGCGTAGTTCTCCGAGGCGATCAGCTCGACGTGGTCTTCCTGGCGGCGCGCCTCCTGGCGGATGGCGCTGCAGATTTCCGGATCGGACTGCTCGAGCGTCTGGGCGGCAAACATTGGGTCGGCGGAGGGGAAAACGCAATTTTACCAGCGCGCCACCCGCGGCCTGCACGCCTCCTGGCTTGCTCGGATCAGACGCTCTCGGCCTGGACCGTGAAGCGAACCGAGTGGTCGCCATGCTTGGTGGCGTTCTTGCCCAGGCCGATCCAGCCCCGCCCTCCCAGCACCGCCTCCTCGCGCCGCAGAAGCACCTCGCTGGAATGCTCGTCCACCAGCAGGAAGGTGCCGTTGCTCGACAGGTCGGTGAGCACGAAATGCCCGTCGCGCGCCTGCACCCGGGCGTGGACGCGCGAGGCGAACAGGCTCACGATCACGATGTCGTTGCTGTCGTCGCGCCCCATCAGCAGCGCCGGCCGGTTCTGGTTGACGATGAATATGTTGCCGCGGTAGATCAGCTTGAGCGACATCTGCGAGGCATGCGCCAGGTCGGCGCGCGTGAGATTGGTCTCGGTGACCGCCGGGTCGTAGCGCCAACTCACATCGCATACCGGCACTTCTTCGGCCTTGCCCTTGATGCGCGTCGCGAACAGCGCCCGGCAGCGGGTGCGCAGCCCGGGCGAAAGTGCTTCGACGGTCTGCGCGGAGGTCAGGATCTGCTCGGGATTCGCGAGCGTCACCAGGCGCGCGCAAACGTTCATGGTGTCGCCGAAAACGTCGCCCTTGGACAGGATCACCGGCCCGTAGGTGAAGCCGATCTTGATCTGCAGCCGGTTGCGGGCGCCCTGGGAACCGGAGTGGACCGAGGTCTGGATCTCGCATGCGGCGCGAAACGCGTTGTCCGGGTCCTCGAACACGCAGACCATGCCGTCGCCCAGCGTCTTGAGGACGGCGCCGGAATACTTCGCGACGATCTTGTCGAGACGGGCGAACAGGCCGTTGATCAGCGCCAGCGCGACCGTGTCGCCGAGCGACTCGTAGATTTTGGTGCTGTCCGTGACGTCCACGAATAGCACCGCCCGCTGCGCCGATTCCACGCCGATCCTCGTACCGGGGATGGACGGCTATTCTAGACGACGCTCGGCGGCGCTAGGTCGGAGGGCGTATCGATGTCGCGCATCACGCCCGGATCGCCGACCGGGACTTTCATTATTTTGTCCTGATGGCCTTCCAGCAGGCGTCTTGCGCCTTCATCGCCCTTCATCGCCTCCAGCTGCGCGCGAAAGGTCCCCGCGATTCCCACCGGGTGCCCGCGGCGAGCGCGGAAAAAAGGCGCGGCGAACGGCGCTCCCGCGGCGAGCGCCGCGCGCACGGCCGCGATCGTGCTTGCGCGGATGAAGGGCATGTCGGCGAGCGCGACCACGAAGCCCTCGGCGTCCGCCGCCGCCCGCACCGCACAAGCGAGGCTCGCGCCCATGCCCTCAGCGGCGTTCTCGCATACCACCACCTTGCAGCCCTCCCTCCGGAGAAGATCCGACAGCAGCGTCGCTTCGGGACGAACGACGACAAAAACCTTCTCTCCGAAAACAGCTCTCAGGTGGCGCGCCGCCTGGATCGCGATCGGCACATCGTGCGGCAAAGGGTGGAGCAGTTTGTCGGAACCGAAGCGGGTCGCCGAACCCGCGGCAAGAAGAATCGCGACGACGTTCAAGCTTTGCCGGAGGCAGCGGGCGCGACTTCGCAGGCCGACGGATCGAAGCGCGGCGCGGGTTTCGCCGCCCAGCTCGGCTCGGTGACGCCGTGGCGCACCGCGGTCATCTCGGCGAGGATCGCGACCGCGATCTCGGGCGGGGTCTTGGAGCCGATGTACAGGCCGACCGGACCGCGCAGCCGCGCGATCTCGCCGTCCGAGAGGTCGAATTCCTTCAGGCGCTTGCGGCGCGCGCGTTGTTCTTCTTCGAGCCGATGGCGCCGACATAAAACGCGGCGGACTTGAGCGCTTCCATCAGCGCGAGATCGTCGAGCTTCGGATCGTGCGTCAGCGCCACCACCGCGCTGTGGCCATCCAGGTTCGCCGCCGCGACCACATCGTCGGGCATGCCGCGGTCGAGCTGCACGTCCTTCAGGTCCCAGCCGTCGGCATATTCCTGGCGTGGATCGACTACCAGCACGTGGTAGTCGAGCATGTGCGCCATTTCTGCGAGGTAGTGGGTAAGCTGGCCGGCGCCGATCAGAATCAGCCGCCAGCGCGGCCCGTGCACCGTGGTCAGCACCTTGCCGTCGAACTCCAGCACGTCCTGCCAGGTCCCCGGCGCCATCGACACGCGGCCGCTGTCCAGCTCGAGGCGGCGGCGCACCAGCTGCTGCTTCGCGATGGTCTCGAGCAACTCGCCGAACGCGCTTTTTTCGGTCACCGGCTCCAGCACCACAACCAGCGTGCCCCCGCAGGGCAGCCCCCAGCGCGTCGCCTCTTCATTGGTGACGCCGTAAGTGATCACTTGCGGCCGGTCTTTCGCCACGGCGCCGGCGCGCACTTTTTCGATCAGGTCGTCCTCGACGCAGCCGCCGGAGAGCGAACCCACCACCTGGCCGTCGTCGCGGACCACCACCAGCGCCCCTACCGGGCGCGGCGCCGATCCCCAGGTCTTGACGATGGTGCCGAAGGTGACGCGGTGGCCGGCCTTGCGCCAGGCTTCGGCGCTGCGCAGCACTTCGATGTCGACGCTATCCATGGGCATGATTGTACTGCTGCCCGCCGCATGCCGCACCGCAACATTGCCGCCACGGAAACCGTTAGCTAGGATGTGCGTCCCCTAGGCAGGTCGCACGATTCCAAGAACCCGAAGGAGGCAGCATGGCGGTCAAGGTATCCCTCAAAGTCAACGGCAAGTCGGTTTCGGCGGAGGTGGAGGAGCGCACGCTGCTCGTCACCGTGATCCGCGAGAATCTGCGGCTTACGGGCACGCACGTCGGCTGCGACACCGCGCAATGCGGCGCCTGCACCGTGAGCATGAACGGCAAGGCGGTGAAGTCCTGCTCGATCCTCGCGATGCAGGCCGAGGGCGCGGAGGTCATGACCATCGAAGGCGTGGCCAAGCCCGACGGCACGCTGCATCCGATGCAGGCGGCCTTCAAGGAACACCACGGCCTGCAGTGCGGCTTCTGCACCCCGGGCATGGTGATGAACGCGATCGACTTCGCGAAGAGCCATCCGAATCCGTCGGAGCAGGAAGTGCGCGAGGCGCTCGAGGGCAACCTGTGCCGCTGCACGGGTTACCACAACATCGTGAAAGCCATCGGCGCAGGCGCACGGGCCATGGCGGCCAGCAAGTAACCGGAGGCAACCATGAACGCACCGCTGATCGGCGCCCGCATCGAGCGCAAAGAGGACTACCGCTTTCTCACCGGCGCGGGCCAGTACACCGACGACGTCGAGCTGCCGCGCCAGAGCTACGCGGCATTCGTGCGTTCGCCGCACGCGCACGCGAAAATCAGGAAGATCTCCCTCGACAAAGCCAGGCAAGCGCCCGGCTTCATCGCCGCCTACACCGGCGAGGATTTCGCCGCGGCCAAGCTCGGCGGCCTGCCCTGCGGCTGGCTGATCACCGACGTCAACGGCCAGCCGATGAAGGAGCCGCCGCATCCCTGCCTCGCGCAGGGCAAGGTGCGCTACGTAGGGGACCAGGTCGCCATCGTGGTGGCGGAAACCAGCGAACAGGCGCGCGATGCCGCCGAACGCGTGAACGTGGATTACGAGGTGCTGCCCGCCGTGGTCGACGGTTCCAAGGCGCGCGCCAAGGGCGCCCCGCAACTGCACGACATCGCGCCCGACAACACCTGCTACGTCTGGGCGCTGGGCGACAAGGCCGTGACCGACGCGGCATTCGCCAAAGCCGCGCATGTCACGAAACTCGACTTCATCAACAATCGCCTGATCCCCAACGCATTGGAGCCGCGTGTGGCGAACGGCTCGTATTCGCGCGCCGACGACAGTTACACGCTCTACGTCGCGAGCCAGAATCCGCACGTCGAGCGCCTCCTGATGACCGCGTTCGTGATGGGCCTGCCCGAGCACAAGGTGCGCGTGGTCGCGGGCGACGTGGGCGGCGGCTTCGGCTCGAAGATCTACCTTTACGCCGAGGATGTCGCGGTCACCTGGGCCTCGAAGCAGGTCAACCGGCCGGTGAAATGGACCTCGGACCGCTCGGAGGCCTTCCTCTCGGACGCGCACGGCCGCGACCATCACACGGTGGCCGAGCTGGCGCTCGACAAGGACGGCAAGTTCCTCGCGATGCGCGTGAAGACCACGGCCAACGTCGGCGCGTATCTGTCGACCTTCGCCTCCTGCGTGCCGACCATCCTCTACGCGACGCTGCTCGCCGGGCAATACAAGACCCCGGTGATCCACTGCGAAGTGACGGCGGTGTTCACCAACACCACGCCGGTGGACG
Source organism: Betaproteobacteria bacterium RBG_16_66_20 (assembly GCA_001770285.1). Classification (GTDB taxonomy): domain Bacteria; phylum Pseudomonadota; class Gammaproteobacteria; order Burkholderiales; family SG8-39; genus RBG-16-66-20. The sequence goes on from MEQQ01000086.1 coordinate 16,254, forward strand.
CCTACCGCGGCGCGGGCAGGCCCGAGGCGACCTACGTCGTCGAGCGCCTGGTGGAGACCGCGGCGCGCGAGATGAAGATCGACCCGGCCGAAATCCGCCGCCGCAACTTCATCACCGCGTTCCCGTACCAGACGCCGGTCGCGCTGATGTACGACATCGGCGACTACAACGCCACCATGGACGCGGCGCAGAAGCTTGCCGATGTTTCTGGCTTTTCAAAAAGAAAAGAACAGTCAATCAAGAACGGGAAACTGCGCGGTCTCGGCTACGCGGCCTACATCGAGGCCTGCGGCATCGCGCCCTCGGCGGTCGCCGGATCGCTGGGCGCGCGCGCCGGGCTGTTCGAGGCGGGCGAAGTGCGCGTGCACCCGACCGGCAGCGTGACGGTGTTCACCGGCTCGCACTCGCACGGCCAGGGGCACGAGACCACCTTCGCGCAGGTGGTCGCCGACCGCCTCGGCATGCCGATCGAGAACGTGGACATCGTGCACGGCGACACCTCGAAGATCCTGTTTGGCATGGGCACCTACGGCTCGCGCTCCATCGCCGTGGGCGGCACCGCGATCGTGAAGGCGCTCGACAAGGTCATCGCCAAGGGAAAGAAAATCGCCGCCCACCTGATGGAGGCCGCAGAGGCCGATGTCGAATACGACCGCGGCGTGTACACGGTCAAGGGCACGGACAAGAAGAAAATGTTCGGCGAGGTGGCGTTCGCGGCCTACGTGCCGCACAACTATCCGCACGACAAGCTCGAGCCCGGCCTGAACGAAAATGCATTCTACGATCCGTCCAACTTCACCTTCCCTGCCGGCACCTACGTGTGCGAGGTCGAGGTGGATCCCGAGACCGGGGTGGTAAGAATCGAGAAGTTCACCGCGGTGGACGACTTCGGCAAGATCATCAATCCGATGATCGTCGAGGGGCAGGTGCACGGCGGCCTCACGCAGGGCATCGGCCAGGCGCTCACCGAAGGCTGCCGGTACGACGATGCGACCGGCCAGCTGCTCACCGGCTCGTTCATGGACTACTGCATCCCGCGTGCGACCGACGTACCCTCCTACCAGGTGGACACGCGCGAGACGCCCTGCACCCACAACCCGCTCGGCGTGAAGGGCTGCGGCGAAGCGGGCGCGATCGGCGCGCCCGCGGCGCTGATGAACGCGATCACCGATGCACTGGGCGTTACAGACATGCCCATGCCGGCGACACCGCAGACGGTGTGGCGCACCCTGCAGAACAAGAAAGCGGCCTGATCAAGGAATCCGGGAGAAAACCATGCATGCATTCAAATACCACCGTCCATCCAGCCTGAACGACGCCGCGGCGCTCATGAAAGGCGATGCCAAGCTGCTCGCCGGCGGCCAGACGCTCGTTCAGACGATGAAGCTGCGCCTCGCCTCGCCCTCGGACATCGTCGACCTCGGCACCATCAAGGACCTCGCCGGGATCAAGTCCGACGGCAAGAGCGTGACCGTCGGCGCGATGACCCGCCACGCGGATGTCGCGCATTCGGCCGACGTGAACAAAGCGATCCCCGCGCTCGCCGCGCTTGCTGCCATGATCGGCGACCGGCAGGTGCGGGCGATGGGCACGATCGGCGGTTCGCTCGCCAACAACGACCCGGCGGCGGACTACCCGGCGGCGGTGCTGGCGCTCAATGCGACGATCACCACCAACAAGGGCAAGCACGAGGCCGACAAATTCTTCAAGGGCATGTTCACGACCGCGCTGGGCGCGGGCGAAATCATCACCGCGGTCTCGTTCCAGGTACCCAAGCGCGCCGCCTACATGAAGTTCAAGAACCCGGCCTCGCGCTTCGCCATCGTCGGCGTCTTCGTTGCCGACTTCGGCGGCAGCGTGCGCGTCGCGGTGACCGGCGCCGGCCCCGTGGTGTTTCGCCAGGCCGAGATGGAGAAAGCGCTCGCCGCGAAGTTCGCGCCCGAGTCGGTGGCGAACATCAAGGTCAAGCAGGACGGCCTCAACAGCGACATGCACGCCAGCGCCGAGTACCGCGCGCACCTGGTGACGGTCATGGCGAGGCGCGCAGTGCAAGCCGCCCTGAAGTAAGGAGCGCTAGATGCCGCGTTTCAAACCTTAAGGTTTTCCGAGGGGGATGAGGGAAGGGAAGCCCGCTTCGGCGGGCTTTTTTTCCTGCTCGATCAGTCATGGGGACGATCTGGAAAGCGGTGCGGTCTGCTGTCCTGGCCGCTTGTCTCGGCACCGGCGGCGCGGCCGTCGCCGCGCCGCACGAGATCAACGTCTTCAGCGACGAAATGGAGGAGCCGGGCGAAATCGGCCTGGACATGCACGTCAACTACGCGCGCGGCCGCGTTACACCCGATTTCGCGAGCGAGATCCCGCCGGACAAGGCCTTGCGCCTGATGCCGGAGGTCGTCTTCGGGCTGCGCAAGGACTGGGAGGTCGGCCTTCACCTGCCGATGCAGCGCGACCGCGACGGCGGGTTCCACGCCGACGGCTTCAGGATACGTCTCAAGCACATGTTCCCGAAGGCGAAGGCCACCGCGTTCTTTTCGGGCGTCAACATCGAGTATGGCCACGACCGGCCGCACCTCTCGGCAGATCGGCACAACTTCGAACTGCGCGGCATCCTCGGCTGGCGGACCGATCACTGGCTGGTGGCGGTGAACCCGATCCTCTCGTGGGTGCTCAGCGGCGAGAACAAATCGAGCCGGCCCGACTTCGATGCCAGCCTGAAGATCGCGCGCGAGCTGCGCCCGGGCCTGGCGTTCGGGATCGAGTATTACTCGGGGTTCGGCGCGCTTGCCAATTTCGCGCCGCGTAACGAGCAGGATCGCATGCTCTACTTCGCGGTCGACTACGAGGGCAAGGGCTGGGGCATCAACTTCGGGATCGGCACCGGCCTCACGCCAGCCTCCGACGACCGCGTGATCAAGTCCGTCATCAGCATCCCGTTCAAGTAGGCCGGGGCCAGGCGGGCTTTTTTCGCCTACTCGATCACCCGGTCGGCGCGCAGCAGCACGGATTGCGGGATCGCCAGACCCAGCGCGTTGGCGGTTTTCAGATTGACAAAGAGCTCGAAGCGCGTCGGCCGCTCGATCGGCAGCTCCGCCGGATTCGCCCCTTTGAGGATCCTGTCCACGTAGGAGGCCGTGCGCCGATAGAGGTCCGGTCGGTGCGGCCCGTACGAAATCAATCCACCCTCGTCCACGAACTCGCTGTAGCCGTACATCACCGGCAGCCGCGCTTGCGCCGCCAGCGTGACCACCTGCTTGCGGTGACCCCAGAGCACCGGGTCGTCGAACACGATGAGCGCTTGAGCGCCTTCCCTGGCGATCCTCTCGAACGCCTGCCCGATCTCGCCGGGATTGCGCGCATTCAGGGTGTGAACCTGGATCTGCATGCCTTTCGCGGCACTCAGAGTTTCCTGGAGAAACACGGCGTGGCTGGAATTGTCGGGATTGTTGAGAACCGCGGCGCGCCGGATCTGGCGCGTGACCTCTACGAGCAGGCTCAGGCGCTTGCCGCTGAGCTCCGGCGTAAGAAGGCTCAGGCCGGTTATGCGCCCGCCCGGGCGCGCCAGACTGTCGACCAACCCGATGCGCGACGGATCCGCCACTGCGACCATGACGATCGGTATCGACCCGGCTCCGGCCCTAGCGGCAAGATTTGCCGGGGTCGCGGCGGCAACGATCACATCCACCTTGAGGCGCGCCAGCTCCGCCACCAGCGCCGGCATGCGCTCGTGATGCCCATCGGCCCAGCGCGGCTCAAGCACGACGTTGCGCCCCTCGACATAGCCCAGCTCGCGCATCCCCTGCCGGCAAGCCTCCCAAAGATGCTCGCCCTGCGAGCGGATGAACGAAAAAAGATAGCCGATGCGCGGCACCTTCGCGGGCTGCTGCGCACGCGCCAGCGG
>MEQQ01000086.1:20163-28525 GCA_001770285.1 Betaproteobacteria bacterium RBG_16_66_20
CGACGAATCTGCGCCGGTCCATCCTCCCCCCTTGCCCGCGTCAGTTGCAGGCCCATTTTGATCTTCCTTCAGGCCCCGCTACAGCGGAATATTCACAAGACGCGCTGCCGGTGGCGGTGAGGGGCCAAATGCCGGAAAATGCTGGCATTCCGCACCGCGCAAACCGAAACGGTTCTCATGCCCCGCCCTCTCCCCAAGTCGATCGACGAAACCCACGAGCTGCTCGGCTCGGCCGACTATGTCGCCGACCGCAGCCTGGCCACCGCGCTCTACCTGTCGCTCGCGATGCAGCGGCCGCTGTTCCTCGAGGGCGAGGCGGGCACCGGCAAGACCGAGATCGGGAAGGTGGTCGCGGCCTCGCTCGGGCGCGAGCTGATCCGGCTGCAGTGCTACGAAGGGCTCGATATCGCGCAGGCGGCCTACGAATGGAATTACGCGCGCCAGATGATCGAGATCCGGCTGGCCGAAGCCGCCGGCGACAAGTCCAAGGAAAAACTCGCGCAGGACATTTTTTCGGACAAGTTCCTGGTCAAGCGCCCGCTCGCGCGCGCGCTCGAGGGCAGGAAGGGCGCGGCGCCGGTGCTGCTGATCGACGAGCTGGACCGCACCGATGAGCCCTTCGAGGCCTACCTGCTGGAAGTGCTCTCGGACTGGCAGATCACGATCCCGGAGATCGGCACGCTCAAGGCCGTAGAGCCGCCGATCGTGGTGATCACCTCCAACCGCACGCGCGAGATCCACGACGCGGTGAAGCGCCGCTGCTTCTACCACTGGGTGGATTACCCGGACGCGGTGCGCGAACTGGAGATCCTGCGCCGCAAGGCGCCCAAGGCCGCGGGCGCGCTGTCGAGGGAAGTGGTGGCGTTCGTGCAGCGCCTGCGGGGCGTGGACCTGTTCAAGCTGCCCGGCGTCGCCGAGACGATCGACTGGGCCAACTGCCTGGTGGCGCTCGACCGCATCGCGCTCGACCCCGAGACAGTGAACAACACCCTCGGCGTGCTGCTGAAATACCAGGACGACATAGAGCGCATCGCGGGCGAGGAAGCCACGCGCCTGGTGGCCGAGTCGAAAGCGGCCGCCGTGTCGGCTTAGATGCGGCCGCCTGACCTGCGATGAGCCCTGCCTCGTTCCTGCGCCGCCTGCTCGGCCGCTCGCGCGCAGGCGTCGGCCACGACACGCAGCACCTGGTGTCGCTGTGCGTGGCGCTGCTCGGCGAGCGCGGCGAGGTTTCCGGCGCGGCGCTCGCGCGCCAGGCGCTGGCCGCGTATCTGGGGCTGGATGAGCGCGGCCGCGAGGAGTTCTTCGACACCCTGGCGCAGGAGTTCGCGCCCTCCCCCGAGGCGGTCGGCAAGGCCGCCGACGCGTACCGCTACGATCCGACGCCGCAAAACCTGATCCATCTCCAGGAGGTGATCGATACGGCGCGCCAGGAACTGTTCCGGCGCCTCAACATGGCGCCGGGCGGAACCCAGGCGCTGGTCGAGATGCGCCGGCAGCTGCTGCGCGGCCTGAAAAAGCACCCGGCCTGGAGTGCGATCGACGCCGACCTGCTGCACCTTTTCCGCTCCTGGTTCAACCGCGGCTTCCTGCGCCTGGAGCGCATCGACTGGCGCACCTCGGCGATCGTGCTCGAGAAACTGATCCAGTACGAGGCGGTGCATGCGGTCCAGGGATGGCCCGACCTGCGCCGCCGGCTGGCAGCCGACCGGCGCTGCTTCGGCTTTTTCCACCCGCAGCTGCCTGACGAGCCGCTCATCTTCATCGAGGTCGCGCTGACGCACGGCCTGAGCGCGCAGGTGCAGCCGCTGCTCGACGTCAAATCCGAGGTCGCGGTGCCGGAGCAGGCCGACTGCGCGATTTTCTACTCCATCACCAACTGCCAGGAGGGACTGCGCGGCACCTCGTTCGGCAACCTGCTCATCAAGCAAGTGGCGGAGGATCTGAAACGCGAGTTCCCGCACCTGCGCAGCTTCGCCACCCTGTCGCCGATCCCCGGCTTCCGGCACTGGCTCGCGCAGACCGAGACCCGTGTTCAGCTCTCGATGGGGCCGAACGCCGAGCAGCGGCTCGCAATGCTCTCGGTGATCGAACAGCCGGGCTGGCATTCCGGCGCCGTCTCCGAGCCGCTGCAAAAGCTGCTGATGCGGCTCTGCGCCTGGTACCTGCTGCACGCCAAGCAGGGCGCCGAGCCGCTCGACCCGGTTTCACGCTTCCATCTCGGCAACGGCGCGGCGCTGGAACGGCTGAACTGGCTGGGCGACACCTCCGAATCGGGCATGGCGCGCTCAGCCGGCATGATGGTGAACTACATCTACCGGCTGGAGGACGTCGAGCGCAATCATGAACGCTACTTCGCCGACCATGCAGTGGTGGCCTCGCGCGCGGTGGAGAAGCTCGCGCGCAAGTCCCCGCTCGCCGTGCCCGCCGAGAAGCGCGCCGAGGCCTGAGGTGTTTCCCGCCATCGACGTTTCCGGTCCGAAAGGCCGGCTTGCCGAAAACGTGATGCACTTCGCGCGCCTGCTGCGTGCCGCGGGGCTGCGGCTCGGCCCCGACCGCGTGGTCGACTGCGTCAACGCGCTCGAACTCGCCGACTGCAACCGGCGCGACGACTGGTACTGGACCATGTCGGCCGTGTTCCTGTCCAAGGAGGAGCAGCGCCCGATCTTCGACCAGGCGTTCCGCATCTTCTGGCGCGACCCCAAGCTGGTCGAGAAGATGATGGCGGCGCTGCTGCCCAAGACCTACGGCCGCGCCGGCAAGCCCGAGCAGGAGCAGAGCCAACGGCTGTCGGACGCGCTGTTCAGCCGGAAAAAGGCGGACGAGGAGCTGAAGGAGCAGAAGATCGAACTCGACGCGCGGCTCACTTTCTCCTCGCATGAAGTGCTGCAGCGCATGGACTTCGACACCATGTCTGCGGCCGAGCTCGCCGAGGCGAAGAAGATGCTGCGCGAGTTGCGCCTGCCGCTGCCTTTGATCCGGACCAGGCGGAATAGATTGGCTGCAAATGGGAAGAACATAAATTTGCGCGCCACGCTGCGCGAATCGCTGCGCGACGGCGGCGATGTGATCGCGCTGGTGCGCGAAGCACCGACCATGATCCATCCGCCGCTGGTGGTGCTGTGCGACATCTCCGGCTCGATGAATCCCTACGCACGCATGTTCCTGCACTTCCTGCACGCGATCACCAACGACCGGGACCGCGTCTCGGTGTTCGTGTTCGGCACGCGCCTGACCAACATTACGCGCCAGCTGCGGCACCGCGACGTCGATGTCGCGATGGCACGGGTCGCCGACGCGATCAAGGACTGGTCGGGCGGCACGCGCATCGGCTGGAGCCTGCGCGAATTCAACTGGCGCTGGGGCCGGCGCGTACTCGGCCAGAACGCCTGCCTGCTGCTGGTGTCGGACGGCCTCGACCGCGAGGCGGGCGAAGGCCTGTCGGAGGAGATGCAGCGGCTGCACAAGTCCTGCAAGCAGCTGATATGGCTCAATCCCCTGCTGCGCTACGACAGGTTCGAGGCGCGGCCGGCGGGCGTGCGCGCGATGCTGCCGCACGTGGACCGGTTCCTGCCGGTGCATAATCTGAAAAGCCTCATCGATCTCTCGCGCGTCCTGACCGCACCGGGGCCGCGCGCCGCACTGGAGAAACGCGCATGGAAATGACGGGCGAGCAGCTGATCCACGCCTCGCAGGCCGACACCTGGGCGGCGCTGAACGACCCCGAATTCCTCAAGGCCTGCGTGCCGGGCTGCGAGACGATCGAGCGCACCAGCGACACCGATTTCGCGGTGCAGATGACCGCGCGCGTCGGCCCGGTAAGCGCCAGGTTCAAGGGCAGGATGACGCTCTCGAACCTGAAGCCGCCGCACTCCTATTCGATCGCGTTCGAAGGCCAGGGGGGCGTGGCGGGCTTTGCCAGGGGCAGCGCCGATGTAAGCCTGACCCCCGAAGCCCGGGACACCAGGCTCGGCTACAAGGTGAAAGCGAACGTGGGCGGAAAGCTCGCGCAGATCGGCTCGCGCCTGGTGGATGCCGCGGCCAACAAGGTCGCCAACGATTTCTTCACTGCATTCAATGAAAAAATGAGCGTAACGCACGGCGGCCACGGCGCCGAGCACCGCGAGGAGCACCACCCGGAACCGGTCCCGCGCGACCCGGACCTGCCCCAGGTTTCCGAGGCCTCGCTGTCGTTTTTCGCGGCCGGCGCGCTGGTGGTGTTCGTGGTTGCGCTGATCGCGCTGTTTTGAACCGGCAAACCGGGCATTAAGTCACGCCATACGTCGGCGTCGGGCTCCCACCGGTCCCCTCGGGCCCGGAAGCGGTAATAGTTCCTCCCTGACAGTTTCTTGCAAACCGTACTCTGTGCGCATTGCCTCGTATCAGGGAGAAGCAGGATGGGCGCAGTCCCAATGCCAATGCATCAGCAGACCACGGTCGGATTCGCGCCGACCACGGATCGCCGCCAGGCGGTGCTCCTCGGCACCGAGCTGCGCGGACTGGCGAGGATGTCGGAAGCGCTCGACCCGAGCCTGGTGCTGCTGCTGGCGAACGAGTTCTTCGCCTTCGGCTCCGACATCGTGGCCGCGCACGGCGGCGAGGCCATCACCGCGCATCACGAAATGCTGCTGTCGGCTTTCATGCGCGGCAATGCCATCCAGTCCTCGCAGCAGGCGGTGCGCGCGGCACAACGCATCCAGGCCGATTTCCCCGCGCTCGCCGAGCGCTGGCGCACCACCTACGGCCTGCGCAGCGCAGTGGCGCAGGGCCTGCATCTGGGCGAAGCCGTTCTCGGGCTGGCGGGGCCGCGCGGCATGGAGCACCGGGTCGCTTTCGGCGACAGCGTTACGCTGGCGCAAGCGATGGTGCACCGCGCCCGCGCCGGAGAGTTCGTGATGTCCGAAGCGGTGATGGGCGCGCTGTCGGTCGAAAACCTGGATCTCGACGCAGAACCCCTGCCGCAGCTCGAACTGCCGCGCCGCTCGCCGATCCGCATCTACGGCGTGCTGGTCGAAGGCCGGCTCGACTTCACTTAGCCACGGGCCGCGCAGGAGCGGCGCAGCTAGGGCTGCACCGCTTGGCGGATCGCCTGGGCGAGCATGTCGGGCGGATAGGCGCCCGACATGCCGGACTTGCGGTCGAAGATGAACGTCGGCACGCCGCTGATGCCCAGTTCGCGCACCCGTTCTTCCTGTTGCATGACCCTTGCCTTGTCTGTTGCTTGCGGCCAGCCAGTCACGCCCAGGCGTTCGGCGATTTCTTTCAGGATCGCCGGGTCCCCGATATCCCTGGCCTCCTCGAAGTAGGCCCGAAACAACGCGTCCACGACGGCGCCCGCCTTGCCCGATGCCAGCGGGCTTGCCCGGTCCTGCGTTTGCGCGAGGTCGATCAGCTGGTGGGCGGCAACCGTGTTGGGCGTGCGCTCCATCCGGTCGAATGCGAACGCAATGCCCTCGCCCGCGCCTTCCGCCGCCACCCGCGCATCGAGCGCGCGCCCTTTCTCCACGGAACCGAACTTCGCGCGCCGGTAGTCGGCGCGCACGACACCCTCGGCTGGCATGTCCGGATTGAGCTGGAACGGCAGCCACTCGATATGGACCTCCACTTCGTCCTTCAGGGACGCGAGGGCCTTTTCCAGCCGCCGCTTGCCGATGTAGCACCAGGGGCAGATGACATCCGACGCGATTTCGATCAGCAGTTGCCTGGCCATGGCTAGCGGCCCTTCGCGCGCGCCGGGATCGTCCAGAAGTAGACGGTCCGGCCGTTGCTCTCGAGCTTCTTGTCGGGCGCCCAGTCGCCCATGTCGAACTGGTGCGAGACGATGCGCGTGCCGGGCCTGAGCTCGGCCATCAATCGCGGCCGCAGCTTCACGTTGAGGTCGGGCAGCAGGTAGAGCGTCACCACCGTCGCTTCCCTGAAATTCGTCTGGAACAGGTCTTCGTTGCGGAATTCGACCAGTTTCGCGACGCCCGCTTTCTTCGCGTTGTCGTTGGCTTCCTTGATGCGCTGGGGATCGATGTCGATGCCGACCGCGCGCACGCCGTATTTTTTCGCCGCAGTCACCGGAATGCGCCCGTCCCCCGAGCCCAGGTCGTAGAGCACGTCGCCCTTCTTCACGTCGGCGAGGCGCAGCATGTCCTCCACCACCTCCTGCGGCGTGGGCACGAAAATGACATCGGGCTGGCGGTTCTGCCCGGACGCAGATGCGGCAAACAGAGCGACCGCAAGGCAAATCAGACGGATCATCGAATTTCTCCCTTTCATTTTGCCGCCTCAGTTACCGGCAATGGTCATGTTTTCCACCAGGATCGAGCCGCAGCGGTAGGCGCCGCGCAGCACCTCGTCGCTGCCCACCGCGGCGATGCCGCGGAACATGTCCTTCAGATTCCCCGCGACCGTGACTTCCTCGACCGGATACGCGATCTCGCCGTTCTCCACCCAGTAGCCCGCGGCGCCGCGCGAGTAATCGCCGGTGAGCAGGTTGGTTCCCTGGCCGAGCATCTCGGTGACGAGAAACCCGCGCCGCAATTTCTTCAGCATGCCGGCGAGGTCCGGACCGTCGGCTTTCACCACCAGGTTATGGCTGCCGCCCGCGCTGCCGGTGCTGCGCAGCCCGAGTTTGCGCGCCGAGTAGCTACCGAGGAAATAGCCCTCGAGAGTGCCGCCGCGCACCACCGTGCGCGCGCGGGTCGCCACCCCCTCCTCGTCGAACGGCGCGCTCGCGAGCGCGCGCGGCTCGTGCGGGCGTTCCTCGATCGTCACGCCCCTCGCAAAAACCCGCTTGCCGAGCGCATCCATCAGGAACGAGGACTTGCGGTAGAGGTTGCCGCCGCTCGCCGCCGAAACGAAAGCGCCGATCAGCCCCGCCGCGACCGGCGCCTCGAACAGCACCGGCGCCTGGCAGGTGGCGATCTTGCGCGCGCCCAGGCGCGCCAGCGCGCGGCGGCCCGCGTAGCGGCCGAGCGCCTCGGGGTCCGCGACCTTGCCCGGTACGCGCGCGGCGCTGTACCAGTCGTCGCGCTGCATCAGGCCGCGGTCCTCGGCGATGACCGAAAGCGACAGCGTGTGCCGCGAGGTCGGAAAGCCTTGCATGAAACCCAGGCTGTTGGCGAACACGAACTGCGCCTGCTGTGCCGAGATGCTCGCGCCTTCGGAATTCCGGATCATCGGCGACAGCGCGAACGCCGCGCGCTCGGTGCGCCGCGCGATCCGGATCGCCTCCTCGGTGCCGAGGTCCCAGGGGTGGTAGAGGTCCAGGTCCCGCGGCGCCTTCGCGAGCTCCCCGGGCTCGGGCGGTCCGGCGCAATCGTCGACCGCGGTCTTGCGCGCAATCGCCGCCGCCGCCTCGACCGCGCTCGTCAGCGCCGCCGCCGAAAAGTCCGACGTGCTGGCGTGGCCGCGGCGCGCGTTGGGCCGATCGCCGAAATACAGCGTGACGCCGATACCCTTGTCGCGGTTGTGCTCGATCGTTTCGGGCTCATCCTTGCGCACCGTCACCGACAGCCCGTGGCCCTCGGAGACCTCGCACTCGCAGGCAGAGGCCCCCGCGCGCCGCGCGGCATCGAGCACCGCTTGCGCGAAATCCCCCAGATGTGCGGGCGTGTAGGTGAACCGGCTGCGGCTCGCGGCGCGGGATGCGGACATGGCGCGTTATCATAGCAAGCGATGGCAGCCGAATTCCTCAGCAGGACAAAGAAAAAGCTCGAGGTCGAGGAGTTGCAGAGACTGGGCGCGGCGCTGATTGCGCTCGCGCCGGCGCAGCTGGATGCACTTGTCCTGCCGGTGCAACTCCTGGCCGCGGTGCGCGAGGCGCAAGGCATCACCAGCCATGAAGCACGGCGCCGCCAGGTGCAATTCATCGGCAAGGTGATGCGCAAGCTGGACCCGGAGCCCGTGCGTGCCGCGGTTGCCGCGATCGCGGGCCACTCGGCCGCGGCGCGCGCGCGCCAGAGGCGCCTGGAGCAATGGCGCGAGCGGCTGGTCGGGGACGATGCAGCGCTCACCGAGTTCGCGCGCGAGCACCCCTGGGCCGATCTGCAGGCGATGCGCGCGTTGATCCGCAATGCCCGCAAGGAAATCGCCGAAGCGAAGCCGCCGCGCGCGCAGCGCGAACTGTTCCGCCTGATTCGCACAGCGCTGGAAGGCCGATGATAACAACCGAGTTCCTCTGCAAGGTCGAAGTCACGCTCGAACCGGCGCGCGAACTGGGCGACACGCCCCTCGGCAGGCGCCGCATCATCGGCATCACGGGCGGCAAGTTTGCGGGGCCGCGGCTCTCGGGCCGGGTTCTTCCCGGCGGCGCCGACTGGCAGGTGATCCGTGGCGACGGCGTCGCCTGCCTGGATGCACGCTATACGCTCGAAAC
>MEQQ01000086.1:28576-40597 GCA_001770285.1 Betaproteobacteria bacterium RBG_16_66_20
CGCGCCAGTGATCGAGCGCCTGGCGCGCGGCGAGGCGGTCGACCCTGCCCTGTATTACATGCGCGCCACGCCCTGGTTCGAAACCTCGGCCGCGCGCTACGCGTGGCTCAACCGCACCGTCTGCGTGGCGAGCGGCGCGCGCCGCGCCGCGGCGGTGGAACTGGATTTTTTCGAAGTCAAATGAGCGGGCCGCTGAAAGTGGGGTTGGTCTCGGCGAGCGACCGCGCCGCCGGCGGCGTTTACAGGGACGAGGGCATTCCGGCGCTGAAGGACTGGCTCTCGAAGGTCGTTGCATCGCCTGCCCTGCATTTCGAGGAAAGGCTCATTCCGGATGAACAAGCGGTCATTGAAAGAACATTGAAAGATCTGATTGATGAAAACGGCTGCCACTTGGTGCTCACCACCGGAGGCACCGGCCCGGCACCGCGCGACGTCACGCCCGAAGCCACGCTCGCGGTGGCGGACAAGGTAATGCCCGGTTTCGGCGAGCAGATGCGCGCTGTGAGCCTGAAATTCGTTCCCACCGCAATCCTTTCGCGCCAGGTAGCCGTCATCAGAGGGAAAGCCCTTATCATCAATCTGCCCGGGCAGCCGAAGGCAATCAAGGAAACGCTCGACGGCGTGTTCGCCGCGGTGCCCTATTGCATCGACCTGATCGGCGGGCCCTACATTGAAACCGACGAGGCATTGGTAAAGGCCTTTCGTCCGAAATCCGCGCTGAAGGGCAAACCCTGAATATTGAAACCATCGAAATCGAAACCGCTGCCAATCCGGCGGCCGCGGTGATCTGGCTGCACGGCCTGGGCGCCGACGGCCACGACTTCGAACCGATCGTGCCGGAATTCGGCCTGCCCGATTCGCTGGCGGTGCGCTTCGTGTTCCCGAACGCGCCGCTGCGGCCGGTGACGATCAACATGGGCATGCGCATGCGCGCCTGGTACGACATTTTTCAGCTTGGCGGCGGAGCCGAGGACGAAGCTGGAATTCGCAGTTCCCAGGATTTACTGGAAAGCTTGATTTCCAGGGAGGTAAAAAGGGGAATACTGCACAACAAGATCGTTCTCGCCGGGTTCTCTCAGGGCGGCGCGATCGCGCTGCAGACCGGACTGCGCCATGCCGAGCGGCTTGCCGGCGTGCTGGCGCTTTCGACTTATTTGCCCTTGTCGAAGACGCTGGAAAAAGAACGCGCAGCGGCAAACAGCGACCTTCCCATCTTCATGGCGCACGGCGAGTACGACGACATGATCCCGTTGGACCGCGCCGCGCGTTCGCGCGACGCGCTGCAGGCGCTGGGTTATGCGCCGGAGTGGCGCGAATATCCGATGCCGCACTCGGTTTGCCCCCAGGAGATCGCGGACATCGCGGCCTTCCTGCTCAGGATTCTCTGACCATCTCCCGGAATCGCGCGATCTCGTAATCCTCGCCGCGCTCGGTGACCGCCTGCGGAATGTAGACATGGTGGCGCTCGCCGCGCGCAACCTCCAGATTCTGCGCCGGGGCGAATACGCCCGGCCGCAGCACGATGCGCGCCTCCACGGCTTCGCCGTCCTTCAGCAGTACGCCCTGCTCCGAAACGCCTTTCGCGCCGCTCACGCCGAACCGCGACAGCAGCGGCGTCTTGGACAGGGTCTCGATGCCGACCCGCGCCTGTTGTCCCGTGGTCTTGTTCACCCTGCGCACCAGGCCCAGCACCCAGTTGCTGCCGCCCTCGGGCTGCAACGCGAGCAGCGCGCCGACCCGCAGCCAGTCGCCTTTGAGCTGCGGCACCACCGCGCCGAAACCCCCGGCGCTGACGTTCTCGACGATCCAGCTCTCCGAATTCTGGTTGTCGAAGTCCAGCGAGTCGCCGCCGCCGAGCACCGCGACCACGCCGTCATAGCCGTGCGTGACCGAGAGGCGCGATTTTACCGGGTGGCGCTGCGCTTTGCGCTCGGGCGCATGCGGCGACCAGTACATTTCCAGGTGGCGCAACACCTCGAGCGTGACCTGCGGCTCGTGGCTGCCGCCGGGGTTGAGCTCCGGCGGCAGCTGGCCGCCAACCAGGACGCGTTCGGCCAGATCGTGCACCTCGGTGAGCGCCGCACCCGCACCGAAGCAGCGCAATCCCGGACCGGGCTGCGGTGCGCGCGACAGGCGCGCCGGGGCCATTGCCTGCGCAAGGTCGATCCAGAACGCCAGGCCGGGCGCGGGTGCATCGGCGAGCGCGAAGCGGGGCGCAAGCGCCGCGATCAGCCGCTCGGCCAGTTCGACCTCCAGCGGCAGCAGGCCGTCGGGCGCGCTGGCGCTGAACATGGCGCCCTTCAGGAACTCCAGTTGCGGCGTGGAATCGCCGGCGACGCCCGGATAGACCGCGACGCTCGACTGCGTGAGCTGTTTCACTTCGGCAAATGCGTAGACGCTGTTGAACACGCCCCAGCTGGCGAGGTCGATCGGCCCATAGCGCATGTGCATCCACTTGACCTGCTGCGCGAAGCTGCGCAGCGTCCTCACGAGGAGCATCGGCAGCAGGCTCTTCGCGGCATCCACGCCTTTGTGCCCCTGGACGAACTGGTCGACGCTGCGCGCGTAGGCGTAGCCCGCCTGCTTCCAATAGCCGTGGAGCGCGGTCCAGAGCCGGTTTTCCTGGAAGCGCGACGGCCGGACCGCCGCGAAGTAGTCCTTCGCGAGCTTGCGCACGCGCGGCTGCGCGGCGTCATCGAGCATCAACAGCAGATGGATCCGGCTCTCCGGCTTGAAGCCCTCGAGCGCCGCGACCGACTCCATCCAGTGCATCAGCTCATCGAGCGCCTTGACCGGATCGTCCGCCGGCAGCGCGTCCAGAACGCGCTTCGCCTCCTTCGGGTCGGCCAGGGGGTGGTCCGGCTTGGCGCCGCCGAAAAGCTTCATCGTGGGTTACCTCCGCAAGGCGTGCATGATCCTATGTTCGCCAGGCTTTATCAATGCGTCCGACCCCGGCAGAATAGGCACTGTCCTGGCCCGCCTCCCCATGCGCTTTCTCATCGTCGACGAGTCGAGCGAGTCCCGCCTTGCGCTCGCGGGCATGCTGCGCGCGCGCTGGCCCGAGGCGCAGGCCGACGAATGGGACCCGCGCCAGCGCGGCGATCCTGCCGCAGCCCTCGCCCGCGAGCGCTACAGCGCGGTGCTGCTCGATTCGCAACCCGCAGGCGAAGACGGCCTGCGCTGGCTCGCGCAAATGCGCCGGCGGCCGCAAGCCCCGCCGGTGGTGCTGATCGCGGATCATGGCGACACGCATGTCGCCATCCAGGCGATGAAAGCGGGCGCCGCCGATTTCCTGCGCCGGGCCGACCTCACGCCGGAGCGCCTCGCGCGCGCGCTGGAGGATGCGATGCGCGAACACGAGGTGCGCCGCCAGGAGAGCACCGGCACGCACGCGCCCTTCGCGCGCACGGTCCCGCTGGACCTGCGCCGCATCGGCGCCCCGCTGCGCAACGATGCGCTTTCAATCCCCGGCTATCGATCGCTGCGCATGATCGGCGAGGGCGGCATGGCGAAAGTCTACCTTGCCGAGCGCATCCAGGACGGCATCCAGCTGGTGCTCAAGGTGCTCGACCCGGGCCTGCGCCGCGACAGCACCTTCCTGCAGCGCTTCGTGCGCGAGTACCAGCTGATCGTCTCGATCGAGAACGAGCATGTGGCGCGCGTCTTCGAACATGGCTTCGCGGGCGAGCAGCCCTACATCGCGATGGAATACCTCCCGGGCGGAACGCTCGCCGCGCGCATCCACGAGGGCATCAGCTCGCTCGCCGCGCTGCGCCTTACTTCGCAGATCGCGAAGGCGCTCGATGCGATTCATTCGCGCGACATCGTGCACCGCGACCTGAAGCCGCAGAACATCATGTTCCGCGAAAGCGGCCGCCCGGTGATCGTGGATTTCGGGCTGGCGAAGGACCTCGACGCGGATTCGAACCTGACGCGCTTCGGCGAAGTCCTGGCGACCCCCCGCTACATGAGCCCGGAGCAGTGCATGGGCCAGCCCGCGGACGCGCGCTCCGACCTCTACAGCCTGGGGGCGATCTTCTACGAGATGATCGCCGGGCAGAGACTGTTCGGCGACGCGGGGCCGGCCGACCTGGTGTACCTGCACGTGCACGGCGAGATCCCGCGGCTGCCCGCCCACCTGGCGGGCTACCAGACGATCGTCGACCGGCTGCTCGCGAAGCGGCGCGAAGACCGCTTCCAGAGCGCGCGCGAGCTTTTCGCTACCATCGCGGTATGAAATACGAATCCGGGGAACGGCAATACCTCGACCTGCTCGCGCAGCTGCTCGCCGAGGGCGCACGCAAATCCGACCGCACCGGAACCGGAACCCTCTCGGTGTTCGGCCGGCAGATGCGCTTCGCGCTCGAGGCGAGCTTTCCGCTGCTCACGACCAAGAAGCTGCACCTGAAGTCGATCATCCTCGAGCTGCTCTGGTTCCTGCGCGGGGACACGAATGTGAAATGGCTGCAGGAACGCGGCGTCACCATCTGGGACGAGTGGGCGGACGAGAACGGCGAGCTCGGACCGGTCTACGGCTACCAGTGGCGGCACTGGAAGACGCCCGACGGGCGCGAAATCGACCAGATCAGGCAGGTGATCGACTCGTTGCGCGCCAAGCCCGATTCGCGGCGCCACCTGGTGAGCGCATGGAACCCGGCGGACGTGGACCGCATGGCCCTGCCGCCCTGCCACGCGCTGTTCCAGTTCTATGTCGCCGACGGCAAGCTCTCCTGCCAGATGTACCAGAGGAGCGCGGACCTGTTTCTCGGCGTGCCTTTCAACATCGCCTCGTACGCGCTCCTCACGCTCATGGTGGCGCAGGTGACCGGCCTCAAGCCCGGCGAGTTTGTGCTCACCCTGGGGGACGCGCACCTCTACCTCAACCACCTGGAGCAGGCGCGCGCGCAGCTCGCGCGCACGCCGCGTGCGTTTCCGCGCATGCGGCTCAATCCGGAGGTGCGGGACCTGTTCGCGTTCCGCTACGAGGATTTCACCCTCGAAGGCTACGACCCGCATCCGCCGATCAAGGCCCCGATCGCCGTTTAGAACCCTCCCTTCATCAGGTACTGCACCGCATACAGGGCACCCGTAGCGGCGAATCCGTACACGAACAACTCGGAATGGCGGTTCCTTGCGCCGATTGAAACCCATCCTCGTGTCAGCCAGGCGCACAGGGCGATGATCAGAAGCGCGAGGACCGCGGCCATGCCGCCCGCAAGGCTGCGGCCGAAGATCGGCGCCAGCCAGCCGTCCGGCGCCACCAGCCTGTACACCGTGCCGCCGACGCCGAGCATCACCAGCGCCGCAATGGCAAATCCGGCGATCGCACGGAAAAAAATACCGCTGTCGCTAAGGGGCTTGGTCCTGACCTGTTCCATGGGTAGCTCCAGGATTGGCTTCAGACAATTTCTTGCAATCGCTGTGCCAGTTCCGGAAAAACCCCTGCTGACAGCGGCTTATGCCTTCAGCGTGACGGATTTGCCCCTCTCGTACCGGCACCGAAACGTCGCCTCGCAGCGACAGTTTCAGCCCGAATTGATGGAACTGCTTGAAGCGCCGGGACTTGGCTCGTCGCCGCGCGGCGACGGCTTGAACGCCGACGGCGCGAGCGCGTGGCGATCGAGCAGACGGTAAAACTCGGTCCGGTTGCGTCCCGCCAGCCGCGCGGCGCGGGTGACGTTGCCCTCGGTGATCTTGAGAATCCGCACCAGGTAGTCGCGCTCGAAAGCGCGGCGCGCCTGATCGAGCGGCGCAAGCTCGGGCTCGGCCGCGTCGAGCGCTTTGCGCACCTGCGCTTCGGCAATCCAGTCGATCGAGCACAGAGCGACGACCTGCTCGACCACATTGAGCAGCTGCCGCACGTTGCCGGGCCACGGCGCCGCGACCAGCAGGTCCATCGCTGCAGGCGCGAGTGCGAGCCGCGGCCGGCGATAATCGCCGGCGAAGCGCGCAAGAATATGCGCTACCAGCAGCGGGATGTCCTCGCGCCGTTCGGCAAGGGTGGGCAACGCGAGCCTGACGACGTTCAGCCGGTAGTACAGGTCTTCGCGGAATTCACCGGCCGTGATGCGTTCCTCAAGCCGGCGGTTGGTGGCGGAAATCACGCGCACATCCACTGCGGCTTCGTCGCTTGCGCCCACCGGGCGCACCATCTTCTCCTCAAGCGCGCGCAGCAGCTTGACCTGCAGCGCGAGCGGCATGTCGCCGATCTCGTCCAGCAACAGCGTGCCGCCCTCGGCGGCCTGGAAAAGTCCCTGGCGGTCCTGGATCGCACCGGTGAATGCGCCCTTCCTGTGGCCGAACAGCTCCGACTCGAGCAGGCCCTCGGCGATCGCACCGCAATTCACCGCCACGAACGGCGCGCCTGCGCGTCGGCTTGCGCGATGGATCGCGCGCGCCAGCAGCTCCTTGCCCGTCCCGCTGGCGCCATAAATGCACACTGAGGCATCGGAGCCCGCGACGCGTTTCGCCTGCGCGAGCAGCGCTTCCATCAGCGGCGAGCGGGTTACTATTGCGGCCCGCCACGCCTCGGCGTGGGCGGCGGCGACGGAAGCGCGCGCCGAAACGCCCACGTTCTGCATGCTTGCGATATTCATTCTTTTATAATCCACGTAAAATTTAGTCAGCACGAGGACGTATGTCACAAATCGGCGGGCCGGGCCCACCGCCCGTCGCCCCGGGTACTACGCGCATCTATCTGATCGCCGCGGTCGCGAAAAACGGCGTCATCGGTGCCCGCGGCAAACTGCCCTGGCACCTGCCGGAGGACTTGCGGCACTTCAAGAAGCTCACGCTCGGCCACCCGGTCATCATGGGCCGGCGCACCTGGGAATCGCTCGGCAGGCCGCTGCCCGGCCGCGACAACATCGTGGTCACGCGCACGACAGGCTACGAGGCGCCTGGCGCGAGCGTCGCCGCGTCGCTCGCGGCCGCGATCGCGCTATGCAGCGGCGAACCGGTCGCGTTCGTGATCGGCGGCGCGGAAATCTACGCCGCGGCGCTGGCGCTCGCCGATGGCCTCGTGCTCACCGAAATCCAGCAGGATTTCGAGGGCGACACGCACTTTCCGCAATGGGATCGCAGCGCCTGGCGCGTTTCCCAAAAAGAAACGCACACCGCGGCTGACGGTGTGCGTTTCGATTTCGTACTTTACGAACGAGCCTAACGCCTGGATTCGAAAATCCGCACCTCGGGCAGCGGGAAGCCGTTGAATTCGCTCGCGTAGGCGGTGGTGTAGGCGCCCGCGTTGCGGATGTAGATGAAGTCTCCTTCCTGCAGGTCCGAGGGCAACAACTCATCGCGCAGGATCACGTCTACCGAATCGCAGGTAGGCCCGGCGACGTGCCAGGGGACGTCCGGCCCGGAGCGGTCGGTGCGGAAATGCAACTTCAAACCCTCCTCGGCTTCCGTCAGACCGCCGAACAGGCCCGCATCCCAGTGCATCCAGCGCTTGCCGCCGCGCGTGGTGGTGCCGATCACGCGGCACACGAAATAGGCCGCATCCGACACCAGGTAGCGGCCCGGCTCGGCGACTACGCGCACCTCGGCGGGAAACGCCTTGAGGGCTTCGTTCACCACCTCGCCGATGATCTCGATCGAGGGAATCGGCTTCACATGGCGCACCGGAAATCCGCCGCCGATGTCGAGCATGCGGGGCTTGAGGCCCGCCTTCGCCATGGTATCGAACAGGCTGCGCGCCTTCTCGATGCCGACGCGCCAGTTTTCGGGATTGCGGCACTGCGAGCCGACGTGGAAGGTCACCCCGGCGAGGTCGGCGCCCAGCTTGGCCGCGCTGGCGATGATTTCGCGCGTCTCGGTGGCGCCGGCGCCGAACTTGCCCGACAGCGGCCAGTCGCTGCCGATATTTGGCGTTGCGACACGCAGGTACATCCTGGCGTCCGCCTTCAACTCGTGCACCCGGCGCAGCTCATCGACGCTGTCGACCACGAACCACTCGATGCCCCTGGCCGCGGCATAGCTGATCGCCTGGCGCGACTTCATCGGGTTCGAATAGAACACCTCCGCCACTTTCGCGCCAAGCGCAAGCAGCAGGTCGAGCTCGGCGGTCGAGGCGATCTCGAAGCTGCAGCCCTCCTGCAGCAAAGCCTTGATCACGCGCCGGTCGGGATTGGCCTTCACCGCGTAATGCGGCCGCACGCGCGGCATGGCGGCGCGCAAGCGGCGCACCTTTTCGCGCACGATGGCATTGTCGAGGATCAGGAACGGCCGCGAATACTTCTGGCGGGCGGCCTGGCGCACGATCTCGAAGTCGAGGCTGACTTCGGGGTGCGTGTCGAAGAGCTGTTCTTGCGGTAGCGCTGTCTGTTTGCTGGTGCGGCCGATGCTAGTGGGGCGTACGCCCATCAACGTCTCCTCGCGAACTAGGTTTCAGGAAGATCAGCCATGCCGGCAACCGAACCTGAGTTCCTGATGCTTGTCATGATGACCTTCTTCTTGTTCTTGAGTTAAAAGCGAATTTTTGCGAATTATAGGGTTACCCCCCCCTGAGTCAAGGGTTTTGTGACATTTTTTCGATGCTTTGTCAGAGAGAGCCGCGAAAACGCGGGCGTGAGAAACCACTATAGGTAGTAAGGCTGGACAGTTCACCCACTAGGTATCGCGGGCCTAGATCCGGGGCAGCGTGACGCCCTTCTGCCCCTGGTATTTGCCGCCGCGGTCGCGGTAGGAGGTCTCGCAAACCTCGTCCGACTCGATGAAGATCACCTGCGCCACGCCCTCGTTGGCGTAGATCCGCGCCGGCAGCGGAGTGGTGTTGGAAAATTCGAGCGTCACGTGGCCTTCCCACTCGGGCTCGAGCGGGGTCACGTTGACGATGATTCCGCAGCGCGCGTAGGTCGATTTGCCCAGGCAGATGGTGAGCACGCTGCGCGGAATCCGGAAGTACTCGACGGTCCGCGCAAGCGCGAAGGAATTGGGCGGGATGATGCAAACATCGCCCTTGAAATCGACGAACGATTTCTCGTCGAACACCTTGGGGTCGACGATGGTGCTGTTGATGTTGGTGAAAATCTTGAATTCGCTCGAGCAGCGGATGTCGTAGCCGTAGCTGGAGGTGCCATACGAGACGATGCGCTTGCCGCCGACCTCCTTGACCTGTCCCGGCTCGAACGGCTCGATCATGCGCTGCTCGGCCGCCATGCGGCGGATCCATTTGTCAGACTTGATGGTCATGTTGCCTTTCCCCTGCCCTTCCGACGGCGGTCACGAAGCGGAATTGGCAAACGCCCCTTCGTCAACTCAGGCAGCCATGCCTTTGGAACGCCAACCCTCCGCATACGACGTGCGCGCAACCACGGAGTATGGCACGGGGCTGACAATCGCCCGGATTTCAATCTGCTGGTGGCGTTCGACCGTCGGTTTTTTCGTGCCGCCGCCTTCCTCGCCCCAGACGAGCTTGACCTCGGTGCCGACCTCGATGTCCGGATTCACCACGGCAAGCGAGAGGTACGATCGCTCGTTGTAGCTGTAGCCGGCGAACATCGACATGCCAACCGTCTTACCGTCTTTCAGCAGCTTGTCATACGATGCAGACGTGTAGTTCGACAGCGGCATGTCGATGTATTTGAAGGGATCGCCCTGCTCGAGCATCGATCTGAAAGACTTGACCACATCGTCGGCGTTCCAGGCGAGCGTCACCTTCTTGCGATGCGGCTTGCCGGCCATTTTCTCCAGGGCTTCCCTGCCGATGAAGTCATGGTCGAACTTGACGAAAATCCCGTAGCCCAACTCGTACGGTGACAAGTAGTAGTCTTCGATGTTGCCGGAAACGAAACTGCCGCCAATCGAGCCCGTACCCTCGTAGCTCGAAGCCGGCAGCCATTGCCGGTAGGCCTTCATCTTCTCGCCGGAATAGACCGCCGGAAGGGGCGACGGAATCCACCCCGACTCGAGCGTGTTGGTGGCGTAGGCACGGGCCCCGACCTCCTTGAGGCCAAAATCCTTGCCGGCGTCGACGATTGCGGCCCGGATTTCCTCGCGCTCCTCGTAGGGCCCCCAAACCTCCAGGCCGGGAGCGCCGGCCATGCCATGGCGCAAGGCGCGCACCTTGCGGCCCGCGATGTTGATGACGCCCATGTTGAAGAACTTGATGTCCGGGACCGGCCCGCGGTTCAGCTTTTCGATGACCTGCGGCGCATTCGGCCCCTGGATCTGGAAGCGGTAATTCCTGCGAACCACCGCTTTGCCGCGCGCATTGGAGGGCGATCGGTCGTCCTTTTCCGTCTTGACCTTGTATCCGCCCGTCTCGGCATGGAATTGAATCCAGCTGGCCGCCGGCGCGCGCCCGACAAACACCAGCTTGTTCTGTTCCAGGTGAAACAGGATGCCGTCGCCGATTACGTAGCCATCGTAGCTGCACGGAGAAAATTGCTTGGCTCTGTTGACCGGAAACTTTGCGAAGCTGTTGGTCCCCAGATAGGAGAGCATTTTGAGGGCATCGGGGCCTTCGACATACTGTTCCACCATGTGATGGCACTGGTCGAACAGAATCGCGGTCTCGCGCCAGGCGCGTTGCTCGTCGCGCCAGTTTGAAAATTCGCCCGGGACCACCGGATAGACATAGGCACCAATCTGCGAATTGCGGAGCATGGCCACCGGATTGCCGACGGCGGTCAGCAATTCCTCCAGGTTTCGATAACTCATGTCCTAGTCCTCCTCCGATAAGAAAACAAACGCCTCTGGTGCTGCGCCAGACGGTCTAGCCGAATAATTCAGGGAACGGGGAACTCCAAGCGAGCCGCGGCGTGATTGTGATGGTATCTGGCGGGGATTTCAACAGGCGTTGCGTCGCACAACCGCGCTCATGTCGGGTCGCGGGCCATGGTGGGACGCTGCCCGCGGAGGTGGGACGGCCCGTGCCTCTCCTATTTCGCAACTTTGGTCGGACTTTGGTCGTTATAATCCGGACTCCGATAGGTTCGTGGAGACCTCAAATGCTAAAACTGTTGATCGGAATCGGGAGCCTCGCCGCCGCGCTGCTCGCCGCCTCGCCGGTGTACGCGCAGGGTGCCGTCAGGATCGGGCTGATCATGCCCTACTCCGGGCAGTTCGCCGATACTGCCACCCAGATGGACAACGCCATCAAGCTCTACGTCAAGCAGCACGGCGATAACGTCGGCGGCAAGAAGATCGAATTCATCAGGAAGGATACGGGCGGCATCGCGCCTGATATCGCCAAGCGCCTGGCGCAGGAACTGGTGGTGCGCGACAAGGTGGACATACTCGCGGGCTTCGTGCTCACGCCGAATGCGCTCGCCGCATCCGATGTCTCGGCGGAAGCGAAGAAATTCATGGTGATCATGAACGCCGCGACCGCGATCATCACCACCAAGTCACCCTATTCGGCGCGCACTTCGGTCACGGTCCCGCAGCTGAACGAAACCTTCGGCGCCTGGGCCTACAGGAGCGGGCTGCGCAAGACGTACACCATGGTCTCGGACTTCGGCCCGGGCCATGACGCGGAAAACGGCTTTCAGCAGGGGTTCAAGAATGCCGGCGGCCAGATTGTCGGCTCGGTCCGCTTCCCGGTCGCGAGTCCCGATTTTTCGGCCTTCGTGCAGCGCGCCAAGGATCTGAACCCGGAAGCGATCTTCGTCTTCGTGCCCGGCGGCGTGCAGCCGGCGGCGATCGGAAAGGCGTTTGCCGAGCGCGGTATCGACCCCGCGAAGACCAGGATATTGGGGCAAGGCGAACTGACCGATGAAGGTGCGCTGAAGAGCATGGGCGACGCCGGCCTGGGCATCATCACCGTGTTTCACTATGACTACAATCACGCCTCCGCAGCGAACGCCGCGTTCGTCAAGGCCTACAACGCCGATTACGCGCGCAACCCGGACATCTTCTCGATCGGCGGTTACGACGGCATGCACCTCATCTACGAAGCGCTGAAGAAGGCCGGCGGCAAGACCGACGGCGATAGCCTGATCGCCGCGGCCAAGGGCATGAAATGGGAAAGCCCGCGCGGCCCGGTTGCCATCGACCCCGAGACCCGCGACATCATCC
>MEQQ01000087.1:0-4715 GCA_001770285.1 Betaproteobacteria bacterium RBG_16_66_20
GTGACCACCAGGTCGCCGAGCGCCGAAAATATCCCATAGCTGTCGTTCGCCGCGAGGTATTTCCTCGCATCGAGCCCCTGCGCGCGCGCGCGAGCGAGCGTGTCCGGCGCGAGCAGCGCGCCGGCGTTGTCCCCCGAGCCGTCGATGCCGTCGGTGTCCGCGGCGATCGCGTGTACCGCCGCGGCGCCCGCCAGTTCCACCCCCAGCGCGAGCAGGAATTCTCCGCAGCGCCCGCCGCGCCCATTCGTGCCGCGGACTGTCACGGTGCATTCGCCGCCGGAGAGCAGCGCCACCGGCGGCTTGAACGGCGCGCCGTGGGCGCGGACCTCGCGCGCGATCGCCGCCATGACCTTGGCGACCTCCCTTGCCTCGCCGGTGATCGAATCGCCCAGGATCACCGGCGCGACGCCGTTTTCGCGGAACAGCCTTGCCGCCGCCTCCAGCGAACGGCGCGCGGTCGCGATGACGCGGTTCTCGACGTTCTCGAAGGCATCCGAGCCCGGCTTGGGCGTTTCCTCGCGCTCGCCGCGCAGGCCCGCGATCAGGTGCTTGAGGACCGCGCGCGGCGGCTTGACGTCGAAGCGGTTCAATACGTCCACCGCGTCCTGGAAGGTGGTCGGGTCCGGCGCGCAGGGTCCCGAGGCGATGTGCGTGGGATCGTCGCCGGTCACGTCCGAGATGATCAGCGCGAGCACGGGCGCCTTGCAGGCGGCCGCGAGCCGCCCGCCCTGGACAAGGGACAGGTGCTTGCGCACCGAGTTGATCTCCTGGATCGTGGCGCCGCTGCGCAGCAGGTCACGCGTGACGGTCCGCAGGTCCGCGATCGAGATGCCCTCGGCCGGCAGCGAGAGCAGCGCCGAGCCGCCGCCCGAGATCAGGGCAATCAGCAGATCCACCGACTTGATCGCGCGCGCGGCGCCGAGCATTTCGCGCGCCGCCTGCTCGCCGGCTTCGTCCGGCACCGGGTGTCCCGCTTCGACCCAGCGTATGCGCTCCAGCGGCAGCGCGTGTCCGTAGCGGGTCAGCGCGATGCCGAAGAGCTTCTTGTCCGCAGGCCAGTGCCGCTCCACCGCGAGCGCCATCGAGGCTGCTGCCTTGCCGGCCGCGAGGACGAGGGTGCGGCCATCCGGCGGCGGTGGCAGTTGCGGCGGAACGATTTCGAGGGGATCGGCCGCGGCTACCGCGGCGCGAAAGCTCGCTTCCAGGAGCTCGCGCGGCGTCAGCCGAAGCGCTCCTTTGCCGCATCCTTCCCCAGGCCGTAGAGCACCGGATAGGCCTCGCGGAATGCCTGCATGATCTCCGCGGCCGGCACATCGGCATGGCTGCCGCGGTCGCGCAGGTATTCCATGTGGCGGCGGTCCTGTTCGTCGAAGGGATGGAAGATCGAGTCTTCGCGGCCGTCGAATTCGAGCGGCTTGACGCCGAAGCGCCGGCACAGCGCGAGGTTGAATGCCGGCGTCGCTTTGACCCATTTGTCTTCGAGCAGCAGCTCGGCATAGCCGTGGTACACGAACAGGTCCGTCCCCATGCGCTCGCGCAGCGCGGGGGTGGTGAGGTGGTTTTTCACGTCGGCAAAGCCGACCCGCGCGGCAATACCTTCGGCGCGCGCGCAGGCCGCGAGCAACGCGGCCTTGCCGACGCAGAATCCCTCGCCCGCGGCGAGGCAGGCGGAGGCCCGGTACGCCTCGTCCCTGGAAAAATCCAGAAACGGGTTGTAGCGGATGGCGTCGCGTACCGCGTAGTACAGCGAGACCGCGCGCTCGCGCTCGGTGTTGCCGCTTGAATTCCTGGCGGCAAATTCAATGACCGCCGGATGCGCGCTGTCGATGTAGCGCCCCGGTTGCAGGAACTCCTTCATCGGTCGAGTTTCATCAGGCGCCGTGCGCCGCCGAACAGCGCGCTCGACTGCCGGGCGAGCCCGTCGATGACCGAAAAGTGGTGGCATCCGGGCATCGGGATCGTGCCCGCGAAGGCGCCGCGCCAGCGTTCGCCGAGCAGCGCGTTCTGCCGATGGAACTCCGAGCTCTCGTCGCCGCCGACGCAGGTCATCACCGGCGCGCGCGTCGCTGCCGGCAGGAACGCGGGCGAGACCCTGAGCGCCGCCTCTTCGTCCAGGCGCAGATCGCCATTGAGCCAGTCCACCTGCACCATCGGCCGCATATCGTAGATCCCGCTGATCGCCAGAGCGCCCTTGAACAGGTCCTTCGGCAGCCGCCGGTCGAATGCCGGCCAGACCGCCGCCATCATCATCGCCGTGAGATGGCCGCCCGCCGAGTGGCCGGAGACGTAGAGCCGGTCCTCGTCCATGCCGTACTCTTCCGCCTGCAGCCAGAGCCAGCGGCTCGCGCGCAGCATCTGGCGCACGATCTCCTCCACCGTCACCTGCGGGCAGAGGTCGTAGTTCACCACCGCGAGCGAAACGCCGGCGTCGACCCAGGCGGGCGCGAGGAAGGAGAAGTCCCGCTTGTCGCGCGAGCGCCAGTAGCCGCCGTGGATGAACATCATGCAGCTGCCGTCGCCCTTGCGCGCGGGAAAGATGTCGAGCGTCTCGCCGGGCGCATCGCCGTAGCGCTGATCGAGATGGCAGGTCATGGTCGTGCGCGCCCGCTCGGAGTCCCGCACCCAGTGCTCGACGAATTTCTCGTTATCGGGAACCAGCGCGCGGTTGTTGTACTCGCGCGAATAGAACGCGGCGTCCGCCACGCCGCTGGCGGCGTCCTTCACACCCTCGGTGGCGTGCGTCACCCGCGATGCTCCCGCCACAGGCCGAGCGCGAGCTGCGCCGGCCGGTCGGAGTAGGAGAAAAGCACGCACTCATCGCCGGCTTCCAGGCTCGCCGCATGCCAGGACGGCACCACGAACGTGTCTCTGGGTTGGAAGGCGAATTCCTCGTTTGCGATCTTCACCTTGCCCGTGCCCTCGGCCACCGAGTAGACAGTACTGTCAGTAGATCGGTATGGACTGGACCGAAATCCCTTTGGCAGCAGCTGGATGAAGGCGCCGATCGTGGGCATCGCCGGGGCGCCGCTGAGCGGGTTGATGAACTGCATCTTCCAGCCGTGGCAGGGATCCGGAGCGCCGTTCTTCGCCAGCGCCGCCAGCGTCTCCCTGCTGCGCGCGTAGGGGTAGCTGAAGATCGGCGAGGCCTTGCCGAAAGGGGCCACCGGATCGAGCGGCGCCAGGTTGTTGCCGTAGCTCGCGAAGGAACTGCCCTCGTTGCGGGTCACGGGCTGCACATCTGCCGTGTAGTTCTCCGCGAACTGCGCATCGAACAGCGCCAGGATCGGGATGTCCAGGCCGTCCATCCATACCACCGGCTCGGTGCCGGGATTGCCGTGGTCGTGCCAGGTCCAGGCCGGCGTGATGATGAAGTCGCCCGGATGCATGGTGGTTCGTTCGCCGTTGACCGCGGTATAGGCGCCGGCGCCCTCGACGATGAAACGCAGCGCCGATTGCGTGTGCCGGTGGCTGGGCGCAATTTCTCCCGGCAGGATCAACTGCAGCCCGCAATAAAGGCTGCGCGTGATGCAGGATTGGCCGCGCAGGCCGGGATTCTCCAGTATCAGCACGCGCCGCACCGCTTCCTTTGCCGAGATCGCCCGCCCGGCCTCCATGATGTAGGGCCGGATCGCCTTGTAATTCCAGTACCCGGGCTTGCAGGGGCTCTGCGGCTGCGGCAGGACCAGCGCGTGCAGCACTTCCCACAGCGGGGCCAGGTTGTCCCGGTCCATGCGCCGGTAGAACTCCTGCCGCGCGCTGGCGGGATCAGGACCCGTGGAACCCGGCTTTGGCACGCTCGCCATGTCTCACTCCCCAGCTCAAAAAAGCATTATAAAGTGTCGCACTCGCGTCATGCAGGAGAGCGCAATGCAGGCAGGCTGGGAGGACAGGCTCGCGGTCGTCGAAACGGTGAACAACTGGGCGCTGTGGCGGGACGCCGGCGACTGGGAGCGCTTTCGCACCGTCTGGCACGAGGACGGCTGGATGACCGCCACCTGGTTCCAGGGGCCGGCGGAGAAATTCATCGAGGTGAGCCGCAACGGGTTCGACAAGGGCGTCAGCATCCTGCATTTCCTGGGCGGCTCCAGCGTGGACCTCAAGGGCGAGCGGGCGGTCGCCCAGACCAAGATGACGATCAGCCAGCGCGCCGCGGTGGACGGTGTCGTGGTGGACGTCGTCTGCACCGGGCGCTTCTTCGATTTTTTCGCCAAGCGCGGGGGCCATTGGCGGATCGTCCGGCGCCAGCCGATCTATGAGAAGGACCGCATGGATCCGGTCGATCCGGCGGCCAGGCTCGCGCTCGACCCCGAGCTCCTGGCGCGCTTCCCCGAGGGCTACCGCCACCTCGCATACCTGCAGACCAGGATCGGCTACACGATCAAGCTTGATCTGCCGCAATTGAAGGGCCCCGTGGTTGAGGCACTGTATGCGCATGGGCGTGCCTGGCTTGACGGTGCTTCCTCGGCGTTTGCGTCCTGATTTGAGGCGGACTTAGGGCAGGGAATGCCCTCGCCATGGACTGCGCGATCCTGTTCTCCGATGTGAGCGGCAGTACTTCGCTCTACGAAATCCTTGGCGACGAGCGCGCCTTCGCGCTCATCGGAAGCTGCCTGAAGACGATGTCGACCTGCACCACCGAGGCAGGAGGGCGCGTGGTGAAGACCATCGGCGATTCGGTGATGGCGGTTTTTCCCACCGCCGACGCGGCCGCCGCG
>MEQQ01000087.1:4751-8200 GCA_001770285.1 Betaproteobacteria bacterium RBG_16_66_20
GGGGCACGCGCGTCGGGCTGCGCATCGGATTCAACTTCGGCCCGGTGGTGGAAAAGGAGGGCGACGTCTTCGGCGACGCGGTGAACCTCGCGGCA
The DNA here is from genome assembly GCA_001770285.1 of Betaproteobacteria bacterium RBG_16_66_20. Classification (GTDB taxonomy): domain Bacteria; phylum Pseudomonadota; class Gammaproteobacteria; order Burkholderiales; family SG8-39; genus RBG-16-66-20. Next base: position 4,847 of record MEQQ01000087.1, read on the forward strand.
AGGTTGTGCGACCTTGCCTCCAAAGGCCAGATCATCACCTCCCGGGAAACCGCCAAAGTGCTTTCGCGCCCGTTCTGGCCCGCGCTGCGTGAACTGTACAAGATCCCCGTGAAGGGCAAGGAGAACGAAGTCGAATTGCTCGAGGTCCTGTGGGGCAGATCGGTGGAGGAGCACACCGCGATCGCGGCGCCGCCCTCGCGCGACTACGCGAACCAGGTGCTGAACCTGAGCCTGCACGACACCCGGTTGAGCGTCGGCCGCGAGCGCCGCAAGGTCACCTTCGGACGCGACCACGAGGCCGATTTTTCGATCCAGGACCGCATGGTTTCGCGCGCCCACGCCATGATCGAGCGGCGGCGCGAGAAATTCGTTCTGATCGACCACAGTTCGAACGGCACTTACGTCACGCTGGAAGGCGAACCCGAGGTGCTGCTGCGGCGCGAGGAATTCGTGCTGCGCGGGCACGGCTGGATCGCGTTTGGCCAGCCGCGTGTGACGACCCAGGAGGCGGTGGAGTTCAACTGCACGTCGGCCTGAGCGGGCGAGCGCGCCGGCCCTGCCTATTTTTCCAGCACGTAGGTGCCGGGCGCGTCGGCCAGCGCAGGGAACGCGTCGTTGGCGAGCGGGGGCGGGGCGCCGAGCGGCCCGCATTTCCCGGCGAGCCAGGCGCTCCAGTCTTCCCACCAGCTTCCGGCGCGCTCCTCGGCCTCGACGCGCCACGCATCGGCGGTGTGTCCGCGCCGCGTCGCCCCGATCCAGTACTTGCGCTTTGCGGGCGTTACCGGAGGGTTTACGATTCCTAGGATGTGCCCCGAGCTGGAAAGCACGAAGCGCTTTTCCGCCTTGAACCAGGAATTGATGCGGAACGTCTGGCGCCAGGGCGCGATGTGGTCTTCTTCCGCCGCAACGGCGTAGAGCGGCTGGCGGATGCGGCCGAGGTCGATCTGCTCCCCGGCGATCGTCAGCGCATCGCGCTTCGCCAGGTTGTTCTTGAGGTACATCTCGCGCAGGTAGAACTCGTGCATGCGGGCCGGCATGCGCGTGGTATCCATGTTCCAGTAAAGGATATCGAACGGCGCGGGGCGTTCGCCGTACAACCAGCCGTGCACCACGTAATGCCAGACCAGGCTGTTGGAGCGCAGCAGCCTGAACGAGGTCGCCATTTCTCGGCCGTCCAGATAGCCGCGGCTGCGCATCAGGTCGCACAGCCAGCGCACGCTGCCTTCGTCGAGGAACACCTCGATATCGCCCGGCGACTGGAAGTCGACCAGCGTAGTCAGCAGCGTCCAGTGCGCAACCGGGACTTCGGCTTCGTTCGCGCAGCGGCGGTTCAGCCAGGCCATGTAGGTCGAGAGCAGGGTGCCGCCGATGCAGTAGCCGACCGCATGCACTCGCTCGGCGCCGCTCAGCGCGCGCGCTACCCGGACCGCCTCGTCGACGCCTTCGGTGAGGTAGTCATCGAAGCTCACCTCGGACAGATCGGCTCCCGGATTCCGCCAGCTCGTGATGTAGACGTCGAATCCCTGCTTCAGCAGGTACTGGATCATGCTCTTCCTGTTGGTCAGGTCGAGCACGTAGAACTTGTTGATCCACGGCGTGACGATGACGATCGGTGTGGCGTGAACCTGCGCCGCCATCGGCGTGTAGTGGATCAGCTCGAGCAGCCGGTTGCGGAACACCACCGCACCCGGGGTCTTGGCCAGGTTCTTGCCGACCTGGAAATCCTCGGGGCTGGTCATGCGCACGGTGCCTGCCTGCATGTCCTGCATGAAGATGTTGAACCCGCGTCGCAGGCTGTCGCCGCGCGTCTCGATCGCCTTGCGCACCGCAACCGGGTTGGTCAGCAGGAAATTGGTCGGCGCCATCGCATTGAGCATTTTCCGCCACCAGAACGCGGCCCTGCGGCGCTCCTTGGGCATCAGCCCGGGCGTCTGGAACAGCGCGTCCTGGATCTGGCGCGTGAAGAACAGGTACCACTGCTTGAGCAGGTCCCACTGCGGTTCCCGGGTCCACGCCGGATCGGCAAAGCGCAGGTCGTCGGCCTGCGGCACCACGAGGTCCTTGTCCTCGCGCTTCGCCAGCTTGGCCACGGTGTGCATCTGCAGCGCGAACAGCTCGGCGCCGAAACGCGACCACAGTTCGCCGAGTTCCTGCGGATGCAGCAGCCAGGCCATGTGCGCATGCGCGAGCGGGGCGACGATGCCGAGCGGATCGGCGGACGACTCCATGTATTCGCGCATTGCCCGCAGCCGGTTCGATGCGACCTGGAATGCGGCGCTGGCGGCGTCGGCACCGTGGATTTGCCCGCCAGGCGCAGGAAGCTGGTCGCCCGGCAGGGCGGATTGGTCGTTCGACGGGGTGGCCGGTTCCGGGGTGGCCGGTTGCGGCGTGCCGCCGGGGGAAAGGGGGGCTGGAAATCGGTCCATAGGCGCTAGTCCTTCTTTTATATAGCCTATTCGCCCGTGGGCCGCGCATCTTGCGCTAGATCAACGAGGCGCCCGCGCACCCCCGGGAATCTAGCTCTTGACGGCTTTGAGCCAGGTAACCGGCTTGCCCAGCGCCCCGCCCAGGGCCTTGCCCTCGGGATCGGCGAGCGCTGCTTCGCGCGCTTTGCGAATCGCTTTGGCCTGCGCGGCGGGATCCGTGGTCGCCGGGTTCTCCACCAGCGCATCGAGGATGGCGAGGAAGTTGGCCTTGCCGCGGCGGTGCGTCTCGCCGTAGCCCTTGATCAGGCGCGCGCATTCGGCGATTTCGAGGGCGAGCGGCGTGCTGCGCGCGGCGGCTGCGCGCAGCAGCGCGAGCCAGCGCTCGATCAGCTGCTGTTCTTCCCGGAAACGATACGAACGGGGCCGCCACGGCTTGAGCCATGCCAGGGACCGCACCAGCAGAAAACCGAATATCCCGGAGGTCTTGATGTGCATGCCGACGTTGTAGGCATCCAGCTTGCCGTTCCTCTGTGCCCACGCCGTCAGGGACCGGCCGAGCGCGGGCGGCAGAAGCGATGCGAATTCCTCGACGCCCGGCTTGAGGAAATCGATCACGACCACCGGCTCGCCGTCCATTGCCCCGACCTCGTTCCTCACCCGCTCGAAGCGCGAGGCGCGCGTTTTCAGGTCCGCCACGCGGATGATGTCCTCGTAGCTCATCCAGAGCGCAAGATGGCGGGCGACCTCTGCGGTCAGCTTTGGGTCGGCTTTCTCGAAGAATTGAATTCTTTCTTTGAAGAGGTTTGCGTAGGCCAGTCCCTGATAGTCCGCGAGCCGTTCCACTCCTAGCCGCAGCACTTCGTCCAACTCCGTCGCGCGCCGCGGCGGCGCGGGTTCCTGCGGCGTGGGGCGGGAGCCCGCGGCGATT
>MEQQ01000088.1:0-889 GCA_001770285.1 Betaproteobacteria bacterium RBG_16_66_20
AGACGGCTCGCCGCTGGAGAATGTCTGCAAGAGCAACCATGAGTACTGTATTTTTATACAGTATCAGGTCGCTTTGCAAGCTCCCTTTTTGGGACCCCCGAAACCCGAGGTCAGAGTCCGGTTTCTAGCGGCTGCCGCGCAGCCGCTTCACCTGATCCATGTAGGTGCCCATGAATTCGTGCCCGAAGACCTTGTTGAAATCGTCCTCGGCGTCGTGCGCGAGTTTTTGCTGGTACACCCCGAACAATTCCCAGAGCTTGGCCTTGCGGTTCAGGCCGAGGCCGCCGGCGCTCTTTTCGAGTTCGGCTTCGAGCGTCTTGGGATCGAAGCGCTGGATCGCGCCGAGCAGCGCCGCGCGCAGGCCGGCGAACAGCGCCAGTTCGTGCGCGCGCAGGTCGTCGAAGGCGTCGCCGACTGCCTGCACCGGATCGAGGAAGCCGCCGGTGCGGTCCCGGGTGTCGAGCAGGAACGCGAGCGCCTCCTGCGGATCGGACATGAGCTTGAGCGGATTGTTGTCTTTCGAGGCGACCATGGTGCGGTCCTCGGCGCGCAATTCCTTTTTCGCCGTGGCGCGCGCGGCGAGCAGCGCCATGGCGCCTTCCACCGCAGCGCGCATGATCTTGCCCGACTGCTTCAGGAAGACTTCGACCTCGGCGTCCGGGATCTCCTTGTCCGCGAGCCCGGCGCCTTCGAGGAAGGCTTTCGCCGCGGCGCGCATTCCCGCGGCGCCGGTGGCCGCTCCCCCCGGTGCGGCTGCCGCCGTCGCCGCCGGCGCTCCGCCTCCGGGCGGCCGGCCGCCTACGTAGGTCGCCTCGTCGAACAGATTCACCGGGGCCGCATTGGAGCCGCGGACGTAAGTCGCCTCGTCGAGCACGCCGGCCTCGGGAGC
>MEQQ01000088.1:933-1683 GCA_001770285.1 Betaproteobacteria bacterium RBG_16_66_20
GGCTCGTCGAAGAATCCGGCCTCGATCGGCGGCAGCTTCTCGCCGTCGAGGAATCCGGGCTCGATCGGCGGCGGCTTCTGGCCGATGAAGGTCGCCTCTTCGAACACCGCATCCGGCGCAGGCTTGGGCGGCGGCGGTGGCGCCGCCTTGACGGCCTCGACCGGAACCGTTTTCTCCGGCCTCGGTGGCGCAGGCGCCACCGGCGGCTTGCTCCGCACCGGCTGCAGCATCGGGTTGTCGGGACGGGTCGTTTCCTCGACGTCCGGGACCGGGGATGCGGACTTGGGTGTCTGGGCGGGCGGCGGCAGCAGCTCGAGCTCGTATTCACCGAGCTCGACGCGGTCGCCCGCGTGCAGATCGAGCTTGCTGCCCGGCGGATGGCGTTTGCCGCTGACGAAGACCGGGTTCACCTTGGACACGACCGTGAGCTGGAACGTGTCTTCGTTCTTCTCTTCGAGCTCGATGTGCACGCGCGAGACGTGCTTTTTCGGGTCTTCGAGCACCAGCGTGCATTCCTCGCCGCGGCCGACCGTGATCCGGTTCTGCGGCCAGGAGCGGCTCGCGATCATGTCGGCGCGGCCGCCGACTTTCTTCGATATCTTGAGCGAGAGCGACATGGCGTGCGGTCAGGCGCTCCGGCGCTCGCCCTGGCCCGCATTCCATTCGCCGTTCAGCATGGCGCAGAATTGCTCGACTGCGGGCAGCTTCTCGCACAGCATCAGGCTGCGGCCGAATATCTCGGACTCCTCC
>MEQQ01000088.1:1690-5720 GCA_001770285.1 Betaproteobacteria bacterium RBG_16_66_20
AGGCGGAATACGGTTCGGCGAGCGGCTTGGCGAGGCCGCGCAGGCCGGCCTCGCCCTGGAACTCGGGGCCGAGCGGAATCCAGAGCGCGCGCTGGCCGCGGCCGCGCGGCGGCAGCGTCTCCTCCGTAGTGGCCTCCGGCAGCGCGATCAGCTCGCCGGGAAAGCGCCGGTTGGCGAGCTGCGCGTCGAAAGTCTCCATCTCGGCCTCGGGTGCGAGCGCGGCATAGGCCACCGGCTCGACTTCGGCATACCAGTTGTGCGCGCGCGCGACAGTGGTCACCGGATCGAGGCTCATGGAGGGCAGCGCGCTCGCCACGGTGAGCGGGAAATAGCGTCCTACCGAATCCACGCTGGGCACGATCAGGCCCGCCCAGCCCCGCTCCCCGATGATGCCCGGGGCGAGCACGAAACGCCACGCGGGCGCGGAAAGAAACGCCGCGCGCCACGCATCGCCCAGGCGCTCGCGGCTGCCCGCGAGCATCGCGTTCAGCCAGGCGTCCCAGGGCTCGATGAACGAAGGCGGCAGGCGCCGCGTGACGAAGTCGCCGCTCGCGGGAAGCTTTCCGTACCAGCCGGTGTCGTAGGAATCGCTCATGGGGTCTTTGCGGGCGCCGGTATCGGTTGCACTGCGCTAATTATCGCCTCGTCCCGCATTGCGCGCACGTGCCCGGCGAAGTCCGCGAGTTCCGCCTCCGACAGCCCCCACTTGGAATAATCGTTCTTCGATGCGGTCAGCCGCGGCAGCAGCGCGTCGCGCAGCGCGTTCCGGTATGCGCGCACCGCCTGCGCCCCGATCTTTTCGCCCTGGGAAAGCCCGAAGCCGGCGGCCACGGCTGCGCCGCCCTGGCGGTCGCGGTAGCCGCCTGGAAGGTCGCGCAGCGCGTTCAGCGCGCGCAGCAGCTGGCCCTCTTCGCCGGCGCGCGGCGCGCCGAGCTTGTCGATTTCGCTCTTCGCCGCCGCGCTCTTCGCCTGCGCCGCGGCGATGAAGTCGCGATTGCCGAAGAAGCTCGCGGTCCAGAGCGCCACCACGACTGCGGTGCACGCCGCGATGGCGCCGAGCGCCATCCGCTGCGCGCGCCGCGCCTCGCGCTCGAGGCGCTCATCGCTGCCCGCCAGCCCGGATTCCGGGAAGATCACTTCGCGCAGCAGCCGCTTGAGGAAAAAGCTCTTGCCGGTGCCGGCGAGCGCCGGCCCCCCGGCAAGTGCCGGCCTGCCCTCGCGTTCCAGCTTGAAGCTGCGCGCCAGCGTGCCGAGCACGCGGTCGATCGGGCTGCCCTCCTGCGTGCCGCTGGTGAAATACACGCCCCGCAGCAGCGGCTCGGGCGCGCCCTGCACGCCGACGAAGGCCGAATCGAGAAACTTCTCGATCAGCGGCCCGACGCCGCGGAATTCCTGCGGGAAACGGTAAACCGCGGCGCGCCGTTGCAGGTCGCTTTCGCCCTCCAGGCGTTGCAGCAGCTCGGCATAGAGCCGGCGCTCGAGCGCGTCGAACTCGTCGGCGAAACGCTGGCCCGGTCCGCCCAGCATGAAGCCGTCGGCGGCGTAATCGAAGGTGGCGCCCCAGACCCGGGCGCGGCCGTCGGCGTCCAGTTCGCCGAAAAATTCCATGAAGCCGGCGAGCAGGTCGCACTTGGTCACCAGCAGGTAGACCGGGAAGCGCACGCCGAGGCGCTCGTAGAGCTCGGCGACGCGCGCGCGCACGTGCCAGGCGTAGCGGGTGCGTTCTTCGTCCGTCCAGAGCATCAGGTCCGAAATGCTCAGCGTCACCAGCGCGCCGTTCAGCGGCCGGCGCGGCCGGAAGCGCTTGATCAGGTCGAGGAAACCGAGCCAGGCCGCGGCGTCGGCCTCGAGGTCGCTCTCCTGCGTGGTATAGCGGCCCGCGGTGTCGAGCAGCACCGCCTCGTCGGTGAACCACCAATCGCAGTTGCGCGTGCCACCGACGCCCGCCAGCGCCGGATCGCTGCCCGCGGCGCGCAGCGGAAACTGCAACCCGGAATTCACCAGCGCGGTGGTCTTGCCCGAGCCCGGCGCGCCGATGAAGACATACCAGGGCAGCTCGTGCACGTAGCGGCTCTCGCCGTCGGGCCCCTTGAAGCGCGTCTTCTTGAGGATCTCGGCCGCTTCCTCGAACCGCTGGCGCAGCAGCGCGATTTCGCGCGCCGCGCGGGCCGCACTATCCGCCGGATGCGATTCGGCGCCGCCCGCGAGCACTTCCAGCATGCGCTCGTTCTCCAGCCGCGAGCGGCGTGCACGCCACGACTCCAGGCCCGCCCAGGCCGCCGCCGCTGCGGCAATCAGCGCGCCGCGGCCCAGCGGCGTCTCGAACGGCCGCCAGGCGCCGAAGGCGACCAGGTCGCCGGCGAACCACGCCGCCAGCGCGAATGCCGCGAGTGCGAGCGCGCCGAGCAGCCAGCGCTTGCGCAGCCAGCCGGGCAGCGCCGCGTTCACGACCCGCTCCGCAGGATGATCACCACGCGCCGGTTGCGCGCGCGGTTCGCGGCCGAATCGTTCGGCGCCACGGGCGCGGAATCGGCGACGCCCTCGGCGCGCAGCCGCGACGCGTCGCTCAGCTTGCCGGCGACCAGCTTTACGACCGAAGCCGCGCGCTCGGTGGAAAGCTCCCAGTTGGACGGGAAGCGCGCCGTGCGTATCGGCACGTCGTCGGTGTGCCCGGTGACCAGGATCGTTCCCGGCACGCGATCGAGCGCCTGCGCGATGCGCAGCAGCACCGGCTCGACCTCGGCTTCGAGGCGCGCGCTGCCGGAGGCGAAGAAGCGGTCGCTGCGGATCACGATCGTGCTGATGCCGGCGGCGTCGGTCACCGCGACCTCGCCGCGCGCGATCTCCTCGGCCAGCTGCTCGCTGATCCGCGGCGTCGCCGCGCCCGCAGCCGGACCCGATCCCGGGGCGGCGGACTCGGGCAGCCTGAGTTGCGCGATCTCGCGCGTCACCGGATCGGAAAGCGAGCCGAGCGTCACGCTGTAGCCGGCGTACACCGCGGCGAGGAGCAGCGCGGCGCCGGATCCGGCCGCCCAAAGCCCGAGGCCGCCCGCCGGCCGCCGCGCGGGCGCCGCCACGCCGCGCCAGTGACCCGAGAGTTCGCCATCGTGCGGCGCCTGCTGCTGCCTGATCAGGCCAAGCAGCCTGGTGCGCTTTTCGGCCAGCGCCTGCCGGCCGTCCGAGGCATCGCGGTAATGGCCCTCGAAGCCGAGCGCGAGGCAGGCGTAGAGGAATTCGAGCAGGCTGAGGTTCGCGGCCGGCTGCGCGGCCATCGTCTCCAGCAGCAGGAAAAATTTCTCGCCGCCGGCGCTGTCGCCGTGCCGCTCCGCGAGCAGGCCGCTCTTTGCCCAACCCGCGCCCCATGGGGTGCAAGCGGCCGATTCATCGAGCAGCGCGCACAGGGCGTAGCTGGCCTGCGCGACCGCTTCATCGCCCAGGCCGGCGGCGCGCGCCTCGTGCTCGAAGACATCGATGCGCTGGCGCAGGCTCGCGCGCAGGCCGTCGGGATCGGGATGCCGCAGGGCGTGCCGGATCTGCGGCACCACGGCGAGAATCGGATTGGCCGCGGCGATGAGCGGGTTGAGACCGCCCAGCGCGCCGATGTCGGCGGCCAGCGCCGCGCTGCCCGCGGCCGGCGCCGCGGGAATCTCGTCGCGCTTGCGCCCCGGGGTCGGAATCGCGATCGTCGCGTCGGCATCGGGTTCCGCGGCGGCGCCGGCGTCGCCCGGCGGCATCATCACGGTCGCCTCCGGGTCGGCCTCGGCCCCGCCGGAGGGCAACATCACCGTCGCGTCCGGATCCTCTGCCGCCGCGGGCAGCATCACCGTTGCGTCATCGTCCGCGGGCGCCGGGGGGAGCATCACCGTCGCGTCCGGGTCGGCGCCGTCTTTCTGGCGCTCGCTCATTGCCGTTCCCCCAGTTTTCGCGCCCTCGGCGCCGCGGCCTGGACGGCCGCGGCTCAGGCGCAACTATTATTGCCCGCGCGCCTTTGCGGTTTCAACTGTTTCGCCGAGCTTGCGCGCCACCTCGT
>MEQQ01000088.1:5785-8396 GCA_001770285.1 Betaproteobacteria bacterium RBG_16_66_20
AGCCGCTTCGCCGCCTTGCCGCTGCCCGCGCGGGCCGCCCGGCGGTAGATGCGGATGGACTCCGCCGCCTTGCCGCCGTTTTCCATGGCGAACGCCTGCTGATAAAGGACCTCTGCATCCGAGACCTTCGCGGCGGGCGCAGGAACGGCGGCGGCGCCAGGCGCGGGGGCGGACGCAGACGGCGATCCCGAGGGCGCAGTGCCTGCTACCGAGGGCGACACGGCCGCGACCTGCGTCGGCGTCCTCCCAGCCGCGGCCAGCGCCTTCGCCGCGGCCTCTTCGTCCCGCAACCGCTCGCGCTCGGAACGGCTCATGGCCTTGGGCGCGGCCGGCGCCTTGGCTTCGGCCTTGGCGACCGGATCGGCCTTCGAGGCCGGCTCGGCCTTGGCGACCGGTTCGGCCTTCGGGGCCGGCTCGGCCTTCGGGGCCACCGGCTCGGCCTTCGCGACCGCCTGCTCCTTCTTGGCCTCGGCGCGCTTGTCGGCGTCTTCCTTCGCCTTCTTCGCCGCGTCCTGCTTGGCTTTCACGTCCGCTTCGCGCTGTTGCACCAGCTTGGCCTGCGCCGCCGCGTCGGCTTCGGCCTTCAATCTCGCATCGGTGGCCGCTTTCAATGCCGCCGTATCGCCCGATTTTCTCGCGGCATCCTCCGCCGCCCTGGCTTCCGTTGCGCGCTTCTGCGCCTCGACCTCGGCCTGCTTGGCCTTGTTCAGTTCTTCGGTCGCCTTGGTCGCCGACTCGAGCGCCGCGGTCAGTGCGGCCACGCGCGCCCGTTCGCCCGCGGTGTAGTAGTACCAGCCGCCGAACGCGACCGCGACCACCACCACGATGGCGGCGACGATCGGCACCACCGGCATCTTCGCCTTGGGCGCATCCGCGAGCTTCTTCTTCAGCTCCGCCTCGCGCTTGGCCGCCTCGGCTTCGCGCTTGGCGTGCTCTTCGGCTTCCTTCTTCGCGCGGGCCTCCGCTTCGGCCCTCGATTTGGCTTCCGCCTCCCGCCTGGCCTTGTCTTCGGCCTCGCGCTTGGCGCGCGCCTCGGCCTCGGCCTTGGCGCGGATCTCGGCATCCTTGTTCGCCTTTTCCTCGATTTCGTGGCGCGCTTTCGCCTCGGCGTCGGCCTTCGCCTTGGCCTCGGCTTCGCGCCGCTTGTACTCGGCCTCGCGCTTGGCCAGCTCGGCAGCGGCTTCCTGCTTCGCCTTCTCCATCGCCTCGAGCCGCGCTTTCTCCTCGGCTGCGGAGCGCGCCTTGGCCTCCGCCTCCCGCTTGGCCATCTCGGCCTCGCGCCTGGCATCGGCTTCCGCGCGCGCCTTTTCCGCGGCGACCCGCCTCGCTTCCGCTTCCGCCTCGCGCTTCGCGTATTCGGCTTCCTTCTGCGCCAGCGTGGCCTCGAGCTTGGCCTTCTCTTCGGCGAGCTTCTCCTTTACCTCGGATTCGCGCTTGGCCGCTTCTTCGGCCTCCTTCTTCTCCAGCTCGCGCGCCTTGGCGCCGGATTCCTCGGGGGCGACGCCGCGCAGCTTGGCGATCTTGCGCTTGGCGAGCGCCGCGTAAATGCCGGTCGGGAACTGCTGCACGTAGAGCTCGAAGTCGTCCGGGTCGTTGCCGTCCTTGATCGCGCGCCAGAATTCGAGCTCCACTTCCTGGCTGCCGGTGCTGGTGGCGCCCTTGGTGGTTTCGGCCCTGGAGGTGGCCATCTGCGCCGCGGGCTTGGCGATCGAGCCCATGTCGGCCATCGAGCCGACTACCGTCTTGTCGGAATCGTCCTCCTCGGACTTGCCCTCGAGCGCGCGCTTGAGCGCGGCGCCGAATTCGCGCGCCGTCTGGTAGCGCGTGTCCACCGCCTTCGACAGCGCCTTGTTGACGACGTTGTCGAACAGCGGCGATATCGTGTTGTTGATCGACGACGGCACCGGCGGGTGGTCCTGGATGATTTTCTTCGCGATGGTCCAGGCGCCCGAGCCGGTGAACGGTTTTTCGCCGGTGAGGAACTGGTACAGGATGATGCCGGCCGAGAAGATGTCGGTGCGCCGGTCGACGTTGCCGCCGGTGATCTGCTCCGGCGACATGTAGGCCGGCGTGCCGACCATGGTGCCGGCCTGCGTTTTTTCGGCCGCCGAGCGGTCGTCGGCGACGCGCGCGACGCCGAAGTCGGCGAGCTTGACGCGCGCCTGGCCGTCGAGCATCACGTTGGCGGGCTTGATGTCGCGGTGGACGATGCCGCCCTCGTGCGCGAAATCGAGCGCGTCGAGCAGCTCGCACATGATGCGCACCGCTTCCTTCAGCTCGAAGCGCTCGTTGGCGTCGAAGAAGCTCTTGAGCTCCTTGCCCTTGATGAACTCCATCACGATGTAGGCGACTTCGGCTTCCTCGCCGAAGTCGTACACCTGCACGATGTGGGGATGGTTCAGGCGCGCGACGGCCTGGGCCTCGCGCATGAACCGCATCGAGTATTCCTTGGCCGCATCGTCGTCATCCATGTGGCCCTTGAGGATGGTCTTGATCGCGACCGTGCGGTGCAGCTTGGGGTCGAGGCCCTCGTAGACGATGCCCATCGCGCCCTTGCCGAGAATGCGCGTCAGGTCGTAGCGGCCGAGCTTCTTCAGTTCAGCCGCAGCCG
>MEQQ01000089.1:0-599 GCA_001770285.1 Betaproteobacteria bacterium RBG_16_66_20
CGAAAACGCCGCCCTGGTATGCCTCAACCTTGGGATCGCCGCCCGGTTTCTCGCTCGCCAACACTTGCGCGGCATAGGCCTCGGAATCGTCCTGCGGCTTGTAGCCGAGCCGGTAGGCGTTCGAATTGTCGTACCAGCTGCGCGTGTTCTTCGACCCCCCGTAGACGATCTCGAAGCGGACCTCCGGATGCTCGATGCCGATGGTCACCAGCTGCGCGAGGTCGCGCGGCGAGAACCAGATCGACAGCCGCCGCTTGTCGATGGGCGCCGGCCCGACGTTGCCGATGCGCATGCAGAACACCTGCATGCCGTACTTGTCGGCATACAGGCTGCCGAGCGCCTCGCCGAATACCTTGGAGACGCCGTAGCGGCTGTCGGGCTTCGGATAGACGCGGTGATCGATGGTCTGGTCGCGCCGGTAGTAGCCGACCGCATGGTTCGAGGTCGGGAAAAGGATCCGCCTGACGCCGTTGCGGCGCGCCGCTTCGAACACGTTGTAGCAGCCGATGATGTTGGCGCTGAGGATTCCGTCCCAGGGGCCCTCGACCGAATAGCCGCCCAGATGCACGACCGCGTCCACGCCTTTCGTGATGCGAAGC
>MEQQ01000089.1:665-3652 GCA_001770285.1 Betaproteobacteria bacterium RBG_16_66_20
GAAACCCTCAGCACGTATTTCCCCGCCAATTCGCGCCGCAGGTGCGTGCTGACGTCGCCCGCGGCGCCGGTAATCAGAATGGTCTTCATGTCCTGAGGAGCTCCTTGCGTTTCCAGTGTTCCGCGTTCAGGGCGCCCTTCGGCACCCGGCCTGCAAGTATCTCGCCGGCCTGCGCGACGGTCTCCATCGACTGGTGCTCGATCGCGGGGAGCGTGAGGCCGGCGGTATGCGGGGTGGCGATGACATCGGCGCGCGCGGCCAGCGCGGGCGTCGGCATCTGGTCCGGCGCGCGCCCGACGTCGATGGCGCAACCGGCGATCCGCCCCGAGTCCAGCGCGCGCGTGAGCGCCGCTTCATCGACCAGGTTGCCGCGCGACACGTTGATGAAGAATGCGCCGCGTTTCATTTGCTGGAATTCTTTCTCAGCCATGAGATTTTCCGTCTCGGCGCTTGCCACCGCGAGCGGCACGACATAGTCGCTTTGCGCAAGCAGTTCATCGATCGGGGTCTGCTCGATATCCGTTACATAAGGATCATTGATCAGGACCCTCATCCCAAGGGCACGGGCCACCCGGACCACCTCCCTGCCGATCGCCCCATAGCCGATGACCCCCAGCGTACTGCCACGCAATTCTCTGCCCATCGCTGCTTGGGGAATTTTCCTTGAATGATAAGTAGAAGCATGCTGCGTGACACGGCGCGAAAGATCGACCATGAAACCGATCACCAACTCGGTCGCCGAAGCGACGAATCCCGCGCTCGCCTGGGTCACCAGCACCCCGGCCCTGCTTGCCGCCGCGACATCGATATTGCGGATGTCGATCGCGCAGCGCAGGAAGGCGACCAGTTTCGGCAGCCGCTCGAATACCGCCGCCGGCGCGGCCGATTGCCGGTAGGAGACGATCAGATCGCAATCGCCGGCGGCACCGACCAGGGCCTCTCCTTGAAGCGGTCTTTCGTTCGTATTCAAGACCACATCGCCGAGCGCTTTCAGGCCGGCGACAGCCCGCTCCCCGTAGTAGCTGCTCAGGGTCTCCGGCGAGTGCGTCAGCAGGATCCTCGCATTCATGAATTCAGCAGCGCCCGGTGGGCCCGCCGCAGCCGCTCGCGGCTGCTCTCCAGGTGCAGGCGCATCGCCGCACGCGCCGCTTCCGGCGCGCCGCGCGCGATCGCCTCGTAGATCTTCTCGTGCTCGCTGTTCACCCGCCCCAGATACGCGGAACGCTTCTCGCCCGCGAGCTGCGCCGAGTTCACGCGCGTGCGCGGAAACAGCATCGTGCCGAGGTAGCGGATCAGGTCCGCGAAATGCGGGTTCGCCGTCGCCTGCGCGATCGCAAAGTGGAAGCGGAAATCGGCCTGGATCGCATCCTTCGACTGTGCGACCTGCTTCGCGAACGCATCCAGCGCCCGGCGCATCTGCGCCAGCTGCGCGGCGCTGCGGCGTTCGGCGGCGAGCGCCGCCGCTTCCGCTTCGATGCTCATGCGCAGCTCGAGGATCGCGATCAGCTCGTTCAGCGTTGCCCGCTCCACCGGCTCGATGCGGAACGGCGCGCGGTCAGCGCCCTCGCGCACGAAGGTGCCGATGCCATGCCGGGTTTCGACGAGTTCCGCCGCCTGCAGCCGCGACATCGCCTCGCGCACCACGGTGCGGCTGACACCGAAGGCGCGCGTGATCTCGAACTCGGTCGGCAGCTTGTCGCCGGCCTTGAATTCGCCGCGGCGGATGCGGCCGGCGAGCCGCTCCACCACCGCCTGCGCGAGCTTGCGCGGTTGCTTCATCGTCGGCTGCTTGACAATCCTCGGGGCGGGAAGTCTAATCGAGTTGTATGATGTATGACAACCTGGAGGAGAGGATCCGATGAAACGCCGCAACTTCACCGCACTCGCCGCCGCGCTCGCGGCATGCGCACTCAGCTTCCCGCTTGCCGCGCCAGCGCAGCAAAAGCAGGTCTGGAAGGCTTCCGACGTACACCCGCTCGGCTACCCCACGGTCGAGGCCATCGTCCGCATGGGCGCCAAGCTCGAGAAAGCGACCAACGGCCGCATTTCGATCCAGATGTTCCCGTCGATGCAGCTCGGCGGCGAGAAGGAGATGATCGAGCAGGCGCAGGTCGGCGCACTGCAGATCGCGCGCATTTCGGTGGGCGCGATGGGCCCGGTGGTGGACGACCTCAACGTGTTCAACATGCCGTTCATCTTCCGCGACGAAGCACACATGCGCAGGGTGATCGACGGCCCGATCGGGCGGGAGCTGCTGGAGCGCACCTCCAACGCGCCGACCTCGCGCCTGATCGTGCTCGGCTGGATGGACGCCGGCACGCGCAACGTCTACTCGAACAAGCCGGTCACCAAGCCCGCCGACCTGAAGGGCATGAAGATCCGCATGATGGGCAACCCGCTGTTCGTCGAGACCATGAACGCGATGGGCGGCAACGGCGTCGCGATGGGCTTCAACGAGCTCTACAGCGCGCTGCAGACCGGCGTGGTGGACGGTGCGGAGAACAACCCGCCGACCCTGCTCGCGCAGAACCACTACCAGGTCAGCAAGGTCTACAGCCTCACCGGCCACCTGATCATTCCCGAGATTTTCGTGTTCTCGAAGCGCAACTGGGAAACGATGTCCAAGGAAGACCAGGCGTTGCTCAAGAAGGTTTCGCGCGAAGCGCAGATCGAGCAGCGCAAGCTGTGGGACGCGTACGTCGGCGAGGCCGAGACCAAGCTCAAGGCCGCCGGCATCAAGTTCGTGGCGGCCGACAAGCCTGCATTCTTCAAGGCGACCCAGCCGGTGCGCGACAAGTACGGCGCCAAGTACGCGGCGCTGCTCAAGAAGATCCAGGATACGAAGTAGGGATCTGCACCTGCCGGAGAACGGGCCGCCCGCAGCGGCCCGTTTTTTTATCGTGAAACAAAACTACCAGCGGGCAATGGAGTGGCTGTACCTCGCCTGCGTGGTGCTCTCGGGCGCCGCGCTGGTGGCAATCACGCTG
>MEQQ01000089.1:3661-11766 GCA_001770285.1 Betaproteobacteria bacterium RBG_16_66_20
GTGGCAATCACGCTGATCATCCCGGCTGGCGTGTTCATGCGCTACGTCATGAACAATCCGCTGTCCTGGCCCGAACCGGCGGCGGTGGTGATGATGGTGATGTTCTCCTTCCTCGGCGGCGCCGCGATCTACCGCGCCAATGTGCATATCGCGGTCGAAGCCCTGCTCAATGCCGTCGGCGCGAAGACCCGCAAGTACATGCTGTGGGGCGTGGATGCCTGCATGGCGGCAACCGCGCTTTTCATGCTCGGCTACGGCGTGCAGCTGTGCCAGCTCACCTGGTACAACACGATGGCCGAATTCCCGGCATTGCATGTCGGCATCGTCTACATGCCGATCCCGATCGCGGGGCTGCTGACCCTGCTGTTCCTCATCGAGAAGATCTGGGTCGGCCCGCCGCCGAAGACGTCGATCATGTACAGCGACCAGGCCGCGGGACTCGAGTAGCGGTGGACATCCTCGTACTTCTCGGCTCGTTCACCCTGCTGTGCGCGCTGGGCGTGCCGGTCGCCTACGCGCTCGGCCTGGGCGCAATCATCGCGGCGCTCTATGTCGACATCCCGCTCGAGGCGGTGATGCTCAAGATCTCCGACGGCACCGACGACTTCGCGCTGCTCGCAATCCCGTTCTTCGTGCTCGCCGGCGCCATCATGGCGGAGGGCGGCATGGCGGCGCGCCTGGTCAATTTCGCCAAGGTCTTCTTCGGCGTCATCCGCGGCGGCCTGGCGCTGGTCAACGTGCTGGCGAGCACTTTTTTCGGCTGTATCTCGGGCTCGTCGGTCGCCGATACTGCGTCCATCGGTTCGGTAATGATCCCGCAGATGGTGAAGCAGGGTTATCCGCGGGTCTTCGCCACCAACGTCACGATATGCGGCTCGGTGCAGGCGCTCATGATTCCGCCTTCGCACAACGCCGTCATCTACTCCGTCGCCGCGGGCGGCACCATCTCGGTCGCGCACCTGTTCCTCGCCGGCATCTTCCCGGGCCTGCTCTTCGGCGCGTGCCTCATCGGCCTGATCATCTGGACCGCCCACAAGCGCGAAATGCCGAAGTCCGAGCCGATCCCGCTCAGCAGCATTCCGAGAATATTCGCCGACGCGCTATGGGGGTTGGTGACGGTGATCATCATCATGGGCGGCATTCTATCGGGCGTGTTTACCCCCACCGAGTCGGCCGCGGTGGCATGCGTGTACGCGTTCCTGGTCACGCTCTTCGTCTACCGCGACTACAAGTGGCGCGACCTGCCGCACCTCATCCACCGCGTGGTGAAAACCGTCGCCATGGTGATGATGCTGATCGGGTTTTCGGTCGGCTTCGGCTACATGATGGCCATCATGCAGATCCCGGCCAAGGTCACGGCCCTGTTCCTCGGCATTTCCGAGAACAAGTACGTCTTCCTGTTCCTCGTCAACATTCTCCTGCTGCTGCTCGGCACCTTCATGGACTTAGCACCCATGCTGCTCATCTGCACGCCGATTTTCATGCCGGTGATCCTCAAGCTCGGCATCGATCCGGTACACTTCGGCATGATCATGATCCTCAACCTGGGGATCGGCCTGATCACCCCGCCCGTAGGTCCGACGTTGTTCGTCGGCTGTGCGATCGGCAAGGTGACGATCGAGGCGGTATCGAAGGAACTGTGGCCGTTCTACGGCGCGATGTGCCTCGCGCTGCTGCTGGTGACCTATATTCCGGCAATTTCCCTCTGGCTGCCTGGACTGACGAAGTAATCGGGCCATGAACCCGCCCGACTGGCAACCCAGCCCGCGCTGCCCCGATCCGGCGGTGATCGCGGTCCACGAATCGTTCAACCGCTATCGGCTGCCGCTCGCCAAGATCGAGCGCCTGGCGACCGGTTGCCGCTGGGCGGAAGGCCCGGTGTGGTTCGGCGACGCGCGCTGCCTCGTATGGAGCGACATCCCGAACGACCGCATGCTGCGCTGGGACGAAGAGAGCGGTGCGGTGAGCGTGTTCCGCAAGCCCTCGGGCTACGCCAACGGCAATACGCGTGACCGGCAAGGGCGCCTCCTCAGCTGCGAGCACGGCGGACGGCGCGTCTCCCGGACCGAAGCCGACGGCCGCGTGGTTACGCTGGTGGATTCCTTTGAAAACAGGAAATTGAATTCACCCAATGACATCGTGTGCAAGTCCGACGGCTCGGTCTGGTTCACCGACCCGACCTTCGGCATCCTCGGCTGGTACGAGGGCGCAAAGGCCGAGCCCGAGCTGCCGATGAACGTCTACCGCTGGGACCCCTCGGGCAAGGCAAGCGTGGTCGCCGAGGGCATCAACCAGCCCAACGGCCTCGCCTTCTCGCCCGACGAGAAGATCCTTTACATCGTTCAGTCGCGCTCGGCACCTCGCGAAATACTTGCTTTTGACTTGATAAATGAAAAAAAACTTGGCAATCCGCGCGTGTTGATCAGTGCCGGGCCCAAGGGCACGCCCGACGGTTTCCGCGTCGATGTCGACGGCAACCTGTGGTGCGGCTGGGGCATGGGTGAAGCGGGCCTCGATGGCGTGCACGTGTTCAATCCCGCGGGCAAGCTGATCGGCCGCATCGACCTGCCGGAGCGCTGCGCCAACCTGTGCTTCGGCGGCGTGCACCGCAACCGCCTGTTCATGGCGGCGAGCACCTCGGTCTACGCGCTCTACGTCGACACCCAGGGCGTGGCGTACTTCTAGTCAGGTCACCGTCGCAAAGCGCTCCTTGCAGGTGCGCAGCACTTCGTCCGGATCGCGCCGCCACCAGTCGCGCTCGGAGAAGATCTCGACCTCGTGCATTCCCGCATAACCTGCAGCCTCGACCCAGGAACGGATGCGCGGCAGGTCGATCACGCCGTCGCCCATCATGCCGCGGTCGTTCAGCAGGTCGCGCGTCGGTACCAGCCAGTCGCAGAGGTGATACGCGAAGATGCGTTTTTTTCCGGCGCGCCTGATCTGCTGCTCGAGCTTCGGGTCCCACCACACGTGGTAAACGTCCACGGCGACGCCTATTCCGTCACCCAGCGCATCGCAGATGTCGAGGGCCTGCTCCAGCGTATTGATGCAGGCACGTTCGGCCGCCTGCATCGGGTGCAGCGGTTCGATGGCGAGCCGAACGCCGGCTTTTCTCGCCTCGGGAAGAACCATCGAAATGCATTCCTTGACGCGCTCGCGAGCCCGTATCAGGTCCTTCGAGCCGCCGGGCAGGCCGCCCACGACCAGGACCAGGCAGTGCGCGCCGAGCGCATGCGCCTCCTCGATGGCGCGCCGGTTGTCGTCCAGCCAGTCCTTTGCGGTAAAGAACCCTCCCCGGCAAACACCGGTCACGGTCAAACCGTTGGCCTTGATCGCTCTTGCCGCTTCCGTTACGCCCATTTCCGCGAGCTTGTCGCGCCACGGGGCGATGCCGCGGATGCCGTGACGCGCGCAGCCTTCGATCATCTGCGCCAGAGTCCATTGCTTGCTGACCGTCGCTGTATTGAGCGACAGCAGCGATGGATCAGGCGACGCCATTGACCGCCAGGAGCTGCCGCATGCGGCGGCAGGCGAGTTCCGGATCGGCGAGCAGGCCCGCGGCATCCGCGAGGCGGAACAGTTCGGCGAAGTGCAGCAGGTTGCGCGCACTCTGCTGGCCGCCGACCATCACGAAGTGCTCCTGGTGGCCGTTGAGCCAGGCCATGAAGACGACGCCGGTCTTGTAGTAACGCGTCGGCGCCGCGAAGATATGGCGCGACAGCGGCACGGTGGGCGCAAGAGCTTCGTGATAACCCGTTTTATTATTTTCAACCAAGAATGAAAGAGCCTGAGAGGCAGCCGGCGCAATGACATCTAAGATGCCGAGCAGCGCGTCGGAGTGGCCCTCGGCATCACCCTCGATCAGCTCGGCGAAATTGAAATCGTCGCCGGTGTACATGCGCATCCCTTTGGGGAGCCTCCGGCGCATCAGGATTTCCTTGTCCTTGTCCAGGAGGGAGATTTTTATGCCATCAACCTTGGAAGCATTCCGCGACAGGACATCCAGGCACACATCCATTGCCGCAAGATGATCCTTCCTGCCCCAGTAGCCCTCGAGCGCCGGATCGAACATCCCGCCCAGCCAGTGGATGATCACCGGCTGCTTCACCTGACCGAGAACGCGCTCGTACACCCTGGCATAGTCGTCGGGCGATTGCGCGCTCGCGGCAAGGGCACGGCTGGCCATGAGGACGATTCTGCCGCCGAGCTTTTCAATCGCGCTGCATTGCTCTTCGTAGGCCTCCAGGATTCTTTCTATTGAATGCTTTTCTCCGTCGGCAAGATGGTCGGTACCAGCGCCCGATGCCACGATTGCGCCGGGAATGTGCTTTGCTTCCTCAAGGGATTTCTTTATCAGCAGCAAGGAATTGCTCCAGTCGAGCCCCATGCCGCGCTGCGCGGTGTCCATCGCCTCGGCGACGCCGAAGCCCCAGGACCAGAGGTGCCGGCGATAGGCGAGCGTCGCTTCCCAGTCGATCGCCGCCTCCAGCCACGGCTCCTTCGCCGACAGCGGATCGGCGACCACGTGCGCAGCGGCGTAGGCGACCCGGGTGAAGGGGCCGGCAGGCTTTTTGAACTGTTTGGGTTCTCTTACGGGGTAATTCTCCAGCGTGTTACCCCGGGGAAGCTTGAGCGTCAGAATCGTGTCGCGCTTCACGGCTTGAGCTTCGGCACGTCCAGCCACTTCTTCTGGCGCCAGCTCTTCAGGCCGAGTTCGGCCAGCTGCACGCCCTTGGCGCCCTCCAGCAGACCCCAGCGGAACGGGCCCTCGGCCGCTACATGCCGCAGGAACATCTCCCACTGCACTTTGAACGCGTTGTCGTAGTTGCCATCGGGCACTTCTTCCCAACCTTCGAAGAAATTGATCGGCTGAGGAATATCCGGATTCCAGACCGGCTTGGGGGTTTTTTCATAGGATTGCACCAGACAACGCCGCAAACCGGCAACTGCGCTGCCGTGCGTGCCGTCCACCTGCAGCGTGAGCAGGTCGTCGCGCCGCACGCGCACCGCCCAGGACGAATTGAAATGCGCGATCGCGCCGCCCGCGAGCCGGAACGTGGCATAGGCCGCGTCGTCCGCGGTCGCCCTGTATTTTTTCCCGTTCTCGTCCCAGCGGAACGGGATGTGCGTCGTGCCGAGGCAGGACACCGCCTGCACCGCGCCGAACAGGTTGTCCAGCACGTAGCGCCAGTGGCACAACATGTCGAGGATGATCCCGCCGCCGTCCTTCCTGCGGTAGTTCCACGACGGCCGCTGCGCGGGCTGCCGGTCGCCTTCGAATACCCAGTAGCCGAACTCGCCGCGCACCGAAAGGATCCGGCCGAAGAAGCCTTCATCACGCAGCCTGGCGAGCTTCAGCATCCCCGGCAGCCAGAGCTTGTCCTGCACCACGCCGTGCTTGATGCCGGCCTTCTTCGCGGCCTTGTAGAGATCGATCGCCTCCGCGAGAGTGGTCGCGACCGGTTTCTCGCAATACACGTGCTTGCCGGCGCTGATCGCCTGCTGCAGAAGCGTCGGGCGCAACTGCGTCGACGCCGCATCGAAGAAGATCCGGTCTTCGGGATTCTTCAATGCCCCATTCAAATCCGTCGTCCAGCGCTCGATCCCATGCTGCTTCGCCAGGGGTTCGATCTTTGCCGCATTCCGTCCCACCAGAATCGGATCCGGCATGAGCCGCGTGCCGTCCTTCAGCGCCACGCCGCCCTGCTTGCGGATCTCGAGGATCGAGCGCACCAGGTGCTGATTCATGCCCATGCGCCCGGTGACGCCGTGCATGATGATGCCAATGCGTTTCTGTGCCATAGGTGCGCGTTATCCGGTTCGTTTCATTTTCGGCGCAGCACCGCGGACCCGTCAATGACGGCGCGGCTTCTAGCGCTCCTGCAGGGCTTCGAGAATGCCCTTTATGTAGCCGATCGCGCGCGCGGCGGCGCCGGGGCCGTCGGGCACGTAGTCGAAAGGCTCGACCGCGATATCGCCGGCATAGCCGTGGCGCACCAGCGCGGCGAGCAGCGGCGCGAAGCGCTGCTCGCCCTGGCCTGGGCCGCGCCGGTTGCGGTCGTTCACCTGCACATGCGCGATCATGCCGCGCGGCACCCAGGTGTCCACGAGAGCGGGCAGGGGCGCGGTTTCCATCCGGCTGGCGGCGCTGCAATCGAGCATGGTGCGCACGCTGCGGCTGCCGATCGCCTGCACCAGCGCCGCGGCTTCCTCGAGCGTGTTGATGAGCGGCGTCTGGTCGGCCGAGAGCGGCTCGATGCAATAGACCACGCCCGCCTTCTCCGCGCGTTCGGCAACCGCGGCGAAGCATTCCTGCGCGCGCGCCATCGCCGCGGCACGGCTGTCCCCGGCTTCCAGGCGCCGCTGCTGGGGCGAACCGTGCACCAGGTAGCGGCCGCCGAGCTCGGCGCACTGGTCCACGAGCGCGAGCATCACATCGACTGTTTTTTTTCTGGTGCTTTCATTTTGAGTACTTATGGATAGTCCAGCCGGCTTCAGCA
This sequence comes from Betaproteobacteria bacterium RBG_16_66_20, assembly GCA_001770285.1. GTDB lineage: Bacteria > Pseudomonadota > Gammaproteobacteria > Burkholderiales > SG8-39 > RBG-16-66-20. The sequence goes on from MEQQ01000089.1 coordinate 10,162, forward strand.
ATAACCAGTGCAGGCCGGTGACGACGATGCCGGCGTCCGCGGCGGCGGCGCGGGCCGCTGTGATCTGCGCGGCGCCCATGCGGTGCGGCTCGTCCGAAAGCGTGTAGGGCGCGATCTCCAGGCCGTCGTAGCCGAGTTTGGCCGCGTAGACGCACTGCTGCGGAAACGGCATCGGCGCGATGACTTCGTTGCACAACGCGATTCTCATAGCGCGTTCCTTCTCCCGGCAATTCGCATCGGATGCTGCCGCGTTATCTGCGCACGGCGTCCAGGATCATGCGCCTGTTGTGGCGCGCCCGCGTCGCCAGTGCGGCTTTCGTCATCAGGTCGCGGCCGAAGATGCGCGACAGCGTATAGCGATTGCTCAGGTAAAAGTAGCCTTCCCCGGCGATCGAGATGTAGAGCTGAGCCGGATCGACACCGCGCCGGAATAGCCCCCGTTGCGCGCCGCGCTTGAGGATCCCGCGCAGCATCTCGACCAGCGGCGAATGCAGCTCGCGCACGCGCCGCGAGCGCGCGACGTGCCGGCCCTTATGCAAGTTCTCGCTGTTGAGCAGGGCCGTGAACTCAGGGTGGGCGAGGAGGTACTCCCAGGTGAACTCGACCAGCCGCTCCAGCGCCGCCCGCGGATCGAGGTGTTCGAGATCGAGCGCGCGCTCGGCGCTGCGGATCTGCGCATAGCTTGCCTCCAGCACCGCAAGGAAGAGATCATCCTTGCTGCCGAAATAATAGTAGAGCATGCGCTTGTTGGCGCGCGCGCGCGCGGCGATGCGGTCGACGCGCGCGCCGCCCAGGCCATGGCGCGAGAACTCTGCCAGAGCAGCGCCCAGGATGCGCTCGCGGTTCTTCACCGGGTCGCGTCTGGCGGCGCCTTTTGTCGTGCGCGTCCTGCCGGTCATTCCATCCCCAGATGCCGGTAGATGCGCCGCGTGTATTCGCCGAAGCCCTCGTGCGTCTTCATGTCCAGCGTCCGCGGATGCGGCAGATCGATGGCAATGTTGTCGGCCATCTTGGCGGGGCCCGCGGTCAGCACCACCACCCGCGTGCCGAGGAATACCGCCTCCGATATGCCGTGGGTGACGAAAATGATCGTCTTGCCCGCCTCCTTCCAGATTCGCAGCAGCTCCAGGTTCATCTTCTCGCGCGTGAGCGCATCGAGCGCGCCGAACGGCTCGTCCATCAGCACCAGCTTCGGGTCATGCACCAGCGCGCGCGCGATCGCCGCGCGCTGCTGCATCCCGCCGGAGAGCTCGTACGGATACTTCTCCTCGTAACCTGCCAGACCGACCAGTGCCAGCAGCGCCTTTGCGCGCGCGCGCGACTCGGCCGCAGGCAGGCCGAGGATTTCCGCGGGCAGCAGGACATTTTCCAGGATCCGCCGCCACTTCAGCAGCAGCGGCGCCTGGAACACCATGCCGACGTCGCGCGACGGATCGAAGGTATGGGTCGCCGAGCCGATGCGCACCTCGCCGCCGTCGTGCGGATGCAGTCCGGCAAGGATCTTGAGCAGCGTCGACTTGCCGCAACCCGAGGGCCCGACCAGCGATACCAGCTCCCCGGGCATGACGTCGAAGGTCGCGTCGGAGATCGCCAGGTGCTCCTTGC
>MEQQ01000089.1:11795-16712 GCA_001770285.1 Betaproteobacteria bacterium RBG_16_66_20
CGCAACCGGATGAACGGCTCAACCATCGATGCGCGCGTCCTTCACCACCAGCAGCCTCTCCATCGCCAGCACCAGGCCGTAAAGCAGCATGCCGATCAGCGTGATCAGGAGGACCGCCATGAACATCGCCGGCGTGTCCAGCGTCACCTGCACCTGCAGCATCAGGTAGCCCAGACCCTTGTCCGAGCCGAGGAACTCGCCGACGATCGCGCCCGCCACCGCCAGGATCGCCGCGACCTTCATGCCGGCGAATATGTAGGGAAGAGCGCCCGGCAGCTGGATCTTGGAGAACAGTTGCCAGCGCGAGCCCTTGAGCGAGCGCACCAGGTCGAGCAGCTCGGGCTCCACCTCGCGCAGGCCGCGCGCCGTGGTAAGCAGAATCGGAAACACGCAGATCGAGAACGCCATCATCGAGTTCGGAAACACGCCGTACTTGAACCAGACGATGATCAGCGGACCGAGCGCCACCTTCGGGATCATATTGAGCGAAACCAGCAGCGGCATGAAAAAGGACTCCAGCGCCTTCGACCAGGTGAAGACGAGGGCGAGCGCCACGCCGACCACCAGCGCGAGGAAGTAGCCCGCGAAGATCTCCGTGGCGGTCACCGCGATGTTGGTCCACCAGCCGTAGTTCGGCTGCAGCAGCGCGTCCAGCGTCGCGCCCGGCGAGGGCATGACGAACTGCGGCACGTTGCCGAGTGTGACGAACAGGTACCAGGCCAGCAGCAGCGCCAGGTGCGCCACGATCGCCAGCGTATAGCGTTGCACGGTTTCGCTCATGGGGTCCTCAGGACTAAGAAAGCCATTTTTCCAGGTTCTCGCGGACAAAGGCGTCGTCGTTCATCTCGGGATACGCCGCATGGACGCGGTCGATCTCCTCGGCCTGTCCGGGCGAAAGCCCCTCGTTCGGGTCGAGGCACCAGACGCCCTCGAGCAGGCCCTGCCGGCGCAGGACTTCGTGGCAGCCGGCGATGCAGCCGGCGAAATCGTGGGCGACGTCGAAGAACGCGCTGTTGGCGTCGGTGACGCGCGAGTCCAGCGCGAGCAGCTCGGGCGTGATCTCCCTGGTGTTGTGGATTCTCTCCAGCAGCTCGACGGCGCGCCTGGTCCACACGCTCCAGTGCCCGAGCAGGCCGCCCTTGATGCGCACCCGGACCTCCTCGGCGCCCCGCTTCACCGCGAGCGGCGCCAGCAGGTCGAGCACGATATGGTCGTCGTTCCCGGTGTAGAGCGTGACGCGATCCTCCGCGCCCGCCGCGACCAGCCCCTTGGCGACGTCGAGCGTGCGGTAGCGGTTGAAGGGCGCCACCTTCACCGCGACCACGTTCTCGATGGCGCAAAAGCGGCGCCAGAAACGGGCCGAAAGCGCGATGCCGCCGACCGCCGGCTGCAGGTAGAAGCCGACCAGCGGAATTCCCGCGGCCACCTTCGTGCAGTGCGCGATCAGCGCGTCTTCGGAGGCGCCTTTCATCGCGGCGAGCGACAGCATTCCGGCGTGGTAGCCGTGCGCGAGCGCGATGGCTGCCTCGTTCCTCGCTTGGGCGGTATTGCCCGAGAGCCCGGCGATCAGAATCGCCGGGCGAGCGGGACCAATGCGCGCCCAGGTCCGCGCTTCGTCGGCCGCGAGCTTCAGCACCGGCTCGTAGAGCCCCGCTTCGCGGATCGCGAATTGCGTCGCGTGCACGCCAACCGCCAGTCCGCCCGCACCCGCATCGAGGTAGTAGCGGGACAGCGCGCGCTGCCGACGTCGGTCGAGCCGGCGCGACGCATCGAGCGCGAGCAGGTGGGCCGGGATCACCGTCCCGCGCCGCAGGAGCGCGAGCACGTCGGCCGGAAGCTGGGTGAAATGCATGGCGGAACCGCAAGGTAACTAGCCGGTTAAATTATAGCCGCGACCGTTGACACCGGCCCGCGGCGCTCCTACCATCTCCGCCAAAGGAGATCACCATGCCAAGGACGCTCGTTGCCGTATTGCTCGTGCTCGCCGCAGCCCCCGCCGCAGCCCAGCAAAAACTCGACTTCATCCTGAACTGGGTACCGGGCGGCGACCACGCGCCCTACTACTACGCCAAGGCGCAGGGCTGGTACGCCAAGGAGGGCATCGACCTCAATCTCGAGCCGGGCAAGGGCTCGATGCTCGCGGTGCAGAAGGTCGGCGCCGGCGCCAATCCGATCGGGCTCGCCGACATGGGCAATGTGCTGATCGGCAAGGGCAAGGGCACCGACGCGGTCGGGGTGTTCAACGTCTACGCCAACTCGCCGCAGGGGCTGTACTGGCTGAAGAGCTCGGGCATCAAGGGCATAAAGGACTTCCCGGGCAAGAAGATCGGCAACCCGGCGGCCGACGGCGCGCGCCCGATGTGGCCGGCGCTCGCCAAGGCCAACGGCATCGATCCCAAGTCGGTGACCTGGGTAAACGTGGACGCCAACGCCAAGCTTTCGGCGCTGAAGTCCAAGTCCATCGACATCACGACCTCGTTCTACAACATCCACCACATTTTCCAGAGGGAGCTCGGCGACGACCTGGGCTTCGTCGCCTGGCGCGAGATCGGTCTCAACCCCTACGGCAATTCGGTGATCGTGAACGGCGATTACCTCAGGAAGAACCAGGCGCTGGTGGGCAAGTTCGTCAAGGTGACGCAGCGCGCCTTCGCGGCCTGCGTCAAGGATCCGAAGCCCTGCGTGAAGGCGCTCGTGGATGCGAACGGCGCGCTCAAGGCCGACAACGAGCTGGTCAACTGGAGTCTCGTCGAGGTCCTGATGAGCGACAAGCACTCCAAGACCGTGGCGCTCGGGATCCATGACGACGGCCGGATGAGCGCCGACTACGAGCTGGTGCGCGACTACATCGGTATCGACAAGCCGTTCGACGTCAAGACCACCTACACCAACGAGTTTCTCGACCGCTCGGTCAAGATGACGAAATGAGGCGTTAATTCCGCCGCGGAGCGAACCACTCCACCAGGCGCCGCCAGAGCCGGCCAAGGCAGCCTCCGGGAACCCGCGCCGGCGTGCTTGACGACGACCCAGCGCCGAAGCGTTTCTGAAGACAGTCCGCGAACTGGGCGGTCCGCTCGGTCGCCCTGCGCTCGAACAGGCGATCGACGATCGCCTTGAGCTGTCCTTCGCCTTTGACGTCGAACAGCGTGAGCAACTCGGTCCCCGCTCCGGTCGCCTGCAAGCTGACGTCGATCGCCATCGTCAGATGCTCGGCCTTCGCGATGGCGTGAAGCCTGTGCGGCGGGTCCTCTGAATCTATTTGTGCCCTCAGAGTGAGAATCAAGGGTACGGCACCGATTTTTTCCTTCACCGTCAGCTCGGCGGTCCTGTCGTCCACCACCTTGATGCGCTCCACCCCCGGAATGCAGGTGCACAGGGATTCGAAGTCGCGGATGAATCTCCACAATTCCCCGGGCGGCGCGTTTACCGTGAACCTGGCCTCGCGTCGAGGCATCAGTCCCACCACTTCTTCAGCTTGAAATCCTCCACGATCACGCCGGCCGCGTTGTGCCCCGCCCCCGCATGCACGCCGCCGCCCGGGTGGCAATAGCCGCCGCACATGTAGAGACCTTCCACGGGGCTGCGGTAGCTTGACCAGCCGGCAAAGGGCCTGAAATAGCCCATCTGGTCGGGCGTCATGTCTCCGACCACATCGACGCCATTCACCATGTTGTCGTTGTGCTGCACGGTGTCGGTAGGGTCCTGGATCGTCATGGCGAGAATCTTGTCCTTGGTCATGTTCGGCGCGTAGGACCGCCATAGCTCCAGGCAATGCGCGGCATATTCGTCGCGCACTTTCTTCCATCCCTGCGGCCCGTCCTGCGCCAGCTCGTACGGCGCGTACTGCCATACCAGGACGGTGTGCTTGCCCGGCGGCGCCTGCGACGGATCGAAGAGCGTCGGCAACGTGATCTGCAGCATCTCCCTTCGGGGCGGCTTGCCGGCCGCGATTTCCTGGTAGGCCTGGACCTGGTCGGCGACGGTGCCGCAGAACATTTCCTGGCTGAAAGCCCGGTTCACATGCGGGTTGTCGGCGCCGGCCCGATATTGGGGCGGCTCCGACACCGCGAGGTGCAGGCAGAAGAGCGAGCGCCCGCGCGAATGGTAGTTCCTGACCCGGGTCGCGAAGGCTGGCGGCAGGTGCTCCTCCCCGACCATCTGAAGGAAGCTCTTCTTCGGCTCGACGTTGGTGATCACCGCCTTCGCAGCCTCGAGCCGCGTGCCGTCGCTCAGCTCCACGCCGTACGCCCGGTTGCCGCGTAGAAGGATGCGCTTCACGCCCACGCCGGTCTTCACCACGCCGCCAGCGCCCTCCACGACGCGACGCAGGCCCTCCGCCAGCTGCTGCGAGCCTCCGACGCAGATCGGCGCCTCGGCTTTGAGTATCCGGAAGAGGCAGATCCAGCCCTGCCCGAAGGCATCCGGCGGGAAACCGAGCACCGTGATGCGCGCGAGGAAGTGCACCTTGACCTGCTCGCTTTCGAACAGCTCGTCGAGCAGCTGCACCGGCGTGCTCGCCTGCCACTGCATGAGCGCGCGGCCCTCGTCCGACTTCTCCAGCTCGGCCGTCTGTAACGAAGGTGGCAGCGGCGGCGAGTACATGAGCGGCAGGTAGGTCGAGTCGATGAATTCGCCGTAGTCCTCTACCAGCTGCGTGAAGGTCTTCGCGTCCCGCGCGGAGTACCGGGCGATCTCGGCGGCCATTCGTGCGGGATCGCGGTACATCACCAGGCACTTGCCGTCCGGGAAGATCGTGCCTCGCAGGTGGTCGGGGTAGACGTAGCGCACGCCGTTTCGCTCGAGCTCGAGGTCGCGGTACACGGGGCTGAGCGGGATGTTCGTGTGCACCATCGAGCAGATGTTGTGCTTGAAGCCCGGCAGGGTGGCCTCCGCAGTGTGGCAGCCGCCGCCGACGCG
>MEQQ01000089.1:16785-19082 GCA_001770285.1 Betaproteobacteria bacterium RBG_16_66_20
ATGACGATGAAATCGTAGGTCATGGCAAACACCCCCAGTTGATCGCTTGAACCGCTAGCCCAGTTCCGGCCCGGCCGGGCAGCAGACGAGCGAGGACTCGCCCGGCGCCTCGCGCAGGCCGTGCGCCATGCGCGTGAAGGGGCGCTGCAGGACGAAGCCGCACCGTACCAGCCACTTTCTCAGGTTTTCTTTCCGGTCCGCGAGATCGAGATAGACCGTCGGCTCCACCCGTTGCAGCGCCGTGCCGAGAAGGTCGCAGGCGGTCTGCTCGTCATACGCCACGAGCGGTCCGAGCTGGCGCGCCTCGCGCCCGTCGCGGCCGAAGAGAAATCCGGCGATCCTGGCGCCGCGCTCGGCGACGAGCGCCGCCTGCGGCAGCCGTTGCGCAAGATTTCGCAGCACTGTTTCCCGATTCGCTCCGAACGCCTTCGCGTCGAGCTCGAGAATTTTCGGCCAGTCCGCCTTTTCCATGGGCCTGATGTTCTCGCCGGGGAGAAATTCCATCGCCGGCACGGTCAAGGCATATCTCTTGAAGCCCCAGCAGTCTGCGAATCCCTCCTGCGCGTATACGTCGTGCCCCGCGGGGGTCGCGTCCAGGATCGCGGCCCGGCCCGTCTGGTTCAGGTCGGCGAGCGCGGTGTGCAGCAAGCGTGTGGCGAAGCCTTTCTTGCGGTGCTCCGGGTGCACGAGCACCATCGCCACCCAGGCGAATCCGTTATAGGGCAAGACGAGCGTCGAGGCGGCGAGCGTACCGTCGTTCATCGCAAGTCCCCAGCCGCGCCCAAAGCCGAGCATCAGCCGCCAGTCGGCCTCGTTCTGGTTCCAGTTTGCCGACTTGGACAGCGCCAGGCAGCCCGCGAGGTGCTCGACGCCCAGCTGCTGTTCAGTACTTTCCATCCCGCGCCTCAAAATGCGTCGGCTTGCCGAGGCCCGGCATGCCGCGCGCGATCCAGTCGGCCTGCCAGTCGATCATCGTCTCGAGCGGCACGCGCGGCGCGCCGAGCAGCTTTTGCGATGCGCGCGTGTCGACCAGCCAGGCGGTCGGCGCCTCCGTGCCGGTGACTGCGGCCTTCATGCCGAAGCGCCTGCCGAATTCGCCGGCGAGCCAGCGCACGCTGACCACCGCCGGACCGCTGACATTGATCGGCGAGGCGGGCGCGGTGCAATGCGCCAGCAGGCGCAGCGCCTGCTCGTTGGCGTCCCCCTGCCAGATCACGTTGACGTGGCCCATCGCGACGTCCACCGGCTGGCCGGCGAAAACCTTCGATGCCACGTCGTGCAGCACGCCGTAGCGCATGTCGATCGCGTATTCCAGGCGCATGAGGCGCACCGGGGTTCCGTGCGTCAGCGATCCATACTCGAAGGCCTTCTCGCGACCGACGCAGGAGGCCGCGTAGTCGCCGGGCGGTGGCAGGGTCGGTGTGCCTTCGCCCGCACCGGGGCCGCTGACGTCGGCGAACGGATAGACGCAGGCGGTGGAGAACACCACGCTGCGCGACCCGCGGAAGGCGTCGGCCACCAGGTACGGCACGCGCACGTTCATCGCCCAGGTGAAGACGGCATTGCCGGCGGCGCCAAACTTGTGCCCGGCCATGAAGACCAGGTTCGGCGCGCGCGGCAGCCGCTCCAGCGCCGCCCGGTCGAGCAGGTCGCAGGCGATGCATTCGATGCCCTGCGATTCGAGCTTCGCGCGCAGGCCCTGCTCGGAAAAGCGCGCGACGCCGATCACGCGCCGCTCGGGCGCGGCCCGCTTCGCCATGCGCGCGAGCGTCGGGCCCATCTTGCCGCCCACCCCCAGGATCAGGATGTCGCCCGGTGCGCGCGCCAGGTCGGCGGCCAGCTCGGCAGAGGGGCGGGTCATCGCCTCTTCGAGCGCCGCCACGTTCTCGAAGTTAACCATCTGGTGAATTATAATCGCCGCCGTGAAGCCGCCGCGCATCCGGACCACCGTCGTAGGCTCCTACCCGCTGCCGGACTGGCTGGCGGCCGCGCCCTCGGAGCAGGCGCTCGAGGACGCCATGCGCGTCGTGCTGCACACGCAGGAGCGCGCCGGCATCGACCTGGTGTGCGACGGCGAGCTCTACCGCTTCGACCTCGACCATCCCGAAACCAACGGCATGATCGAGTACTTCACGCGGCCGATGCAGGGCATCCGCAGCGAGATCGGCTTCTCGGAATGGCTCGACTATTCGAAAGGCGCGGCAATGCGTTTCCGCGCCCGCCCGCCGGGCGTGGTCGAGGGGCCGGTCGGCGCCGGCAGCCTGAATCTCTCGCTCGCCTGCGCGCGGGCGAAACGG
>MEQQ01000089.1:19098-32373 GCA_001770285.1 Betaproteobacteria bacterium RBG_16_66_20
AATTCACCCTTACCGGGCCGCACATGCTGGCCAAGACGCTGCACGATCTGCACTACCGCAGTCCCGAGAGGCTCGCGCACACGATCGCGGATGTACTTGCAGCGCAGGTGAAGCACCTGGATGCGGACGTGGTCCAGGTGGACGAGGCCAACCTGCCGGGCCATCCGGATGAATGGAAATGGGCGGCGGCAGCGATCAACAAAGTGCTGAAGGCGGTGCCGAAGAAAGCGCTCGCCGCGGTGCACCTGTGTTTCGGCAATTACGGCGGACAGAGCATCCAGAAAGGGGCCTGGGCCAAGCTCATCGACTACCTCAACGCGCTGCACGTGGACCACGTCGTGATGGAGTGCGCGCACCGGCCGCCCGAGGAACTCGCCGTATTCAAGGAACTGCGGCGCGACATCGGTTTCGGCCTCGGTGTGGTGGACATCAAGCGCACCGAGATCGAGACCCCGGAGGCGATCGCCCGCGCCATCGAGCGGGCGGAGAAGATTCTCGGCCGCGGCCGCGTGAAGTACGTCCATCCGGACTGCGGCTTCTGGATGCTGAAACGGAACATCGCGGACGGCAAGATCCGCGCCCTGGTGAAGGGAAGGGATCTGTTCGAGGGCCGCTAGCCCTTGCGGTGCTCGCCGACCTTGACGATCTTCATGGTGTTGGTGCCGCCGGACTTGCCGATCGGCTCGCCGATGGTGAGCACGATCAGGTCGCCGTTATTGACCACGCCGTTGTCCACCAGCACCTTCTCGGCCTCGGCGAGCAGCTCCTCGCGGTCGTGGCCGACGTACTTGACCATCAGCGGATAGACGTCGCGGAACAGCGAACACCGGTACCGGGTCGCGGTCTGCGAAGTGAGCGCGTAGATCGGCACGCCGCAGTTGAGGCGCGACATCCACAGCGCGGTGGATCCCGATTCGGTGAGCGTCGCGATCGCCTTCACTTTCAGGTGGAAGGCGGTGAACAGGCCCGCCATCGCGATCGACTGGTCGACGCGCGTGAACACGCGGTTGAGGAACTCCTGCTCCAGGCTGACCGGCTGCGACTGCTCGGCCTCGATGCAGATCCGGTCCATGGCCTCGATCGCCTCGACCGGATACTTGCCGCTCGCCGACTCCGCCGAAAGCATCACCGCGTCGGTGCCGTCGAGCACCGCGTTGGCGACGTCGGACACCTCGGCGCGGGTCGGCACCGGGCTCGCGATCATCGACTCCATCATCTGCGTGGCGGTGATGGTGAGCTTGTTCTTTTCGCGTGCCAGGCGGATCATTTTCTTCTGCAGCGCCGGTACCGAGGCGTCGCCCACTTCCACCGCCAAGTCGCCGCGCGCCACCATGATGCCGTCGCAGGCATTCATGATGTCCAGCAGCGCCGGCTGCGTCACCGCCTCGGCGCGCTCGATCTTGGCGATCAGCATCGCCTTGCCGCCCGCCGCGCGCAGCAGTTCGCGCGCCATGTACATGTCGGCGCCGGACTTGGGGAACGATACCGCGAGGTAGTCGGCGTTGATCCTGGCCGCGGTGCGGATGTCGTCGATGTCCTTGGGGGTGAGCGCGGCAGCGGTCAGCCCGCCGCCCTGCCGGTTGATGCCCTTGTTGTTGGAGAGCACGCCGCCGTGGCGTACCTGGGTGTGCACCTGCTCGCCGCGCACCTCCATCACGTCGAGCACGATCTTGCCGTCGTCGAGCAGCAGCACCGCACCGGCCTCGACGTCGCGCGGCAGTTCCTTGTAATCCAGCCCGGAGCGCTCGCCGTCGCCGAGCTCGCAGCCGGCATCGAGGATGAATCTCTGGCCCTTCTGCAGCGTGATCCTGCCGTCCTTGAACTTGCCGACGCGGATCTTCGGTCCCTGCAGGTCGCACATGATGGCGACCGTGCGGCCGACCTTGCGCCCGATCTCCTTGACCAGCTCGGCGCGCTTCAGGTGGTCCTCCGCGGTGCCGTGCGAGAAATTGAGCCGTACCACGTCCACGCCCGCGCGGATCATGCTCTCGAGCACGGCAGGGTCGGAGGAAGCCGGGCCGAGAGTGGCGACGATCTTGGTGCTGCGGAGCATTTCCCAAGTGTATCATCGAGTTACGGAACAAATTGCGCACCCCGGCGCAGCGCTCGGGCTGGCATGCGCAATCGCGCGTTAGGGACTGGTCACGACGATCAGCCCGCTCAGGGAGTTGTAGGTGAACTGGCGCGCCGCGGAATCCTTCAGGTATTGGTAGGTGCAGACGTTGCTCCGCGCCCTGGCGCGGTAGTTCGCGCCCGCGGCACCGGTGGTGATCGTGGGCGCAACGGCGAGAATCCCGTTCCACACGCGCGCGCAGCGCGGGGCGTTGTTGCCGATGACGTTGGCGTCTCCGGTCGTATCGGTGGGGAAGCAGGCGGTGTTGAAATCGACGTCGCCATTGCCATAGCCGGGCAGGTTGTCGCGTCCCGCCCAGTTGCGCACATGGCACGTCACATTGGCGATCCGCAAGGCGCTCGAAAACGCGCCGGCCGTGCCGGCGACAGCGGCCCGATGAGCGCTGTCGCTCAACGTCAACATCCGGGGTATTGCGAACGCAGCGAGAACGCCTATGATCGTCAGGACCGCCGCCAGTTCGACGACGGTGAAGCCAGACTGCGCTTCTCGGCCCGCTGCCACGCGCGCTGTTAGAGCGCGAGCCGCACGACGCGGTTGCGTCCCAGCGTTTTTGCCTCGCGCATCGCGCTGTCGGCGCGGGCCAGGATCGCATCTACGGTCCGGCCATCCTCAGGAAAGCTGCCGACGCCGACGCTGACACTGGAGGCTACGCGCCGTCCGTCGATATCGATCGGTTCCGCTGCAGCCGCGCGGATGCGCTCTCCCACCTCGAGCGCGCCGCCCGGCGGGGTATCTGGAAGCAGCGCGACGAATTCGTCGTCCCCGAGCCGCGCCAGCCGGTCGCTGTGGCGCAGTTCGTTCTCGATGCACCGCGCCACATGACGCACCACACGGTCGCCTGCATCCCGGCCATGCGCGTCGCTTACTGCCTTCAGATTGTCGATGTCCAGGACCAAAAGGCTCATGGAATCGCCATGGCGCTCGGCGTTGGCGAACAAGCGATCGACCGCGATGGCGAAACCTTGCATGCTGAAGACGCCGGTCAGTTCGTCGATTTCGGATCGCAGCCGCGCCCTGCTCATCCCGAAGCGGATGTCGGCCGAGAACAGCGCCGTGATGTAGCCGGCCACGATCAGCGGTGCGAGCTGCGAGACCAGGCCTCCCAGATACGCGAAGGACAGCAAGTCCCTGGCAGAGGCATGCTCGCCGAGCGCCATGTAGCAGCCGCCGATGACCGCCACCTGCCACAGCGCATTGCGCATGCCGAGCGCGAGCGCGCTCGAGACCACGACCAGCAGATAGGCATTGACCAGGGGACTGGCGAGCCGATCGGTGAACCAGATCGACCAGGTCACGAACGGGATCATCATCCAGACCTCCAGGCCGATGACGCGGCGCGACTCCACCTTGCGCCAGCCGGGGAAGCGGATTCCGATCACGAATGCCGCGTAGAAGCATAGTCCCGCAGAGATCGCCGTCCGATCCACCGCGCTCATGCCCTCGAAGCCCAGGGACAGCAGACCAAGGCCGAGGAGCAGCCAATCGATGCCCCAGACGAGGCGCGAGATTTCGCGCAGATTGCGCTGCTCGATGGCCTGCCGGCTTTCGAATCCGGAACGCAAACCCGTCTCCTCGGTCTGCCCCGAGTGTACCGCGCCCTTCGCTCAAAGCGCCGCCGCGGGCTAGTTCCCGGCGCGCGCCTCCAGCGCGGCGACGGCCGGCAGCGTTTTCCCTTCGAGGAATTCCAGGAAGGCGCCGCCGGCGGTCGAGATGTAGCCGATCCGGCCGGCGACGCCGAACTTGTTGATCGCGGCGATGGTGTCGCCGCCGCCCGCGATGGAAAACGCGCCCGATTCCGCGATCGCGCGCGCGATGGCCTCGGTGCCCTTCGCAAACTGGTCGATCTCGAACACGCCCACGGGTCCGTTCCAGACGATGGTTCCGGCCTGCTTCAGGATCGCGGCGAGCCTGGCCGCGCTCTTCGGCCCGATGTCGAGGATCATGTCGTCCGCGCCGACGGCGCGCACGTCGGTCACCGACTCGCGCGCCCGCGCCGACATCTCTCCCGCCACCACCACGTCCTCCGGCAACGGCACCTCGATCGCGGCCATGATTTTCTTCGCCTCGCCTACGAGGCCCGGCTCGGCCAGCGATTTCCCGATCGGAAAGTTGTTCGCTGAAAGAAAAGTATTCAGGATCCCGCCACCGACGATCAGCCGGTCCACCTTCTTCGCCAGCGCGGCGAGGATCGTGAGCTTGGTCGAGACCTTGGCGCCCGCGACGATGGCGACCAGTGGCCGCGCCGGATTGGCGAGCGCCTTGCCGAGCGCGTCCAGCTCGGCCGCCATCAGCGGGCCGGCGCAGGCAAGCTTGGCGAACTTCGCCACCCCGTGCGTGGTCGCCTCGGCGCGGTGCGCGGTGCCGAAGGCGTCGTTGACGTAGATATCGCATAACGCGGCGATTTTCCGGCACAGCGCCTCGTCGTCCGCCTTTTCGCCGACGTTGAAGCGGCAGTTTTCCAGCAACACCACCTCGCCCGGGCCGACGTTGACGCCGTTCAGCCAGTCGCGGACTAGGGGAACTTTGATTTTCAGGTATTCGGAAAGTTTTTCCGCAACGGGAAAAAGGGAATCCTTTTTGTCAAAGACCCCTTCTTTCGGCCTTCCCAGATGGGACGTCACCATTACCGCAGCACCCTTGTCGAGCGCGAACCGGATCCCCGGGACCGAGGCCCGGATGCGCGTGTCGTCGGTGATGTTGCCGGCCCCGTCCTGCGGGACGTTGAGGTCGGCGCGGATGAAGACCCGCTTGCCCCGCAGTTCGAGGTCGGCGAGCCGCTTGAACTTCATTACCGGGCGCTCATTTCGCCTTCATGAGCGCGGCCGTGACGTCCAGCATCCGGTTGGAGAAGCCCCATTCGTTGTCGTACCAGCTCGCGACCTTGACCAGCGTGCCTCCGGAGACCTTGGTGAGCAGGGAATCGACCACCGAGCTGGCCGGGTTGTGGTTGAAATCGGAGGACACCAGCGGCTCGGTGCTGTACTCGAGCACGCCTTTCAGATCGGTTTCGGCAGCCTGCTTGAGCGCCTGGTTCACTTCCTCGGCGCTGGTCGGCTTCTTCGCGATGAAGCTGAGGTCGACGATCGAGACGTTGATCGTCGGCACGCGGATCGCGTAGCCGTCCAGCTTGCCGTTCAGATGCGGCAGCACCAGTCCCACGGCGGCCGCGGCGCCGGTCTTGGTGGGAATCATGTTCATGCTCGCCGAGCGCGCGCGCCGCAGGTCCGAGTGGTAGACGTCGGTCAGCACCTGGTCGTTGGTATAGGAGTGCACCGTGGTCATGAGGCCCGATACGACGCCGATCCGGTCATCCAGCGCCTTCACCAGCGGCGCGAGGCAGTTGGTGGTGCAGGAGGCGTTCGAGATCACGCTATCGCTGCCCTTGAGCGCCTGGTGATTGACGCCGAACACCACGGTGCGGTCCACGTCCTTGTCGCCGGGCGCCGAGATGATCACCTTCTTCGCGCCCGCGGCAATGTGCGCCCCGGCCTTGGCCTTGCTGGTGAAAAGCCCCGTGCACTCGAGCACCACGTCGATGCCGAGCGCCTTCCACGGCAGCTTCGACGGATCGCGCTCGGCGACCACCCTGATGCGGTCGTTGTTCACCACCAGGCTGTCGCCCTCGACGCCGACCGTCCCCTTGAAGCGGCCGTGCGCGGTGTCGTACCTGAGCAGGTGGGCGTTGGTCCTGGCGTCACCCAGGTCGTTGATCGCGACGAACTGCAGGTCGTCCTTCCTGCCGCTCTCGTGGAACGCTCGCAGGATGTTCCTACCGATGCGGCCGAAGCCGTTGATGGCCACCTTGATCGTCATTGAACTACGCTCCTTACGGCTTTCACCACGTTCTCCGGCGTGAAGCCGAAGTGCTTGAAAAGATCATGCGCCGGCGCCGATTCGCCGAAGCGGTCGATGCCGACCACCGCGCCTTCCAGCCCGACGTATTTGCGCCAGCAATCGGTCACGCCCGCCTCGACCGCGATGCGCCGGACGCCGGCCATCAGTACCGAATCCCTGTATTGCTGCGGCTGGCGATCGAAGACGGAAGTACACGGCATGGAAACGACCCGCACCGGGACTCCCTGGGTTTCGAGCATGCCCTGCGCGGCCAGAGCGAGCGACACCTCGGATCCGGTGGCGATCAGGATGGCGCGCGGCGCTCCCTTGGCTTCCGCAAGCACGTATCCGCCCTTGCGGATTTCAGCCGCGGTCTGATCGCTTCTCTTGACGAACGGCAGGTTCTGGCGCGACAGCAGCAGCGCCGTGGGACCGTTGCCGCGCTCGATCGCCGCCGCCCAAGCCATCGCGGTCTCCGTGGTGTCGCAGGGGCGCCAGACGTCGAGGTTCGGGATCAGCCGCAGCGAAGCCGCGTGCTCGATCGGCTGGTGCGTCGGGCCGTCCTCGCCCAGGCCGAGCGAATCGTGGGTGAAGACGTAGATCGAGCGCAGGCGCATCAGCGCCGCCATGCGCAGCGCATTCCTCGCATAGTCGGAAAACACGAGGAAGGTGCCGCCATACGGGATCAGTCCGCCATGCAGCGCGAGGCCGCTCATCACCGCGCACATGCCGAACTCGCGCACGCCGTAGAAGACGTAATTGCCGCCGCCTTCATTGCCTACCACTTTCGAGGCCTTTACCAGCGTCAGATTCGATCCGGAAAGATCCGCCGAGCCGCCGACCAGCTCCGGCAGCGCCGGTTTCAGCGCCTCGAGCACGTTCTGAGAAGCCTTGCGCGTAGCGATTGTTTCCGCTTTGAGGTTTGTATCCGTCAGAAGATTTTTTATTTTTTCCTGAAAATCGGCAGGCAAATTCCCCGAAGTCCGCCGCACGAACTCGGCGGCGAGCGACGGGTATTCGCGCGCGTAGGCCTCGAACAGCCGCCGCCAGCGCCGCTCGGCGCGCTTGCCGCGCTCGCGCGCGTCCCAGCCCTGGCGCACGTCCTCCGGGATCTCGAACGGCGGATGCTTCCAGCCGAGCGCCTCGCGCGTCGCGGCAATCTCTTTTTCGCCAAGCGGCGCCCCGTGCGCTGCGCCGGTGTTCGCCTTGGTCGGCGCGCCTTTTCCAATCACCGTTTTCGCGCAGATCAGCGTGGGGCGCTGCCGCTCGCGCCGCGCCTTGCGGATCGCGCGATCCACCGCGTCGACGTCGTGGCCATCGACATTGGCGATCACGTGCCAGCCGTAGGCCTCGAAGCGCCGGCGCACGTCGTCGATGTACCACTGGCGGATATGGCCCTTGTCGGAGTCGATCGAGATGCCGTTATCGTCATAGACCGCGATCAGCCGTCCGATGCCGAGCGTGCCCGCGAGCGCGCAGGATTCGTGCGAGATGCCCTCCATCATGCAGCCGTCGCCGAGGAAGGCGTAGGTCCAGTGGTTGACGATCTCGAAGCCCGGGCGGTTGAATTCGGCGGCGAGCAGCCGCTCGGCGAGCGCCATGCCGACCGCGTTCGAGATCCCCTGGCCCAGCGGCCCGGTGGTGGTCTCGACGCCGGGCGCGCAGCCGTATTCCGGGTGGCCAGGCGTCTTCGAATGCAGCTGCCGGAAGCGCTTCAGCTCCGCCATCGGCAGGTCGTAGCCCGTGAGGTGCAGCAGCGAATACAGCAGCATCGAGCCATGCCCGTTGGAAAGCACGAAGCGGTCGCGGTTCGCCCAGGCCGGGTTCGCGGGGTTGTGCGAGAGGTTGCGCTGCCACAGCGCGACCGCGATTTCGGCCATGCCCATCGGCATGCCCGGATGCCCCGAGTTCGCCGCTTGGACTGCGTCCATGGCGAGCGCGCGCAGTGCGTTGGCGAGGTCCTGATTCGAAGCGGCAGCGGGTGTCATGGGCGGGAAAGGGCGCAATTATCAGGGAAACACGCCGCGCGCGGAAGTCGCGGCCTTAACCTTCAAACATTTTCAGGCGTAGCGTGCCGCCATTTTCTCCAGCGGCACGGGCTTGATGCGCGGCGCCTGCCCGGCGCAGCCGAACGCCTCGAAGCGCCCCTTGCAGACGCCGCGCGCAGCCGCGGTCGCGTCCTTGAGGAACTTGCGCGGGTCGAACTCCGCCGGGTCCCGGGCCATCGCGCGTCGCATCGCGCCGGTCATTGCCAGGCGGATATCGGTGTCGATGTTGATCTTGCGCACGCCGTGGCGGATGCCCTCGACGATCGCCTCGACCGGCACGCCGTAGGTCTCCTTGATCGCGCCGCCGTTCTCGCGGATCACCTCGAGCCACTCCTGCGGCACCGAGGACGAGCCGTGCATCACCAGATGGGTGCCGGGCAGCCTGGCATGGATCTCCTTGATGCGGTCGATCGCCAGCACCTCGCCGGTCGGCTTCCTGGAAAACTTGTAGGCACCGTGCGAAGTGCCGATCGCGACCGCGAGCGCATCCACCCCGGTCGCCGCGACGAAGTCGGCCGCCTGCGCCGGATCGGTAAGCAGCTGCTCGCGCGAGAGCTTGCCCGCGGCGCCGACACCGTCCTCCTCGCCCGCTTCGCCGGTCTCGAGCGACCCCAGGCAGCCGAGCTCTCCCTCGACCGAGACGCCGACCGCGTGCGCCATCTCTGCGACCTTGCGCGTCACCGCGACGTTGTAGTCGTAAGGCGCCGGGGTCTTCATGTCTTCCCTGAGCGAGCCGTCCATCATGACGCTGGTGAATCCGGAGCGGATCGAGCCCTGGCACACCGCGGGGCTCGCGCCATGGTCCTGGTGCATCACCAGCGGAATCTCCGGGTAGGCCTCGACCGCCGCCTCGACCAGGCGGCGCAGGAACGCCTCCCCCGCATATTTGCGCGCGCCCGCGGAGGCCTGCAGGATCACCGGGCTCGCGGTCTCCTCGGCAGCCTGCATGATGGCCTGGATCTGTTCCAGGTTGTTGACGTTGAACGCCGGCACGCCGTAGCCGTTGTCGGCGGCGTGATCGAGCAGTTGCCTGAGCGAAACCAGTGCCAAGGGATGCCTCCTAGCCTTTGCCGAGCGCGAGCTTCCTGCGCTCCATCAGGCGCCAGATCATGGGGGTGAAGATGAGCTGCATCGCGAGGTCCATCTTGCCGCCCGGGGCGACGATGGTGTTCGGCCGCGACATGAACGAGTCGGGCAGCATGGTCAGCAGGTACGGAAAATCGATCCCGCGCGGGTTGGCGAAGCGGATCACGAGGAAGCTCTCGTCGGGGGCCGGAATGTGACGCGCGATAAAGGGGTTCGAGGTGTCCACCACCGGCACGCGCTGGAAGTTGATGTGCGTCTGGCCGAACTGCGGAATGATGTAGTTGATGTAGTCCGGCATGCGCCGCAGGATGGTGTCGGTGACCGCCCCGGTCGAGTAGCCGCGCGCGGCGCGGTCGCGGTGCAGCTTCTGGATCCATTCCAGGTTGATCACCGGAACGACGCCGATCAGCAGGTCCACGTGCCGCGCGAGGTTGACCTTGTCGGTCACCACTGCCCCGTGCAATCCCTCGTAGAACAGCACGTCGGTGCCCTCGGTCAGGTCCTCCCACGGCGTGAAGGTGCCGGGGCTTTGCCCGTAGGGCGCTGCTTCCTCGTCGCTGTGCAGGTACTTGCGCGTGCGCCCGCGCCCGCCCTCGCCGTAGTCGCGGAACAGCGCCTCGAGCTCCACGAACAGGTTGGTCTCGGGACCGAAATGGCTGAAGTGCTGGTTGCCGCGCGCGAGTTCCTCGGCCATGCGGCTCTTCATCTCGGCGCGGTCGTAGCGGTGGAACGCGTCGCCCTCGACGAACGCCGGGCTCACCCCCTCGCGCCGGAAGATCGCGTCGAAGGTACGCATCACGGAAGTGGTGCCTGCACCCGAGGAGCCGGTGATGGCGATGATCGGGTGCTTCGCCGACATGGTCTCTCCTAGCCCTGTGCGCGAAACAGGCCGCGCGAGCCGAACAGCGGCGCGTCGTACGGGCGTACATTGTGGTCGCGGTGGTACTGCTCGATGCGCTCCACCTCGTTGCGCGCGCCGAACACGAAGCCGGACCTCTGGTGCAGGCCGGCCGGTTCGACCTCGAGCACCGGGCCATAGCCGGTGCTCGCGCGCCCGCCCGCCTGCTCGATCACCATGCCGATCGGATTCGCCTCGTAGAGCAGGCGCAGGCGCCCGCTGCGGCCTTGCTCGCGCTCGTCGCGCGGATAGAGGAACACCCCGCCGCGCATCAGGATGCGGTGCGCCTCCGCCACCAGCGACGCGATCCAGCGCATGTTGAAATCCTTGCCGCGCGGCCCGCTCCTGCCCGCCATGCACTCGTCGACGTAGCGCTTGACCGCCGGCTCCCAGAAGCGGACGTTCGAGGCGTTGATGGCGAACTCGGCGGTGTCCTCCGGTACGCGCATGCCCGGGTGCGTGTGGATGAATTCGCCGATCTCGCGGTCGAGCGTGAAGCCGTGCACGCCGCGGCCGAAGGTGAGCACCAGCATGGTGCTCGAGCCGTAGATCGCGTAGCCGGCGCAGACCTGGCGCGCACCGGGCTGCAGGAACGCGCGCTCCTCGTCGCCCGCCACGCCCTCCGGGCAGGCGAGCACCGAGAAGATCGAACCAACCGGCGCGTTGACGTCGATGTTGGAGGACCCATCCAGCGGATCGAATGCGAGCAGGTAGCGTCCGCGCGGATACTCGTCCGGAATGCGGTAGGGATGTTCGAGCTCTTCGCTGGCCATGCCGGCAAGGTGGCCGCCCCATTCGTTGGTGCGCAGGAACATCTCGTTCGCGAGCACGTCGAGCTTCTGCTGCTCCTCGCCCTGCACGTTGCGCGTGCCGGCGGCGCCGTGGATTCGCGCCAGCGCGCCCTTGCCGACGACGTAGGCGATCCGCTTGCAGGCGAGACGGATATCGTTCACCAGCGCGGTGAAGCCTCCGGTGGCCCCGGGGAAGCGCCGCTGCTCGCCGATGATGAACTCGGTGAGCGTCGTCTCACGCTGCGGCATGCGCCTCCCCGAGCAGCCTGCCGAGGCGCGGCAGATCGAGTCCTTCCAGAGAGGGCAGCACCAGATCCGCCGCCGAGAGGTCCTGTTCCACGGTCCAGCCCGAGGGTGTGACCACGGTCGCGAGGCCGGCGGCTTTCGCCGCGCGCAGGCCGTTGATCGAATCCTCGAAGGCGATGCAGGACTCGGGGGCGAGGCGCAGGCTGGCAAGCGCCAGCCGGTAGATGTCGGGGGCGGGCTTTTTCTCCTTCACCTGGTCGCCACAGGCGATGACATCGAACCCGAGGTCGGACGCCGCACCGAGGTTGGCCTGCAGCAGCGCGGCTACGTTGGCCGAAGTCGTGGTCGAGGCGATGGCGAGCTTGAGTCCCGCTGCCCTGGCCGCGCGCAGCAAGGGCAGAACCCCGGGCCGGAACGGGCGCTGGCCGCGGACCAGGAGTTCGGTGTAGATGCGGGTCTTCGTTTCGTGCAGCGCGGGAACGGTTTGCAGCAGGCGCGCGCGCTCGACCGCAGGCACACCGAGCATGCCGATGTAATGACGCAGCCTTTCCTTGCCGCCGGAAATCGCCAACAGCCTGGTATAGAGCGGCGGGCTCCAGTCCCACCACAACCCGAACTCGATGAACGCAGCGTTGAACGCCTGGCGGTGGGTTTCCTCGGTGTCAGCGAGCGTGCCGTCGAGATCAAAAATGAGTGCTTCCAGCATGGGCCCTCTACCTAAACGGCCTTGCCGCGGTGGATGACCATCGCAGTGCCCTGCGTCTGGCGTGCGTTGTCGTAGGCGACCAGCCGCACGTGGCGACCGGAATGCGCCTTGCGGCAGGCCTCGACTTCCGCGAGGATGCGCTCGACGCTCTTCTCGCCGAACATCGGCAGCTTCCACATGTACCAGTAGGTGCTCGCCGCCTGCTCGGGCTCGACGTGCTCGATCGCCGCATTCCAGCCGCGCGCCACCACGTATTCGACCTGCTTGCGGACTTGCTGCGGCGTCATCTCGGGAAGATAAGAAAAGGTTCCGAGTTTCATGCGTTCACCGCATCGAGTTTGTCGACGACATCGAATTCGAACTTGATCTCTTTCCAGGTTTCCATCGCCGCCTTGAGCTCCGGCGAGGAGCGTGCCGCGGCGGTGAGAATCTCCCTGCCCTCGCGTTCCAGCGCACGGCCCTCGTTTCTCGCCTGCACGCAGGCCTCCAGCGCGACGCGGTTGGCGCAGGCGCCCGCGGCGTTGCCCCAGGGATGGCCGAGCGTGCCGCCGCCGAACTGGAACACGGCGTCGTCGCCGAAAATGGCGAGCAGCGCCGGCATGTGCCAGACGTGGATGCCGCCGGAGGCGACCGCCAGCGCCCCGGGCATGGCGCCCCAGTCCTGGTCGAAGAAGATGCCGCGCGAGCGGTCTTCCCGGACGTACTTCTCGCGCAGCAGGTCGATCCAGCCCAGCGTCGCCTGCCGGTCGCCCTCGAGCTTGCCGACGACCGTCCCGGTATGCAGATGGTCGCCGCCCGACAGGCGCAGCGCCTTGGTGAGCACACGGAAGTGGATGCCGTGGTGCGGGTTGCGGTCGATCACCGCATGCATGGCGCGGTGGATGTGCAGCAGCACGCCGTTCTCGCGGCACCAGTTGGCCAGCCCGGTGTTGGCGCAGAACCCGCCGGTGAGGAAGTCGTGCATGATGATCGGCGAGCCGAGCGCCTTGGCGAACTCGGCGCGCTTGTACATCTCCTCGGGCGTGGGGGCGGTGACGTTCAGGTAGTGGCCCTTTTTCTCGCCGGTTTCGGCTTCGGCCTTCTTCACCGCCTCCATGACGTAGCTGAAGCGGTCGCGCCAGCGCATGAAGGGCTGGGAATTGACGTTCTCGTCGTCCTTGGTGAAGTCCAGCCCGCCGCGCAGGCACTCGTAGACGGCGCGGCCGTAGTTCTTGGCCGATAGGCCCAGCTTCGGCTTGATGGTGCAGCCGAGCAGCGGCCGCCCGTACTTGTCCATCCTGTCGCGCTCCACCTGGATGCCGTTCGGCGGGCCGCCGCAGGTCATCACGTAAGCGATCGGGAAGCGCACGTCCTCCAGCCGCAGGGCGCGGATTGCCTTGAAGCCGAATACGTTGCCCACCAGGGAGGTGAACACGTTCACCACCGAGCCTTCCTCGAAAAGGTCGATGGGATAGGCGACGAATGCGTAGAAGCAGCTCGGGTCGCCCGGCACGTCCTCGATGCGGTAGGCGCGCCCCTTGTAGTGCTCGAGG
>MEQQ01000089.1:32553-32698 GCA_001770285.1 Betaproteobacteria bacterium RBG_16_66_20
CCGGCGCTGTAGGACGCCGCTTTGCCCTTGCTCATGGTTCCTCCGTGGCGGTGGGAACTTTTTACGCCGGACCTTTCATAAGGGCAATTCACTATTTCTTATCGTTGCTATAAGATTTACTTGACAATGACTCTCAGGCGCGCAA
>MEQQ01000090.1:0-1358 GCA_001770285.1 Betaproteobacteria bacterium RBG_16_66_20
CCGGGCGACGGCGTCGGCCCGGAGATCACCGCCGCCGCGGTCGAAGTCCTGCAGCTGCTCGAGCGCAAGCTCGCTCTCGGCCTGCAGTTCGAAACGCATGAGGTGGGGTTCGCGAGCCTGGCGCGCACCGGCAGCACGCTGCCGGAAGCGGTGATCGCGGGCTGCCGCGCGAGCGATGGCTTGATTCTCGGGCCCGCCGACACGCTGGCGTATCCGCCGCGCGAACAAGGCGGCGCCAACCCCTCGGGCGACCTGCGGATCGCGCTCGAGCTCTACGCCAACATCCGGCCGAGCTGCTCGTACGACGGGCTGCGGCACTGGGGCCGCACGCCGATGGACCTCGTGATCGTGCGCGAGAACACCGAGGGCTTCTACGCCGACCGCAACATGCACCAGGGGATCGGCGAGTTCATGCCGACGCCCGACCTCGCGCTCTCGGTGCGCAAGATCAGCGCCCGGGCATCGCGGCGCATCGCGCTTGCCGCGTTCCGGCTCGCGCGCACGCGGCGCCGCAAGGTGACCGCGGTGCACAAGGTCAATGTCCTCAAGGTGACCGAAGGGCTTTTCCTGCGCGAGGTGCGCGCGGTGGCGAAGGAATTCGCCGACGTCGCCTACGACGAGCAGCTCGTCGATTCGATGGCGGCCCTGCTGGTGCGCGACGCGGCGCGCTTCGATGTGGTGGTGACGACCAACATGTACGGCGACATCCTTTCGGACGAGGCTGCCGAGCTCTCCGGCAGCCTGGGCCTCGCCGGGTCGATCAACGCGGGCGACGCGCACTGCATGGCGCAGGCGCAGCACGGCTCGGCGCCCGACATTGCGGGCAAGGACCTGGCGAACCCGTTTTCGCTGCTGCTGTCGGCCGCGATGCTGCTCGGCTGGCTCGGGCAGAAGCATGCGCGGGACGATCTGGCGAAGGCGCAGACGGTTATTGCAACCGCTTTGCAGGACCTGGTTCGGAATCCGGAAACCAGAACCCGCGACCTGGGCGGGCCGCTCGGCACCAAAGCGTTCGCTGCCGCGCTCTGCGCCCGGTTGCGCTAAACTCATCCGCGGATCCCGGCACCAAATGAAATTCTTCATCGTCGACGACGACCAGGACACCCTCGCACTCGTCTCGCACTTGCTGACGGAGGCCGGGCACGAGGTGACGGTGCGCGCCTCCAGCGCGGGAGCGATCGCCGACATTACCGAGGCGCGCCCCGATTGCGTCGTCACCGACGTGATGATGCCGGTGATGGACGGCTTCGAGCTGACGCGCGAGCTGCGCCGCAATCCGGAGCTCGCGGCGATGAAGATCCTGATCCTCTCGGCCAAGAGCTACGACTTCGACCGGCGGCGCGCGAAGGAGATGGGCG
>MEQQ01000090.1:1380-7314 GCA_001770285.1 Betaproteobacteria bacterium RBG_16_66_20
GATCAAGCGCGAGACCTTCCTGAAATCGGTCAACGAGTTCGTCTCCAACCGCATCCTGCTGCGGTACTGGGGCGTGCACGGCACGCTGCCGGCGCCGGGTCCGGCCTACACCCGCTACGGCGGCAACACCCCCTGCGTCAGCATGGAAATCGGCGGCGAGCCGCTTTACATTTTCGACTGCGGCTCGGGCATCAAGCGGCTCTCGGACCACGTCATGGCCGGCGAGCCGCAGCGCTTTTCCGGCCGCATCTTCATCTCGCACACGCACTGGGACCACATCAACACGGTGCCGTTCTTCGCCCCGCTGTACCTGCGCGGCAACCAGATCGAGCTGTTCGGGCCCTACCAGGGCGACCTGCCGATCGAGCGCGCCATCAGCGCGCAGATGGAGAGCGTGTATTTCCCGGTCACCGTGCGCGAGTTCGGTGCGCGCCTGGTGTTCCGCGACCTGCGCGAGGAGCGGCTGGCGTTCGGCCCGGTGCAGATCGACACCATGCTGCTGCGCCACCCGGGATACTGCCTCGGCTATAAGCTCGGCTGCCGCGGGCGCACGATCTGCTACATCACCGACAATGAGCTCTACCTGCCGACCGATCCGCGCCACGATGCGCGCTATGTCCAGCGGCTGGCGGATTTCGTGCGCGGCGCCGACGTCCTGATCACCGATACCACCTACCGCGACCACGAATACCCCTCCAAGGTGGACTGGGGCCACTCCTGCGTCAGCCAGGTCGCCGACCTCGCGGCGCGCGCCGAAGTGAAGCGGCTGCACCTGTTCCACCACGACCCGGACCAGACCGATGACGACATCGACGCCAAGCTCGAAGAAACGCGCCGCGAGCTGGTGCGCCTCGGTTCGAAGGTGGTCTGCGAAGCGCCCGCCGAGGGCGGCGAACTGGTGCTCTAGTAGGCGAAGAACCCGCGCTTCGCCTTGCGCCCGAGATAGCCCGCCTCGACCATGTCCACGAGCAGCGGCGCCGGACGGTATTTCGGGTCCTTGAAGCCCTCGTAGAGCACCTGCATCACCGCCAGCTCGACGTCCAGGCCGATCAGGTCGCAGAGCGCGAGCGGGCCGATCGGATGGTTGGCGCCGAGCTTCATGGCTTCGTCGATCTGCGCCGCGCTGGCAAGCCCTTCGGCCAGCGCGAAGATCGCCTCGTTGATCATCGGGCAGAGCAGCCGGTTGACGACGAAGCCGGGCGAGTTGCGCACCTGCACGGGCGTCTTGCGCAGTTTCTTCGCCAGCGCCTCGACCGCCGCGTAGGTGGCGTCGGAAGTCTGCAGGCCCCGGATCAGCTCGACCAGCGCCATCACCGCCACCGGGTTGAAGAAATGCATGCCGATGACCTGGTCCGGCCGCCTGGTCAGCGCCGCCAGCCGCGTGATGGAGATCGACGAGGTGTTGGATGCGATCACCGCTTCCTTGCGCGCGATCTCGTCCATCTGCCTGAAGATCTTCTGCTTGAGCTCCAGGTTTTCGGTCGCCGCCTCGATGACGAGGTCGCAGTCCCTGATCGCGCCGAGCTCGGCGGCGGTGCGGATGCGGCCCATCGCCGCAGATTTTTCCGCGGCAGTCATCTTTTCCTTCTTGATCAGGCGGTCGAGGCTGCCCGAGATGGTTGCGATGCCGCGCTCGAGTTGCGCTGCGCCGACGTCGGTCATGACGACTTCGAATCCTGCGACCGACAGCGCCTGGCTGATGCCGTTGCCCATCGTTCCGGCGCCGACGACGCCGATTCTCTTCAGTTCCATGGCAGTCCCCTGTCTCTCATGTCGAGCGGTCCGCCAGCTTCGCATCGAAGCGGCGCGCGGCCATTGATCGGCATCAAACAGGAGCGAGCCGGCGAGGCGGGCGTCACGACCTCAGCCGTCTTGCCGGGTCCTGCCTGTAGAAGCCCATGAACAGTTCATACAGGCGCGGGAAATTCCCCTTCAGGGCGTGCGGCGATTCGAAGAACGCTTCGCTCGCCACGGCGAAGAACTCGGCTTCATGTTCCGCAGCATAGGGATCGAGGAAGGTCTCGCGGCCCGCGTCCAGGTCGCGGCAGAAGCGGTCGAATTCCGCGTCGAACACCTCGATCCACCGCTCGCGCGCCCCGCGCGAGGCGAGCGGCGGCACGCCGTCGGCCTCGCCGTTCATCATGTCGAGCTTGTGCGCGAATTCGTGGATCACCACGTTGGCGCCGCCCTCGGCGACGCTGCCCGAATCGTCGAGCGCCTCCCAGGACAGCACCACCGGGCCGCCGGGCCAGGATTCGCCCGCGAGCTCGTCGTCCCATTCGTGCACCACGCCGTCGTCTCCCGTTTCCGCGCGCTGCACCCGGAAGTCCGAGGGATGCACCACGATCCCGACCCAGCCGTCGTACCAGTCGAGGCCGAGCTCGAGCACCGGCAGGCAGGCCTGCAGCGCGATTTCGATTCGGTCATCCTCGGAGAGCACGAGGCCGTGCACCGGCGTGAGCTGCTTCTCGGCCAGAAACACGACGGCGAATTCCCGCAGCCGCCGCTCCTCGTCGGCCGAAAGGCCGGCGAGGAAGGGGAGGTGCTTTTTCGCGCGCCGCCACAGTGCGTCGTCGATACGATGACGCCCGAGGATGCGCCTGCGCTTCCAGTCGCGGAGCCAGCCCATGGAGAATCCATCCTTACCAACGCCATTACAATAGCAGCATGGTTTCGGTCGTCCCGCTTTTTCCGGCACAACATCCGCAATCCGGCGCCGCCGCGCTCGGGCCGCTCGCCGATGGCCTGGCGGCGCCCGAATGGACTCTGCTCGCGCGCGCGCTCGAATTCGCCGAGCCGCTCTACGCCGGCCAGACGCTCTCCACCGGCGAGCCGGTGTGGCCGCACGCGCTCGGCCTTGCCGCGGGGCTTGCATCGATCGGCATGGACCCGGCAGCGCGCGCCGCGGGGATCCTGTTCGCCGCGCCCAAGCAGCTCGGCGGCATTGAGAAACTGCAGGAATCTTTCGGCGACGAGGTCGCTGCGCTCGCCGGCGGCGTCGAGAAACTCCACCGCCTGCGCGTCGTCACGCGCGCCGCGGCCGGCGAGCAGAACGAGATCCTGCGCAAGATGGTGCTCGGCATGGTCGAGGACATCCGCGTGGTGCTGATACGGCTGGCCTCGCGCACCCAGACGCTGCGCTGGTTTGCGAAGAACCCTCTGGACGAGCGCAAGGCGTATGCGCGCGAGTCGCTCGACATCTACTCGCCGCTCGCCAACCGCCTGGGCGTCTGGCAGCTGAAATGGGAGCTGGAAGACCTTTCGTTCCGCTTCATCGAGCCCGAGCTCTACAAGAAGATCGCGCAGATGCTGGACGAGAGGCGCCTGGAGCGCGAGCAATATATTTCAAGTTCCATAAAAGTACTTGAAAACGAATTGGAAAAAATGGGCGTGAAGGCTCAGGTCACGGGCCGGCCCAAGCATATCTATTCGATCTGGAACAAGATGCGCGCCAAGCAAGTCGATTTCTCCGGGGTCTACGACGTGCGCGCGCTGCGCGTGATCGTGCCTGCGGCGCCCGACTGCTACAGCGTGCTCGGCATCGTGCACGACCTGTGGGAGCCGATCCCGAAGGAGTTCGACGACTACATCTCGCGGCCAAAGGGCAACAACTACCAGTCGCTGCATACTGCGGTGATCGGCCCGGGCGGCCGGACGCTCGAAGTGCAGATCCGCACCGAAGCGATGCACCGCCAGGCCGAGTTCGGCATCGCCGCCCATTGGCGCTATAAAGAAAGCAGAAAAACTTCAAAAGCGGAAGGTGCTTTCGACAACAAGATTGCGTGGCTGCGGGAGCTGCTGGCGTGGCGCGACGAAGTCGCCGACAGCGCGAGCTGGGCCGAGAGGACCAAGAAGGCCTCGCTCGACGACACCATCTACGTCCTCACGCCGCAGGGCAAGGTGCTGGATCTGCCCGCCGGATCGACGCCGCTGGATTTCGCCTACGCGCTGCACACCGACCTCGGGCACCGCTGCCGCGGCGCCAAAGTGGACGGCCAGCTGGTGCCGCTCGACCGGCCGCTCGCGAGCGGACAGCGGGTCGAGGTGGTCGCCGCGAAGACGGGCGGGCCGTCGCGCGACTGGCTGAACCCCGCGCTCGGCTTCCTCAAGAGCCATCGCGCGCGCCACAAGGTGCGCCAGTGGTTCAACGCGCAGTCGCTCGCGCAAACCATCGCCCAGGGCAGGGCGATGGTGGAAAAGGAACAGCGGCGCGAGGGCGCGCTGCAGGCCAACCTCGAGGAGCTCGGCCGCAGGCTCGGCTTCGCCAAACCCGACGAGCTGTTCGCGGCGGTCGCGCGCGACGAAGTGAACCTGCGCCAGCTGCAGGCGGCACTGCGCGAGGCGAAAGGCGAAGCCCCCGCAGTTGCTCCTATTGCAGTACAGAAGAAGAAGTCAAGACAGACCGCCGACAGCGGCCTGCTGATCGTAGGCGTGGACCGGCTGCTGACGCAGCTGGCGAAATGCTGCAAGCCGGTGCCGCCCGATGCGGTACGCGGCTTCGTCACGCGCGGCAAAGGCATTTCCGTGCACCGCGAGGACTGTGCGAGCCTGAAGCGCCTCGCCGAGCGCAGTCCCGAGCGGCTGATCGATGCCCAGTGGGGCACAGGCGCCGGGGCGGGCGCGCGATCCGGCGCGCTCTACCCGGTGGACATCCTGGTGACGGCTTCCGACCGCCAGGGCCTGCTGCGCGACATCGGCGAGGCGCTCGCGCGCGAACGCATCAACGTCACCGCGGTGCGCACGCAGAGCCGCGACGATCTCGCGCACATGCGCTTCAGCTTCGAGGTGGCGGACGTCGCGCATCTGCGGCGCGCGTTTGCCGCGGTAAAGGATGTTTCCGGCGTAATCAGGGTCGCGCGGGGCTGAATCCTGTAAAATCCGCCTTTTTGCAGGCGCGTAGCTCAGCTGGTTAGAGCACTACCTTGACATGGTAGGGGTCGTTGGTTCGAGTCCAATCGCGCCTACCAAGTTTCTTGGTTGCGGGCGCCATTAGCACGAGAATTGCCATGAAAATGTCCGAACCCGTAATCGTTGGTCGCAAGATCACTGCGGCAAAGCGCCACGCTGCCGGGAGGCGGATCGCGGCCAACATCAGCCGGCTTCAAAGGATGCGCAGCACGCGTACCGCCGGCCAGGCCCTCGCCGAGGCCCGCGGCGAACGTCTCGCTCGCTGATGGCGATCGAGCTGGTGCTGGACGCCAGCGTTTCGCTCGCCTGGTTTCTTAAGGAGACTCCTGAACGCGCGGCCTACGCGGCAGCGGTGAGTGCCGCCGCCGCAGACGGCGCGATTCTCCACGTGCCGGTGCAGTGGGGAATTGAAATGGGTCACGTACTGCTTCGCGAGCAGCGGAGGAAGGTGCTGAAGCGCGGAAAGCTGCAACAAGCGCTCGAGGATCTCGATTGCTTTGACATTCGAGTGCATCTTGAGCTTTTCACTCCACGGCGCGTGGTAGACCTCGCCAGGCGATACCATCTGCAGGGATATGACGCGCTGTACTTCGATCTGGCGCGGACCTTGGGGCTTCCCTTGGCGACTCTCGACCATGGCCACCGGCAGGCCGCCAAAGTCCATAAAGTGGCGGTTTTCAATGGCGCAGATTATTGAAGGTCAGGCCGTGATACGCAACGAGCAGGAAATGGCGGTTTCGCGCGAACGGCTCGCCAAGCTAGAGCACGCGCTTGAGACGCTGTGCAATACGGCGCGGGCGGAGGAATGGCCGGCGTTGAGTTCGGGCTATCGCCTGGAGATCGAGCGCATGCAGGGAGAAATCCTCGACTACCTGGTGCAGAACGCGCCGCGCCGGGAGGGCGCGCCGGGGACCTGAGCGTGCGGAAGTTGCGCTCGCTTGCACTTCCTTGCACTCGGCTTGATGCAGGTCGTGGCTCGCCGCACCCGGTGTGCGACCCTCGGTCCCCATGAAGAACGCACTGATC
>MEQQ01000091.1 GCA_001770285.1 Betaproteobacteria bacterium RBG_16_66_20
GGTCGTCAAAACGGGCTTTGCGCCCCGGTCGCGTCAGCAGCGTTGACAACGCGCAAGCGAGACCTTTGCCCATCGGGTGAAGGCATGTTTGCGAAAGCGGCCTTCATCCTGAGGTGAAGGCCGCTGTGCGATTAGGGCACGGCGGCATGGCAACCGCTTCAAGGAGAATCGCCATGCTGCAATCAGGGATCCGCAGGTACCTCAAGCACGGAACGCTGCCCCAGCTGCGCGTCTTCGAGGCAAGCGCGCGGCTCGGGAGTCTCACCCGCGCCGCCGAAGAACTTCACATCGCCCAGCCCACCGCCTCGGTGCAGATCAAGAAGCTCACCGATACGGTCGGCCTGCCATTGTTCGAACAGGTCGGCAGGCGCGTCTACCTCACGGACGCGGGGCAGCGCCTTTATGCGGGCTGCAATGACGTATTCCGTGCCTTATCGGCGCTCGAGGAAGCGCTCAACGGCATGCGCGCCATGGAGAGCGGGCATCTGCGGCTGGCCGTCTGCTCGACGGGCAAGTACTTCGCCCCGCGCATGCTCGGCGCCTTCATCCAGCGCTATCCGGGAGTGGAGGCGTCGCTGGAGATTCACAACCGCAAGTCGCTGATCGACCGGCTTGCGAGCAACGAGGATGATCTGTACCTGTTCGCCTCGCCGCTCCACCGGGAAGACGTCGTAACCCAGGCGCTGCTGCCCAACCCGCTGGTGATTTTCGCGCGCGACGACCATCCACTCGCCAGCGCGCGGAACATCAGCTTCGAGCGCATCGCCACGGAGCCCTTCCTGATGCGCGAACCCGGATCCGGGACGCGGCTGCTCGCGATCGCGCTATTCGAGCAGCGCGGTCTTACCCCGAGGATCAGCATGGAGCTGAGCGACGACGAAGCGATCAAGGAAGCCATCCTTGCCGGCCTGGGCGTGTCGATCATGTCGCGCTTCACGCTCGGCCTGGAACCCAAACCCCAGCGACTGGTTTGTCTCGACGTCGAGGGTTTCCCCCTCGAGAACCACTGGCACATCGCCTACCCCGTGGGCAAACAGCTGTCGCCCACGGCCCGCGCGTTCATGGACTTTGCCCGGCTGGAAGCCAACGGGCTGGTCATGGAGGAAATGCGCGGCGCCCGCCCTCTTCCAGCGTCCCAGGAAAAAATTGGGGTTTGAAACCCCTGCCGACAGACCAAGGGCGGTATTGCATTGACCGGTCGAACCCGCCCTCTTCCGGGAAGGCGCTGTTGGGCGCGATGGCCGGGAGCCGATGGGTGAGCGCCAATTCCGCCGCGCGCCTGCGCGGAAGGCTGGGCTGGACGACGACGAAGTCTGATTTCCGTCTTACCAGCGCGGGGAATGCCGTCTCCATTTCGCCCGCGTCGCGGATCATCGTCGGTGAAATTTCGAGCCCGCTCTTGCGTTCGGCGGAACGGATCTGCGCCAGGAATGGCTTGGAAAACGCGTCCGCGGCATTCACCAGGGCGGCCACGCGTCTTGCGGATGGCAATACTTCCCGGATGAATTCGTATGGACCCGTTCTCGGTTTGCAAGCACGCTTTTCGGCAGGCACGTCGGGAAGCTAGCCAGGGCTGAAACATGAAAAGAGAGGTATTTCGTCGAGCGTCGCGCGGGCAGTCTCGGATTGATTCTCCTTCGCGGGAGTGAGGGACGGGGATTAAGAAGGGATGGGTTCTGCTACCATAGGTCGGCGCAAATTCTGCGAGAAATCAGAGGCAGGATGTCCGCCGCATCCACCACAGTTTCGATGACGGTGCTGAAATCGGTGCCGATGTTCGGCAGCTTTCCCGAGGACCAGCTGCGCGCGCTGGCCAGGATGGTCATGCGGCGCAGCGTGCCCCGCGGCTCGGTGATCATGGCCGAGGGCGACCGGGTCGATTCTCTCTATATCGTGCTTTCCGGGCGGCTCAAGGTAATGATGGGCGAGGCCGACGGCAAGGAAGTGATCCTCAGCATCATCGGCCCGGGCGAATTCTTCGGCGAGATGGGGTTGATCGACGACGGCCCGCGCTCGGCCAGCGTGATCGCGATCGAGCCCTGCGATCTGCTGTCGGTCACCAAGCGCGACTTCAGGAAATGCATGATCGAGAGCTACGACACGGCAATGACCGTGATGCGCGTGCTGGTGCGGCGACTGCGCGCGGCCGACCGCAAGATCGGGAGCCTGGCGATGCTCGACGTGTACGGCCGCGTGGCGCGGCTCCTGCTCGACATGTCGGAGAACGTGAACGGCCAGAGGGTCGTGACCAAGCGCCTGCCCAAGCAGGACATCGCCAAGATGATCGGCGCCTCGCGCGAGATGGTGAGCCTGGTCATGAAGGACCTGGAGATGAGCGGCTACTTCGAAGTGCGGGGATCCACTATCGTGCTGCGCGACACGATCCCCCCGCCGCACTGATCCGTCGACGGCAAGGTCAGCGCGCACATGGCGTCGGCAGGAAAATCCGATAGCGGTACACCTCCGCCGACGGAACTCGCCGCGCCCGCTTCGACTCCTCTTGCGGAGGCATTCGTCAAGATTGACCCCGAAGAATTCGCCCGGCTGGAGGCGGAGGAGCTGGCGAGGAGCGAAGCGAAGGAAGAAGAGCGTATTGCGCTCGAGCACAAGACACAGGTCGAAAGGAACGCACAGGCAGAGCGGCAGGCCGTGGAACGAGCGTGGCGCGAGCAGGAGGAGTACGCCCGCGGCGTGGCGGAGCTCAAGAAGAAAATTGCCCGGCGCGAATCGAGACGCGCTCCGGCGATCGCGGCGGCGGTCCTTCTCGGTGCCGTTGCGCTCGGAGCGCTCCTATACAACCACACGCTCACGCAGGACCGTGCGACCAAGGCTGAAGCATTGCGCATCGCGGCCGAATCACTGGAGCGCCAGGAGGAAGAAAGGCGCGCGAAACTGGCCGCGGATGCGTCGGGCAAGGATGCCGCCGTGACGCCAAAGGTCGAGTCTTCGGCTGAACCTGCGGAAGATCCCGCGGACAGGGCACGCGCCGAGGCATACTCGGAAAATGCGGCGAAGAAGGCGGCGGCGGACAAGGCAAAGGCGCTGGCGCTGAAAATCGAGCAAGAGGCGCGGCGGATGGCGGAGGTTGCGGCCAAGAAACAGGCCGAGGCGATGGCGCAGGCCGAGGAGCGGGCCAGGGCGCAGGCGGCGGCGAGGGTGAAAGAAGCTCCGCGCGCGGTGCAGCGGCCGGGCACCGTATTCCAGGACTGTCCCGATTGCCCGCGCATGGTCGTCATTCCAGCCGGCGAGTTCACGATGGGCTCGCCTGCCTCGGAGGCCGGGCGTGGCGTCGACGAGGGACCGCAGCGCCAGGTGTCGATCGCGCAACCGTTCGCGCTCGGCCGCAGCGAAGTGACGGTCGCCGAATTCAGGCGCTTCGCCGACGAGTCCGGATACAGGACCGAAGCCGAGCGCGATGCGCGCGCGCAAGGCTGTTCCGGGTTCATTTACGCCGATCCGGCCGCCGGAATCCCCGGAGCGCAGCCGGTCACCAGCTGGCGCAGCCCGGGTTTGACGCAGGCGGATTCGCACCCCGTGCTGTGCGTCAGCTGGAACGATGCGCGGGCGTACGCGCAATGGCTCTCGAAAAAGACCGGAGAGCGCTACCGGCTGCCGACCGAAGCGGAATGGGAATACGCGGCGCGCGCGGGCAGCGTCGCAGCCCGCTACTGGGGCGACGACCCCGTTCAGGCTTGCCGGTTCGCCAACGTGGCCGACCAGAGCCGTTTTCAAACCTGGGGTTTCGGCCAGAAGCACGAATGCACCGATGGCCACTACTTCACCGCGCCGGCGGGCGGCTATTCGCCCAACCGGTTCGGACTCTACGACATGCTCGGCAATGTCTGGGAGTGGACCGAGGACTGCTGGAATGCGAGCTATGCGGGCGCGCCCGCGGACGGGACCGCGTGGCTTACCGGCGATTGCGCGCAGCGTGTTGGCCGCGGCGGGTCCTGGAGCACCGTGCCGCGCTTCGCCCGCTCCGCATCGCGCAACAAGAACACCGCCGACCACCGGGACAACCTCACCGGTTTTCGTCTCGCCAGAACTCTCGAATAGAAATGAAAAGAGCCAGCGATTGCCGGCCCTCTAGAATTTGGCGCGCCCGGCAGGATTTGAACCCACGACCCCTTGGTTCGTAGGCGATCCTGGCGCCTTAGGCAGCATTGGCAATCAGACACGTGCATCGCTTGCCACTGCGCCATTCAGTCCAGTTCAGTCACTAACGTGGCGCAGCCAATCGTGCTTGGTCACAAAAACCTGTCGGTCCTTTCGGAATGCGAGGCAACAGGTGAGCGACTGACTGCCGACTGGAAGTAGAAGTCGAGCATGGTGGTCAGCGGCGCGGCATTCCCCCGCAGCCGGCTACGAAGCGCTGCGCCTTCCCAGCAGTCCACCAGCAAGCTCGCCATGCGCCGTGGATTGGATTCGGCTGGGATGTCGCCCCTCTTTCGCGCTTCCTCCAGGCAAACGGCGATCCGCTTGGCGATTTCGGAAAAGCAGCCCTCTACCTTGCGCCGAAACACTTCGCTCACGCCTGACAGTTCCTGTCCGAGCCCGCCCAATAGGCAGCCCAGATAACCCTCCCTCCGGTAGTTCCGCTGCGTCAATTCGAAGAACCGGCGTACGCGCTTCAGCGGCGGGCAGCTCTTGTCTCCAAGGCAATCGTCGAGGCCCGCATGCACGTGTCCCATGTACTGGTCAATGACCTGCAGCGCGAAGTCCTCTTTGTCTTTGAAATGATGATAGAAAGAACCCTTCGGGGTACGCGTGGCTTCGAGCAGAGCTTGAATGCCCAGATCGTGGTAGCCATGCTCCAGGAGCATTGCCATCCCCGCGTCGAGCAGACGCTGCTTGGTTGAATGCGCCGGCGGTATTGTCGTCAAGCAACGAATACTAGGGGCCGAACCGCGCCGCGGCAACTGAATTCAGGCCCGCTCGACGGCGCGGTCCGGTGCGTGCCGGCACACGCTGCCGCACGACATCCGCATCGCGGCTCCCCGTTACCTCAGCCCTGTACCTTCTCGATCATGTGATTGATGACATGGCTGTGCTCGCGCTGTGGGCTGAACATGACGATCTCCGCATCAGCGTCGACCTTGACGTTGTGCCCGGGCGGCCAGTAGAACAGATCATTCGCATTCACTGTCTCCTGCACGCCTATCGCATCGGTCGTCGTGATCTGGCCGCGCAAGACGAAGCCCCAGTGAGGGCACTGGCAGAGATCGCCTTCCAATCCTTGGAAGAGCTGAGTCGTATCGACGCCCGCCGAGAGAGTGAAATACTCGCCGCTGATCGTGCCGAATCCGCTCACGTTACCGAATTCCGTCTGCTGGCGGATCACTGCGCCTGGAATCTTCATCCGGACGTCCACGTTCTCCTTCGCTACTCGCATGTTCGCGTCTCCTTTTTAACCGGGTTGGCTCCGATTAGACCGATTGGTCTAGTCGAGGCAATATACGCCGAATATTGGCGCCGTCAACGAGGCGATCGGCCCCGGGGTGGGACTTGGGGTGTGCACTACCGGCACCAGGAGAGCTGCGGTCAGGTGTTCGCAATTGAGAAGCGCGGAAATAAGCGTGGGCAAATCAGGAGCAAATGAAAAAGGGGCCGCATAAATGCAACCCCTTCTTTTGTTTGGCGCGCCCGGCAGGATTTGAACCCACGACCCCTTGGTTCGTAGGCGATTCGAGAACCCTGCGCAGTATTAGAAATCAGCTACTTGCATCGCTTGCCGGATCGCTACCCCGTCACACCAAGGCACACGCTAGGCACAGACAATCTGGAGTAGTCGCAATTTGGGGAAGGGTAAAGAAATTCAGTTGACCGGGTGCCCGTTGCACTTGGTGTGAAGTCGCATTCGGATGAACGCGGTTGCCCAGAGCAGCACTGACTCGGGGTTCGAGCCTGAACGGCTGCTACGAAACATTTCCCGAAGAAGACGACCCATGGATTCCACGGAGTTGGTGGTGTGCGGCAGGCCCAGGTGCGGGTGTGCGAGGTAGGCCCGGTAGAACCGCAGGCCTTTCAAGAACTCGCGGACTGTCGTTTGAATGCGCTGGGTTCCGCAATCACCCTCGGATAGGCGTCTGAGGCGCTCGAGGATCCTTGCCAGGCGATCTCCTGCCGGCAATTCCAGTGCGCTGTGTATCAGCCGGTGAATCTCCTCGCGCACGGGACCGCCGCGCAACGCGTAACGCATGCCGCGGCGCTGGGCCTGGAGCTTCAACAGCAGATGGAAATGACACAGCTGCAGCACCCACCCATGTTGGGACGCAAGCTTGTGCATTCCAGGCAGGTTATCCACGACGATCGCGCCAATTCGGCGCATGGCCTGAGGCGGGATAGCCGCCACGACCTTCTGCCAGCGAGTAGCACCTTCCTTGCCCTGTAGCAGCAGAGGGTCCAGAAAGGTCGCGTAGTCGCCGTTGCACGGCTTGAGGGCCGTCAGGTAAAGAACCCAAGGCACCCCATCGAACTGGAACCACAGACCGTCTGCAAGAAGCACCAGGGGCCCGCGAGGAATCTTCTGTGGAGCAGGCCGGGAAACAAACCGCAGCAATGCCTGGCGAAATCGATATCGATACGCCGGCAGCTCCACTCCCGGTCGCTTGGAGAACCGCTGTGTAAGGGTGAAGCCCTCCACCAGCACGCGATGCAGCAAGGTCGCTGCCGTCCGATGCGCCGGCCGCCCCCGCTTTCTCGGGCGCACAGTCCACGTGTGATGGCACTGCACGCACTGGCGGCGCCGCCGACCAAACCGTCGAACCGGAGCGCCACAACAGGGGGATTTCGCATGTTTGGAGTTCATGCATGCGAATTACCCCACTCCCCGGCTTGCCGCCCGAGGGGAAAACGGCCTTTACCAAGCCGAAGTTCAACTGAATTTCTTTACCCTTCCCCAATTTGCGTCTTCCGCCCTTTCAGATGGCGGCGAGACGTTCGACGGTGTCCGGAAAACGCTTCACCAGATTGATCAGCAAGGCCGCCTGCGCGTTCGGCTTCGCCCGCCCCTGCTCCC
>MEQQ01000092.1 GCA_001770285.1 Betaproteobacteria bacterium RBG_16_66_20
GCCTGACGCTGGAGTGGTATCCGAACGTGCTGATCGTCTCGAATCTGATCCCGCGCTCGCCGGCGCTGACCACCAACGTGGTGGAGTTCTACTACCCGGAGGAAATCGCGCACTTCGAGCGCGAATTCGTCGAAGCGCAGCAGGCCGCCTATGCCGAGACCGCGCTCGAGGATGACGAGATCTGCAAGCGCATTGACCGCGGCCGCAGGGCGCTCTGGCGGGAGGGGCTGGACGACGCCGGCCCGTATCAGTCGCCGATGGAAGACACGATGGTGCACTTTCACGAATGGCTGCGCCGGGAAATCGGCGTTCCGCCGAGGTAGCTTGACGCACCTCACGCTCGTTTCCACCGAGGAACTGGGCCGCCATCCGGAATGGCGGGTATTCGATTGCCGCCACGATCTGGCGAAGCCGGACTGGGGCCTGGAGGAATTCGACAAAGGCCACATACCGGGCGCGCGCTTCGCGCACCTCGACCGCGACCTTTCCGCGCCGATGACCGGAACCAACGGCCGCCATCCCCTGCCGGAGGCGAAGACCTTCATCGCGTGGTTGGGCAGGCAGGGGCTGAAACCGGACCAGCAAGTGGTCTGCTATGACGGCGGCTCCGGCGCGACGGCCGCGCGCCTGTGGTGGATGCTGCGCTGGGTGGGACACGAAGCGGTCGCGGTCCTCGACGGCGGCCTGGCGAAGTGGCTGCAGGAAGGCCGCCCGGTTACCACCGAGGTGCCAGAGCTTGCCCCGGTCAGCTACCCCGGCAAGACAAAGGGTTCCATGGTTGCGAGCGTCGCGCTGGTGGTGAAAAAACTCAAGAAGGCCGCGCTGCTCGACTCGCGCGCGCCGGCGCGCTATCGCGGCGAGCAGGAGCCGATCGATCCGGTCGCCGGGCGCATCCCGGGGGCGAAGAACCGCTGCAACAGCGACAATCTTTCCCCCGAGGGAACCTTCAAGAAGGCCGCAACGCTGCGCGCAGAATTCGAATCTATTTTTCCGGGCCGCAGTTCGACCGAAATCATTCACTATTGCGGCTCCGGCGTCGCCGCCTGCCACAACGCGCTCGCGATGGAGATCGCGGGCCTCACCGGGTCGCGCGTGTACGTGGGCTCCTGGAGCGAATGGTCTTCGGACCCGACGCGGCCGATCGCGCGCAGCGTCTAGAGCCAGATTGATCGCCGACGTACTGCTGGTTTCTCATTTCCTGATCGCCGGTTTTGTCGTGCTTGGCCTGATTCTCGTCTGGGCCGGCGCGATCGCCGGATGGTCCTGGATCAGGAATCCCTGGTTCCGCTATCTGCACCTCGCCGCGATCATGCTGGTCGCCGCCGAAGCCCTGCTCGGCTACGCCTGCCCGCTCACGGTCTGGGAAGACCTGCTGCGCGGCGGCGTGCGCCCCGAATCCTTCGTTGGGCGCTGGGTCTACCGGCTGCTCTACTACAACGCGCCAGAGTGGGTTTTCACCGCGCTTTACTGCGCATGGGCGACGGCCAGCCTGTTGACGCTCAAGACGGTGCCGCCCAAAACCAGGTGATGCCGTGGCATCTCTGCAAAAGATGCTATGATGCCGAAATGCGCACCACGGTACGCCTGGATGACGAGTTGCTCGAGCAGCTCAAGGTGAAGGCACGCAGGGAGAACATCAGCCTGACCCGCCTGCTCAACCGCGCGCTGCGCGACGGCCTGCGCGCGCGCAAGCCCGCCAATCCTGAAAAACGACGCTTCAAGCAGAAGACGCAGGCGATGGGCGCACCCAAAATGGACCTGAACAAGGCGCTGGCGCTTGCCGCCGCGCTCGAGGACGAGGAAATCCTGCGCGAATTGTCTTTGGGCAAATGAAGATACTCGACGTCAACCTCCTGCTCTATGCAGTCAACTCGGACTCGCCCCGCCACGACGCCGCGCGCGTATGGCTGGAGAAAGCGCTCAACAGCGAGGAAACGATCGGCCTGCCCTGGGCGGTGATCCTGGGATTCCTGCGTATCGCGACCAACTCCAGGGCATTTGCGAGCGCGCTCAAGGCACCCGCCGCGCTGGAAACAGTGGACGAGTGGCTGACGCTCGAAAACGTGCGCCTCGTGCGCGAGAAGGACGATCACTGGGAAACTCTGCGTACGCTGATCGCTTCCGCCGGCACCGCCGGGAATCTGACCACGGACGCGCACCTGGCCGCACTCGCCATCAGCCACGACGCGGTCCTGTGCTCCAGCGACCTCGATTTCGGCCGCTTCAAGGGGTTGCGGTGGGAGAACCCGCTCCGCTAGTTCCTGCCCAATCCAATCGTGCGTTCAAGCAACGCCCTCTGAAATCTGAACTGGTCGACCGCCCAGTCGGCGTAGTCTTCGCTCGACTTGTACCAGTCCACCAACTCGAGCCGCCTCAGGAGTTTGTCGTATTCCGGATCGTCGAGTGCGCGATTGAACGCGTCGTGCAACAGTTTGGTCACTTTGGGATCCATTCCTTTAGGCCCAACGATGCCAAACGGCGAGTAGGAGACAATATCGAAGCCCAACTCTCGCGCCGTCGGAGCATTCCACCTGGAACGCTGCTCGCCGAAAGTCACGAGCAGGCGAATAGTCCCGGCATCGACGTACGGCCCCCAAGCGGCAGCATTCTCCGCGAGCGCCAGGATGCGCCCGTCCATGAGCGCCTTCGCGGCGTCGGCAATGCTGCCGGACGATACGCGCAAAAGTCTTGCGCCAGTCTTGAAGTCCAACTCCGCCATGGCGAGGTGGGCGGTAGCGCCATGGACGGGCGAACCGTAGCGAAGGCTGCCGGGATTGGCTTTCGCGTAGTCAATCAGATCCTTGAGGGAATTGAATGGAGAGTCAGCCTTGACCACTACGCCATAGGTGTATCCGGCAAGTCCAATGACGTAGGTAAAGTCCTTGACCGGATCCCAGTTCAACTTCTCCATGTGGGCCACGCGAAGTACGTGAATCGGAAGCATTGAAAGCGTGTAGCCATCCGGGCGCCCGGTCGTCGCCATCGTCGCCAGGCCGTGCAGCACGTCCGCGGTCCTGGGATTTTCGACGATTACCGGCTGGCCCAGGTACTTGGTCGAGATCTTCGCAAACGCTTGCAAATGCGATTCCATCGAGGTAACGCGCGGACAGGGGCAAATCAACGTCAGCGGCTTCGACGGGAAGTTTTGCGCAAGCGCATCTCCCGCGATGGACGTCAGCAGGCAAGCGGCAAAAATGACCCGTACTACCGAGATTCTCCGCATCTCGTCCTCCTCGCTGCCCCGCACCGACAATTCATGTCCAATCGCACCGGGCACTCACGCCATTGCGAGCCAGTGCGGTCTATCTCCCCAATCCAATCGTACGTTCGATCAGCGCTCGTTGAAACCTAAATTGATCGACGGCCCAGTCAGCGTAGTCCTCGCTCGACTTGTACCAGTCCACTAGCTCAAATCGCTTCACTAGCTTGTCGTATTCCGGATCGTCCAGCGCCCGCTTGAACGCATCGTGAAGATGCTTCGTCACCTTTGGGTCCATTCCTTTTGGGCCGACGATGCCGAAGGGCGTGTACGAGAGAACATCGAATCCAAGCTCTTCTGCAGTTGGCGCATTCCATCGCGAGCGTTGCTCGCCAAAGGTTACAAGCAGCCTAAAGGTTCCAGCATCGACGTATGGCGCCCAGGCTGACAAGTCTGCGAGCGCAAGTATTCGCCCGTCAATAAGCGCCCTGGCCGCGTCGGCAATTCCTCCGACCGGAACGTGGAGAAGCCTGGCGCCGGTCTTCGATTCCAATTCCTTCATGGCAAGATGGGGCGTACCGCCGTATATCGGGGCGCCATATGAAAGTTTCCCGGGATTTGCCTTCGCATAATCGATGAGGTCCTTTAGCGTCTTGAACTGGGAGTCAGACTTGACTACGACGCCAACGGTGTAGCCGACGAGCCCGATGATGTATGTGAAATCTTTGATTGGATCCCAGTTCACTCTTTGCATGTGTGGCAACCGAAACGCCGTTATCGGCAGAGGGGAAATGCTGTAGCCATCGGCCTGCGCGGTCGCCGCCATGGTCGCGGGGCCAAGCATCCCGGCTGCGCCCGGCTTGTTCTCGACCATGATCGGCTGGCCAACGTACTTTGATGCGATCTGAGCGAACTCGCGCAGGTATTGGTCGGCCGTGTCGTTTGACATGAACGAGGAAACGAATGTCAACGGCTTCGCCGGAAAGCTTTGCGCAAACGCGTTGTCGGCAAGAATCGCCAGCAGACAGGCAACTATCAGCTTCGATTTGGCCATAAGCCCCCCTCAAGCCATGCTACGCGCTTCCCAGGCAAACAGCTGCCGGAATACTTCCTCGCGAATCTCCCGGCGCGAGAGTACCAAATCGTGCAGCCCGCCAGGAAACTGCTGCACGGTGACGTGCTTGCCCAGCGTACGCGACCAGCGCGCCACCTGCTTCCAGTCGAGCGCGATATCGGCCTCGTCCGAATGCATCGAGAGCACCGGGCAGGCGAGCGACAGGCCGGCGTGAACCTTGGCGTGCGCCTCGAATATCGCTCGCACCCAGCCGAAGCACGCCGGAAATCCCATCAAGGGCTTGAGCGCCAGATCGAACTCCCACTCGCCGTGCCAATTTCTGTGCAGGCTTCGCACGTACGCGGGGAGCACGGCGTTCGGATTGTTGGAAAACGGAAAGAAACGGCCCAGAAATGACGCGATGCGAAGTTTCCTTTGCGCCGCGCCCCCTCCGCGCCAATCGAAGAAAGGGCTGTTCAGCCATAGCGCACGCACGCGATCGCGCAGTTCGCCCTCATGTTTGTACAAGGAACAGATCAACCCCCCGGTCGAATGCCCGGCGAGCAGCACGTCGGTGTCGATCTCCGCCAGCGCATGCGTGATATCAACGTAGTACTCGGAGAGGTCTTTGCAGAAGCACGGGTGCTGGTGCGGCAGCAGCGAACGGCCGTGCTTGCGCAGGTCGAGCGCGTAGAAGGCGTATCCCTCGGCGGCGAAGCGCTCGGCCATGTGGCGCTGGAAGAAGTAGTCGATGAAGCCGTGCACATAAAGGACAGTGCCTCGCACCGCGCCTATCGGCGCCGCCGCCAAGGGCAGCCGCACCAGCGTCGCCACGACGCGGCCGTCGTAGTCGTCCGGCGCCGCAAGCTCCAGCGCCTCGAACCCCGGAAGCAGGCGGTCAGGCTGCCACGCCATGGCGCTCGAGCGCCCAGCGAACATGCTCGCGTACTAGTGGGGACGAATGATTTGCTTTTTGTCTTAACGCAAAAATCACTTCCGGCGATGCAGGTGCATTCCCCAGTCCAACTGCGAGATTCCTGAGCCAGCGCTCATAGCCGATGCGCCGGATCGGCGAGCCCTGCATTCTGCGGTCGAATTCCTCCTCGGTCCAGGCAAACAGCTCGGCCAGCGTCGCCCGGTCCAGGCCGTTCCTCACCTGAAAATCCTTTTCGTCTGAAAGGCGGGCGAACCGATTCCACGGGCATGCGAGCTGGCAGTCGTCGCAGCCGTATACGCGGTTGCCGATCAGCGGCCGCAGTTCTTCCGGAATCGCGCTCTTGTGCTCGATCGTGAGGTAGGAGATGCAGCGCCGCGCGTCGAGCCGGTACGGGGCGGTGATCGCCTGCGTCGGGCAGACGTCGATGCATTTCCGGCAGCTACCACAATGCTCCGCAACTGCTGAGTCGGTTGCCAGATTCAAATCACAATAAATCTCCCCGAGAAAGAACCAGGACCCCTCGCGATCGAGCAGCAGCGTGTGCTTGCCGCGCCAGCCGATCCCGGCGCGCGTCGCGAGCTCCACCTCCATCACCGGCGCGGAGTCGGCAAAGGCGCGGTAGCGGAAGGGCCCGGCCTCCGCCTCGATGCGATGGCAGAGCTTCTGCAGCCGGCCGCGCATCACCCTGTGATAGTCGCGGCCGCGCGCGTAGCGCGCGATGCAGGCCGAAAGCCGATCCTGCAACTCCTGCTCTACGGTCCCGGGAGCATCCTGCAGGTAATCCATGCGGCACGAGATCACGCGCACCGTGCCCGGCACCAGCTGCCCGGGTCGCGCCCGCAGCCCCGCGTGGCGCGCCATATAATCCATTTCGCCGTGCCATCCCATTCCGAGCCACCCGGCGAGGCGGCCTTCGGCCGCGGACAGATCCACGTCCGCGATGCCGACCGCCTGAAAGCCGAGTTCGGCGCCCCATTGCTTGATCCGATCCGCGAGCGCAGCCATGGCAGACCATCTTAGTTTGCCCGACGAAGGCGCGACATTGCGGCTCGGGGAGGCGTTGGCCGCCGGGGCGGAGGCCGGGAAGCTGCGTGGCCTGGTCCTGCACCTGCGCGGCGAGCTCGGATCCGGAAAAACGACCCTGGTTCGGGGGCTGCTGCGGGCCTTGGGCTACCCCGGCCGCGTGAAAAGCCCGACTTACACGCTGGTTGAACCTTATAGCCTTTTGAGATTACACTTGTATCACTTTGATTTTTATAGATTCAAGGATCGGTCCGAATGGCTGAGCTCAGGGTTCCGGGAGCACTTCAATCCGGAATCGCTCTGCATCGTGGAATGGCCCGAGCGGGCCGGGGGCCTGCTTGGCCCGCCGGATCTGGAAATCCACCTGCGCTACCACGCGCAGGGACGCACTGCGGCGCTCGCCGCGTATTCGACGCCCGGCGAAGCATGGCGGGACGCTGCCTTGTCGCACTGGCGCTCTTCCTAGGCGCGGCCTGCGCCGAGGCGCAGATCGTTTCGACGCGAATCTGGCCGGCAAAGGACTACACGCGCGTCACGCTCGAGTCCAAATCCGAGATCAAGTTCCAGGTCTTCGCCGTAAAGGACCCCGAGCGGCTGGTGCTCGACCTGGAGGGTGTCGAGTTCGGGCCCGCCCTCGCCGATCTGCACGGCAAGGTCGCCGCCGGCGACCCCTACATCGACAAGCTGCGCGCCGGGCGCAATCGCCCGGGCGTACTGCGCCTGGTGCTCGACCTCAAGACCGAAGTGAAGCCGCAGGTCTTCACGCTCAAACCGGTCGGCGAGTACGGCCACCGCCTGGTGCTCGACCTCTACCCGGTCGTACCGCCCGACCCGCTCGCCGCGCTGATCGAAGCCGACGGCAAGATCCCGCTGAGGGAGGAAAAAGCGGAGCCGGAAGCCGCGGCACCGCCCGACAAGCCGAAGATCGCGCGCATGGCAACCATCGTGATCGATCCCGGGCACGGCGGCGAAGACCCGGGTGCGCGCGGCAGGCTCGGCTCGTGGGAAAAGGACATCAACCTGACTATTAGCAAGC
Organism: Betaproteobacteria bacterium RBG_16_66_20; assembly: GCA_001770285.1. Lineage (GTDB taxonomy): Bacteria > Pseudomonadota > Gammaproteobacteria > Burkholderiales > SG8-39 > RBG-16-66-20. The sequence continues at coordinate 7,250 of MEQQ01000092.1, forward strand.
GCCTCAAGGCCCTGATCGACGCCGAGCCGGATATGCGCGCACTGCTGACGCGCGACGCGGACTTTTACGTGCCGCTGCAGGTGCGCGTGGACAAGGCGCGCCGCGTCAGGGCCGACCTGTTCGTCTCGGTGCACGCCGACGCCTTCATCCGGCCGCATGCGCGCGGCTCGAGCGTGTTCGCGCTCTCGGAACGGCGCGCGACCTCGGAAGCCGCGCGCTGGCTGGCGAAGAAGGAAAACGAGGCCGACCTCGTCGGCGGGGTCAATATCGACGTCAAGGACAGGTACCTGGCGCAGACCCTGCTCGACCTTTCACAGACCGCGACCCTCGACCACAGCCTGCGCCTGGGCAACGCGGTCCTGGGCGAACTGGGCCAGGTGAACACCCTGCACAAGGCGCAGGTCGAGCAGGCGAGCTTCGCCGTGCTCAAGTCCCCCGACGTGCCTTCGATCCTGGTCGAGACCGCCTTCATCTCCAACCCGGAAGAGGAAAAGCGCCTGAACGACGAGGCTTACCAGGACCAGCTCGCGCGAGCGATCCTCTCGGGCATCAAGCGCTACCTTGCCAGGCACCCGGCCCGGCCGTCACCCGTGGCGCTGAATTGAGCGTGCCCTCAGCCAGGCGTAGACGCCCGGCGAGATCGAGACCAGCACGATCAGCCCGATCACCACGCTGAGGTTTTTCTTCACCACCGGCAGGTTGCCGAAGAAATAGCCGGCGCTGCACAGGGACAGCACCCAGATCAGCGCCCCCGCGACACAGAAACCGATATAGCGCGCGTAGGGCATGGCCCCGATCCCGGCGACGAACGGGACGTAGGTGCGCACGATCGGGAGGAAGCGCGCGAGGATGATGGTCTTGCCGCCGTGGCGCTCGTAGAACGCATGGGCGCGCGCGAGATGGCCGGGGTTGAACCAGCGGGATTTCTCGTAGTGGAACACGCGCGGCCCGGCCCAGCGGCCGATGCCGTAGTTGACGTTGTCGCCCGTGAGCGCCGCAGCCACCAGCACCGCCATCACCGCGGCAATATCCATCCCGCCCGCCGCGGCCAGCGCGCCAGTGACAAAAAGCAGCGAATCCCCCGGCAGGAACGGCCAGATGACGAGGCCGGTCTCGATGAAGACAATGACGAACAGCAGCGCATACACCCACGCCCCGTGCGCGGCGACGAAATCCGCGAGATGCGCATCGAGATGGATCGCGATTTCCCAGATCTGGGCGAGAATTTCCATGCCGGGATTCTATATACTCCCCGCGTGAGCGCCCGCTTGAACACGATCCGCGTGCTGCCCGAGCTGCTGATCAGCCAGATCGCGGCGGGGGAAGTCGTGGAGCGCCCTTCATCGGTCCTGAAGGAACTGCTCGAGAATGCGCTCGACGCCGGCGCCGCGGAAATCCAGGTAACGCTCGATCAGGGCGGCATCAAGCGCGTGCAGGTGGACGACGACGGCGGCGGCCTGGCGAAGCAAGACCTGCCGCTCGCGCTCGCGCGCCACGCTACCAGCAAGATCCATACGCTCGATGACCTGCAGGGCGTCTCGACCATGGGATTCCGCGGCGAGGCGCTCGCTGCCATCGCCTCGGTAGCGCGCCTCGCGATCACCACCCGGCCGGGCGACACGGCCCACGCCTGGGCGATCCGCGCGGAGGGCGGATCCGGCGGTACGGCCGAACCGGCGGCGCGCGCCGCGGGCACGACCGTGCTGGTGGAAGACCTCTACTTCAACACGCCCGCGCGCAGGAAGTTCATGCGTACCGAACAGACCGAGTTCGGGCACTGCGAGGAAGTGTTCCGGCGCATCGCCCTGGCGCGACCGGACATCGCTTTCACGCTGAAGCACAACGGACGCGTCTGCGCGCACCTGCGCGCGCAAACGCTCGGCGAACGCGCTGCGGCGCTGCTCGGCCGCGAGTTTCTCGAAGCGAGCTTTCCGGTCGAAGCGCAGGCGGGCAGCCTGCGCCTCCACGGCCTTGCGGGCACGCCCCAGGCCGCGCGTGATGGGAAACTGCGGCGCGCCGACGCGCAATACCTGTTTGTGAACGGCCGCTTTGTGCGCGACCGGATGCTCTCGCACGCGGTGCGCGAAGCCTATCGCGAACTGCTGCACGGCGAGCGCCAGCCGGCGTACCTGCTGTTCCTCGAGGTCGATCCGCGCGCCGTCGACGTCAATGTCCATCCGGCAAAGATCGAGGTGCGCTTCCGCGACTCGGGCGGCATCCACCAGTTCGTGCTGCACACGCTCAAACGCACTCTTTCGCCCGCCGCGGGGGAAGCCCCGGTGGTCTACGCGAGGGTTTCGAATTCCGAATCAGGAATACAACAAGGTTTTCACCTTGCCCAGCCTGCGCAGGCCTACCAATCCTTCATGGCAGCCGCGACGGCGGCCGTTCCGCTGCCCGCCACGGAGAGATCCCCTGCGCTGGGCTATGCGCTCGCCCAGCTGCATGGCGTGTACATCCTCGCGCAGAACGAGGCCGGGCTGGTGCTGGTGGACATGCACGCCGCGCACGAACGCATCGTCATGGAAAAGCTCAGGAACAGCCTGGACGCCGGCGCCGTGGCGCGGCAAAGCCTGCTCGTGCCCGCAGTGCTCGCGGCCGATGCGCTCGACGTTGCCACGGCCGAGGAAAACAGCGCAGCGCTCGAGCGGCTGGGGCTGGAGACGAGCGTTTCGGGCCCGAACGAACTGGCGGTGCGCGCCGCGCCTGCGCTGCTCGCAGGCGGCGACATCGCCGGTCTGACCAGAGATGTGCTCAAGGACATTCGCGAGTACGGCGCGAGCGAGGTCCTGTCCGCGCGGCGCAACGAGCTGCTCGCCACCATGGCCTGTCACGCGGCGGTACGGGCCAACCGCGCCCTGAGCGTGACCGAGATGAACGCGCTGCTGCGCGAGATGGAGGAAACCGAGCGCGCCGGCAGCTGCAACCACGGCCGTCCGACCTGGTACCAGCTGACGATGGCGGATCTCGATCGCCTCTTCATGAGAGGACAATAAGGCGGCATGAGCGCGCGCGGCGTAATCATCATCACCGGCGGCGGCCGCGGCATCGGCGCTGCCACCGCCCGGCTTGCCGCCAAGAAGGGCTACGCGGTCTGCGTCAACTACCTGCGCGACCGGACCGCGGCGGAATCGGTGGTGCACGAAATCAGAAGCGCCGAGGGCCGCGCGATCGCGGTCGCCGGCGACGTCTCCTCGGAAAAGGACGTTCTGAACCTATTTCAGGAATCCGACCGCTCGCTCGGCCAGCTGACCGCGCTGGTGAACAATGCCGGCGTCGTCGAGCGGCAATCCCGCGTCGAGGCAATGGACGCGGCCCGCCTGCAGCGCATGTTCGCCAGCAACGTCATCGGCCCTTTCCTGTGCGCGCGCGAGGCGATCAAGCGCATGTCCACCAAGCACGGCGGCAAGGGTGGTGCGATCGTCAACCTGTCCTCGGGCGCGGCGCGCCTCGGTTCGCCGGACGAATACGTCGACTACGCCGCATCCAAGGGTGCGATCGACACCATGACCATCGGCCTCGCAAAGGAGCTCGCGGCCGATGGCATCCGCGTGAACTGCGTACGCCCGGGCTTCGTGCACACCGACATCCACGCCGCCGGCGGCGAGCCGAACCGGATCGAGCGCCTGCGCGAGGGCATCCCGATGAAGCGCGGCGGCAAACCCGAGGAGGTGGCACGCGCGATCCTGTGGCTGCTGTCGGACGAGGCGTCGTATTCGACCGGCGCGATCCTGGACGTGACCGGCGGCCGCTGATGCGCCGTCATTCCCGCGAAAGCGGGAATCCATCGTGAAACCCACTGCGTTTGCGCTGCTCGGCCCGACGGCGAGCGGCAAATCGCAGCTCGCGATGGCGCTCGCCGCAAGGCATCCGATTGAAATCATCAGCATCGATTCGGCGCAGGTCTACCGCGGCATGGACATCGGCACCGCGAAGCCTTCGCCCGCCGAGCGGCGCGCGGTGCCGCACCACCTGATCGATTTACTCGATCCGACCGAACGCTATTCCGCGGGGCGCTTCCGGGCGGACGCGATCCGCGCCGTCGCGCAAATCCATGGCAGGGGCGGGATCCCGCTCTTCGTTGGCGGCACGATGCTCTACTACCGCGCGCTTTCGCAGGGCTTGGACGAACTGCCGGCGGCAAACGCGGAAATTCGCGCGCAGATCGACCGCCAAGCGGCGAACCGGGGATGGCCCGCACTGCACGCGGAACTGGCGAAGGTGGATCCCGCAACCGCCGCCCGCCTCAATCCGGCCGATGCCCAGCGCATCCAGCGCGCGCTCGAGGTCTGCCGGTTGACCGGAAAGCCGATCTCCGAATTGCAGCGCAGCTCGAAAGTCGAACTGCCTTTTCCACTGAGGGCTTTCTCCCTGGTCCCGGAAAACCGGGCCGAACTGCATCGACGCATTGCCGAACGCTTCGACGCGATGCTGAAAGCCGGATTGGTGGAAGAACTGGCAGCGCTGCGCAAGCGCTTCCAATTGCATGCCGGGCTGCCGAGCATGCGCTGCCTCGGCTACCGCCAGGCATGGCGCTTCCTGGAAGGTGAAATCGGCGCCGGGGAACTGCGCGAAACCGGCATCGCTGCCACCCGGCAACTGGCGAAACGGCAGCTCACCTGGCTGCGCAGACTGCCGGGCATCGAGCCCGCCGAACGCCTTGCCGCGGCACTCGAAGAGGCCGCTACTCGGGCTTGATGCCGACCTGCTGCACCGTGCGCTTCAAGACGTCGATCGGCTCATTCGGGCTGCACGCCCGCTGCGCGCAGGATGTTGCGGTAGCTCTCCAGCTGCTCCTTCACGAACGCGCCGAGTTTCTCCGGCGACGAGGGGCTGAGGACGAAGGCCTGCTTGTCCATCGCCGCCTGGACGTCGGCGCGGCCCATCGCGGCGACGAACTCCCGATTGATCCGGTCCACAATTTCCTTCGGCATCCTTGCCGGACCGAACAGGCCCGCCCAGGAGGTCACCGAAAACTCCGGCATGCCCGCCTCCGCGATGGTCGGTACCTCGGGCAGGATAGGGCTGCGCCGCGCGAGCGTGGTCACCAGCGCGCGCAGCTTGCCGTCCCGCACCTGCGGCACCGAGGTGCTCGACGATGCGAACATGAACTGCACCCGGCCGCTGATCAGGTCGGTCATCGCCTGCGGTTCGCCTTTGTACGGCACGTGCACCATTTCGATCTTCGCCAGCGACGAGAAGAACGCCGTGGACACGATCCCGGTGGTGTTGCCCGTGGCGTAGTTGAGCTTGCCGGGATTCGCCCTCGCGTACTGAATCAGCTCCGGCAGCGTCTTCGCTGGCACGCCTGGGTGCACCACGATGAAGAACGTATAGCGGCCGACGTCGGTAACCGGTGTGAAGTCGGTCACCGGGTCGTAAGGCGGGACCTTCTTCAATGCCGGCACCGCCGACATGGGGCTGTTGGTCGCCATGAGCAGCGTGTAGCCGTCGGGCGCGGCCTTGACCACCTCGGTGCCCGCAATCGCGCCGTCGGCGCCGACCTTGTTGTCGACAAGCACCGGCTGCCCGACCGCGGTCGAGACCGAAGCACCGAGGATGCGCGTGATGGTGTCGGTCGCCGAGCCCGCGGGGAACGGCACCACGACGCGGATGGCTTTGTTCGGAAACTGCGCGTACGCCTGCACCGCGAACAGCAATGCGCCGGCCAGCACGAGTAAACGCTTCATTGAGGCCTCCTCTCTCCACGGCAATTATAGAATGGCCGTGACACGGAGGCACCATGGAAATCGGCATCGTCGGGCTGGGCAGGATGGGCGCCAACATGGCGCGGCGGCTGGCACGTGGCGGCGTGCATGTGTTCGCCTTCGACCGCGACCGGGCGGCGCGCAGGACGCTAAAGGGCGAGACGCGGATCGAATGCGTCGAAGGCCTTGCCGCGCTTGCGGCACAGCTCGCCGGCGAGCGCGTGATCCTGACCATGCTGCCGGCGGGCGCCCCGACCGAGGAAACGCTCGCCGAGCTGCTGCCGCTGCTCTCGGCCGGCGACACGCTGGTGGACGGCGGCAACGCCTATTACAAGGACACCATGGCGCGCGCGCTCGAGCTCTCGCAGCGCGGACTGCGCTACATCGACGCCGGGGTCTCGGGCGGCGTGCACGGCCTCGAGCACGGCTATTGCCTGATGCTCGGCGGCACGCCGAAGTCGATCGAGATCTTCGAGCCCTACGCGCGCATCCTCGCGCCCGCTCCCGAGACCGGCTGGCTGCACTGCGGGCCGAGCGGCGCCGGGCATTTCGCGAAAATGATCCACAACGGCATCGAGTACGGAATGATGCAGGCGCTCGCCGAAGGCTTCGCGCTGCTCGCCGCGCGCGAGGACCTCGAATTCGACCTCGGGCGGCTGGCCGAGACCTGGCGCCACGGCAGCGTGGTGCGCTCCTGGCTGCTCGACCTGTGCGCCGAGATCCTGCGGCAGGACGAGGCACTCGAGGATGTCGCGCCGGCGGTGGCCGACTCGGGTGAAGGCCGCTGGACGGTGCAGGAATCGGTGGCGCTGGGCGTGCCGGCGCCGGTGATCACCATGGCGCTGATGGCGCGCTTTTCCAGCCAGGGAAAATCCGACTACGCGAGGAAACTGCTCGCGATGATGCGCGCGAAATTCGGGGGGCATCCGGTGAAAAGCGCGGCATGATCGTCGTGGTGATGGGCGTCTCCGGGTCCGGCAAGACGACCATCGGAAGACTGCTCGCCGCGCACCTCGGTTGCGCGTTCCTCGACGGCGACGACTTCCATCCGCCCGCGAGCGTCGCCAAGATGAAGGCCGGCACGCCGCTCGACGACGAAGACCGCTGGCCCTGGCTCGGAAAACTGAACGACCTGCTGCGGCAAGCCGGGCAACGGGGCGAAGACGCCGTACTTGCCTGCTCAGCGCTGAAGCAGACTTACCGGGACGCCCTCGCGCGGGGACTTCCCCGCTGCATGTTCGTGTTCCTCAACGGCAGCATCGAGCTCATCCGGTCCCGGCTCGACGAACGGCGCCACCGCTACATGCCGGCCTCGTTGCTCGAGAGCCAGTTCGCGGCGCTCGAGCCGCCTGCCCGGGCGATAAGCGTCAATATCGACCAGACACCGCAACGCTGCGTCGATGGAATCATCGCCGCACTTATCTAGTCGCCTCGCGCGACGCCCTCGCGGCGCGGGTCGGCGCCGCCGCGCCAGCCACCCTCGACCCGCTCGATCACATGCGTGCCGCTCGCAAGGTCGACCAGCAGCACCTCGTGGCCGCGCTCGCGCAGTGCCGGCGCCAGCGCTTCGTAGGCCGAGCCGCGCTCGATTTCGGTAGGGCCATTGCGGCTGCCGAAATTCGGCAGCGCCACCGCGCTTTGCGCATCCATTCCCCAGTCCAGCATCGCCACCAGCGCCTTGGCGACGAAAGTGATGATCGCCGGGCCGCCCGGCGAACCGAGCACCGCCTGCAGTTGTCCATCGCGGCCGAACACGAAGGTCGGCGACATCGCGCTGCGCGGGCGCTTGCCGGGTTCGACGCGGTTCGCCGCGACACGGGTGTCGCTCCTGCCCGCACGCGCGCCGTTTCCGGGGAGCGGGGAGAAATCGGTGAGTTCGTTGTTCAGCAGGAATCCGCGCACCATGATGCGGCTGCCGAAGGCGCTCTCGATGGTCGTGGTCATCGCCACTGCATCACCGCGCGCATCCACGATCGAAATGTGGCTCGTTCCCGCGGGCTCAGCGGCGGCAGAATCACCGAGCATTGCCGGCGCACCCCGCGGGGTTCCGGGTGCCGCGCGCCGCATCGAGCGCTCGCCGATCAACGCGGCGCGCGACTCGAGGTAGTCGAACTCGAGCAATCCCGCCACCGGCTGGCGCACGAAGGCGGGATCGGCGAGATAGCGCGCGCGGTCGGCGTAAGCGAGCCGCGCCGCCTCGGAAAACAGGTGCAATGCGTCGACCGAGCCCGGTGCTGCGCGATGAAACGGCGTGCGCTCGAGGATGCCGAGCAGCTGCAGCAATGTGACGCCGCCCGCCGGCGGGCCGATGCTGCAGATGCGGCGGCCGCGATAGTCGCCGCAGACCGGCTCGCGCTCGATCGCGCGGTAGCGCAGCAGGTCCTCGGGCGTCAGGTCCCCCGGCCGGCGGTGCGCCGCAACCGCGCGCGCCAAGTCCTCGGCGATCACGCCGGTGTAGAACGCGTCGGCGCCGAATGTCGCGACGGCGCGCAAGGTTGCCGCGTACTCGCGGTTGAAGACCAGCGCGCCGACTGGCCGCGGCCCGCCGTCGCTGCCGTAGTACAGCGCGCGCGCCGCCGCATCGCCGCGCAGCGTACTCTCGGCCTGGAGCAGTTGGTAAAGGCGCGGCGACATCGGGAATCCCTGCTCGGCGAGGCGGATCGCGGAATCGAACAGCTTCGCCCAGGCGATGCGGCCATGCCTGCGGTGCGCCGCCTCGAGCATGCGCAGCACCCCGGGCACACCCACCGCCCGGCCATTGGCGATCGCCGCCGGCGGATCGAGCGGTTTGCCTGAAGCATCCAGGAAGCGATCGGAGCGCGCGGCCGCGGGCGCGGTCTCGCGGCCATCGTAGCCGCGCAGGCGCTTCTCGGCCCGTGCCCAATGCAGCAGGAACGCGCCGCCGCCAATGCCCGAGGACTGCGGTTCCACCAGCCCCAGCACCATCTGCACCGCGATCGCCGCGTCCACCACGCTGCCGCCCCTGCGCAATGCCTGGACGCCGGCGTCGACCGCGAAAGGGTTGGCGGCCGCGACCATGAAGCGCCGGGCATGGACTGCCGCTTTGGGCTGCGACCCGGTCGCCTGCTCGGGCTGCAGCAGCGGCTGCGCAGCTGCCGGCCAGGCCGCGCCCAGCGCAAGCAGTGCAGCGAGCGCACCGGTGAGAATTCGCATCACTTAATCTAGCGCAAATGCGCCGGCGCCCGTCACGCTATGATGAAACCATGTAAAGGACCAGGTTGGATGCCATGACACAGGAATGGCCGATCCGAAGCAAGGAAGATCTGCTCGCGCATGCGATCGCGATCGAGCGCGAGGCTGCGGCGCGCTATGCCGAGCTCGGCGAGCGTATGGGCGAACTGGGCAACGACGTCGTCGCGCAACTGTTCCTGCGGCTTGCGCGCCTGGAAAAGGAACACGCGCAGGAACTGGAGCGGCGCGCCGCGGGAATGGCTCTGCCGCAGATCGCGCCCGGCGAATACGCCTGGTTCGCCACCGGCGCGCCGGAGACCGCGGCGCATGACCTGGTGCTGAACCTGATCACGCCGCCCGCCGCGCTCAAGATCGCGCTCGACGCGGAAGTGCGCGCGGCCGCGTTCTTCGAATCGGCCCGCAGGCACGCCCCGGAACCGGCGCTCGCCGAGCTGGCCGCGGAGATGGCCGCCGAAGAAGGCGTGCACATCGCCTGGGTGAAAAGCGCGATCCGCAGGACCCCGGATCCCGTGATCGATTGGAATTCGATCTTCGGCTAGCCGTTGGCGCTCAGCGGAACTCGGCGAGTTCGGCGACGATGCGGCGCGAGCCCTCGTCTGGCGTACGGCCGTCGCGCACGACCTTGACCACCTGCGCGAGCTTGGGCACGTACCAGAGCGTTTCGCGCGCCCGCGCCTGCACCTTGCCCTCCTCGACGTAGAGCAGATCGGCTTCGATCACCGCGGCCGTAAAGATGCCGGCGGGCACCTGGATGTTCTCCCAGCGCGCCACCTGCCCCTCATAGCGCTTCATGCGTCCTGGGCGCGCCGGCTGCCAGGGCCAGCCCCAGGCGAGGCGCTGGCCCTCCTTCAGCGACGGCGGCAAATAGCTCGCGTGCATGAAAAAGCCCGGGAATCGCGTGTTGGCATGCGAAGGGTGGCCCGCGGCGAAAGTGCCGAGGTGGAAATTCATCTTGCCGCCGGCATGGACGAAATCCGTCAGCACGCCGATGCCGGCGCCCTCGCGTTGCGTGCGGTAGGTCAGAATGATGTCGCGCCAGGTCGGAGGTTCCACAACCACCTTGTAGCGCCAGGTGCGTCCGGCCTCCAGCCTTGCCCCGGATGCGACCGCAGGCGACGGCGGCAGGGGCTTTGCCGCAGGCTTGTCCCTGATCTTCTCCGTCAGGCTTGCCACCTGGCGGCGAACCTCCCCTACCAGATCAAACGTCCTGGCCGGGGTTGCCGGCGCGGGCGTCTCGGAGAAGAACACGTACAGCAACAGACCCGCGAGCAGCGCAAGCGCCGCCCCGAAGACCGCAAGGGCGAGCGGGTCCTGCTGCTTCACATCAGTGGCACCACCAGCAGCGCGAC
>MEQQ01000093.1:0-4851 GCA_001770285.1 Betaproteobacteria bacterium RBG_16_66_20
GGGATGTAGAACGTCAGGAACAGAAGAAAGGTCGTGATCTGCACCCAGTCGAGCAGCGCGCCGATCTCTGAGGTTCCGAGCGCCTGAAAGACCATCAGCAGCGACAGTTCCTTGCGCAGGATGCCGAACAGGATAGGCACGCCCAGCACCGCCGGCAGCCCCAGCCACCATGACGTAACGGGCGTGAGCAGCGCATTGACGGCCGTGTCGGCGCCGAAATGCTGAAGCAATGCCAGTACCACGCTGCCGCCGACCAGAAGCGGCGTGACGATGGTGAGGATGTCCCGGGTCCGCTCCCGGGTTTCGGAAAGCAATACGCGCCAGCGCGGCAGTGCATACGGCGGAATTTCCTGCACCTGCCCGGGGCCGAACTCGCGCTGATGCCGTGCCAGCAGTCGGCCCATCGCGGCGATCACGATGACCGTCAGCGCGAAAATGGCGAATACGCCGATACCGCCAAGATATTTGCCCGCCAGCGCGAGGATGATGGCAGACCGCGCCGAACAGGGAACGAAGGTGATCAGCACCGAGGCGATCACCCGCTCGCGGCCACTGCTCACCTTCGCGGCGCCCGAAATCGCCGGGACATTGCAGCCGAGGCCAGTGAGGAACGGCACCGCGACGCCGCCGTGCAGGCCGATGCGGTGAAAACCCCGGTCGACGACGAAAGCGATCCGCTGCATCACGCCCGCCTCTTCCAGCGCCACCAGCAGCAGCACCAGAGGAATCATGTAGGGAACGACAATGCCGATCAACCCGACCAGGCCATCCGTGACCGCGCGGCCGACGATGCCGCCGGTCGAGTGCGGCTGCCAGCCCGCCAGGGCATCGATGATGCGCGCCGCCGTCATCGAGTCGAGCCAAGCGCCGACCTCGAAAACCACGAACAGGACGGCGGCAAACACCGCCAGGCTGCCGACCAGGCCCCATTGCGGATGAACCAGCAGCGCGTCGAGCCAGTAACGCCAATCGTTCTTCGCATGCGGGGCGCCCACGCTCGTGCCGGCCTCGAAAAGGATGGCGGCGCGGTGGTGGCGGTCCGCATGCAGTTCCTCTTCGAGCGGCCGGGGAAGTCCGCGTCCGGCTGCGCCGCGCAAGCGCTCGATTTCCGGCAGCAGCTCCGGAAAGTGCTGGCCCAGTTCATCCAGGAAATATCGGTCGCCGGAGGCGACTTCCATGAGGAGGAACGGCGGCGGCAGGCGAAATGCAGTACGAATCTCGGGGCGGTCCAGAACCGCACTCAGCGGCTGCAGGCTTGCGCGGATGTGACTGCTGGCCGGCTGCGGCAGCGGACATGCGTTCTGGCGCGCCACATCCACTGCAGCGGCAAACAGCTGCGCGATGCCCTGCCCCATCAGCGCGACGGTCGGCACCACCGGCACGCCCAATCGCGCGCTCAGTTCGCGGACGTTGACATGCAGGCCCTTCTTTGCGGCGTCGTCCATCATGTTCAGGGCGATCACCATGGGACGGCCGAGTTCGGCCAGTTCGAGGGTGAGCTCGAGGTGGCTCTCGAGGCGCGTGGCATCCACCACCTGAACGATCACGGCAGGGGGCGCGAACGGCGCGGGCGGACCGTCCGGCTCGTGCACCGACACGGCAGGGCGCTGGTCTCCCCAGAGCAGGCACTTCAACGCTACCAGGTCATCCTGCGCCAGGCGACGCAGCGAGCGGATGCTCGGCAGTTCCATCACGCTCGCCTGGTCCAAGCCGATCTGCACGGTGCATTCCGAATACGCACGCAGCGTGCCGGCGAGCTTCCCGGTATGCGGCGACGTGCTCGACACCGCGTTGAACAGCGTGCTCTTGCCGGCGTTCGGCATGCCGACGAGCGCAATGCGCAGCCGCCGCTCGCCACGGAACAAGGGTGTGCGAAGCGGGACGACGGACGGGTTTGCCCGTGTCTTCATTCGTCCATGTTCGGATCAGCGGGAAACCGCCGATTGACCTGCATCAATGTCGCGTGCGGCCCGGCCGCGCGGGCGATGCGAATAGCCACTATCATTCCGGCCTAGGCCGTTCATTCCAGGGAGTTTGAGTTCATGCGCGTCCCAGTGCCCGCAACGTGGCTGATATCGGCCGCCATCGGCATCGCCGGCCTGCTGATGCCGGCCTCGGAGAGCGCGGCACAAGTGCTGGAGAACGATACCTGCCTGGGCTGCCACGGCAACGAAGGGTTCTCGGTGCCGGGCGCAGACGGCAAGCCGCGCCAATTGCACGTCCTGGGCGACCGTTTCGGCAAGAGCGTCCACGGCAAGCGCCTGTGCGTCGAATGCCACCAGAACATTACCGCCGTCCCGCACGAGCCGGGTCTGCAGGTAAAGGTGAGCTGCGTCGGTTGCCACGAAAGCCAATGGAAAAGCGCGCGGCTGGAAGACCGCGCCAAGGAAGCCGAGAGAATGGGCGTGGTGGTGCAGCAGATCGACCGCTACATGAAGTCGATCCATGCGCGGCCGAGCCGGGAAGACCAGTCCCGCACCAATGCCACCTGCTACAACTGCCATGACGCGCATTACGTCTATCCGCCGGGGAGCGAAGCGCGCGCGGAATGGCGCCTGAACATCCCGAACACCTGCGGCAAATGCCACGCCAAGCAGCGCGGGGATTACGCCAAGTCGGTGCACGGCAAGGCGGTACTCGAGGACAAGAACCAGTACGCCGCGGTCTGCTCCGATTGCCACAGCACCCACGACGTGGAATCGCCGGCCAGAACATCCGCCAAACTTGCGATCGTCCAGAACTGCGGCACTTGCCACGCCGACAGCCTGAAGACCTATACCGGGACCTACCACGGACAGGTCGGCACCCTGGGCTACGCCTATACCGCGAAGTGCTACGACTGCCACGGCAGCCACGAGGTGCAGCGCGTGACCAGCCCCAACTCGACGGTGCACCCGGAGAACCGGCTGAACACCTGCCAGAAATGCCACAAGGACGCGACCCAGGGCTTCGTCACCTTCGAGCCGCACGCGACCACGCACGACTTCGCGCGTTACCCGCAGGTCTGGATCGCGTACAAGTCCATGATCGCGCTGCTGGCCGGCGTGTTCCTGTTCTTCTGGTCGCACACCGCGCTCTGGTTCTACCGTGAGTACCGCGAGCGCCAGGAACGCAAGAGCAGACCGCACGTGGTGGCCGACGACACGCTGCAACCGCAGGGCAAGCAATTCCAGCGCTTCGGCCCGGTCTGGCGCGCGGCCCACCTCGCCTTCGCGTTGAGCGTGATGATGCTGGTCCTGACCGGGATGGCGGTGTTCTTCGCCGAAACCGCGTTCGCCAAAGTGGTGATTGCGGTCTTCGGCAGCCCGAAGGCGGCGGCATTCGCGCACCGGGTCGCGGCCACGATCATGCTGGGGATCTTCTTCCTGCACCTGGTCGTCGTCGCGGTGCGCATCGGGCGGAACCTGGGAACCTGGGACTGGTTCGGTCCGGTCTCGCTGGTGCCCAACTGGCAGGACCTGAAGGACGCGATCGCGATGTTCAAATGGTTCTTCAACCTGGGCCCGCGGCCGATGTTCGACCGCTGGACCTACTGGGAGAAGTTCGACTACTGGGCGGTGTTCTGGGGCATGGCGATCATCGGCGGCAGCGGCATGATGCTGGCGTTTCCCGCCGCCACGGCCACGTTCCTTCCCGGATGGCTGTTCAACGTCGCCACCATCATCCACGGGGAGGAAGCGATCCTCGCGGCGGTGTTCCTGTTCACGGTGCATTTCTTCAACAACCACTTCAGGCCGGACAAGTTCCCGCTCGACACCGTGATGTTCACGGGCGCGGTGCCGCTGGAGGAATTCAGGCGCGAGCACGCGCTGGAGTACAAGCGGCTGGTGGCGAGCGGCGAGCTGTCCAGGCACCTCGTGGACGCGCCGTCGGAGCCGATGACGCTCGGCTCGAAGATCCTCGGCTTCAGCCTGATCGGTTTCGGCCTGATGCTGCTGGTCTTCGTCATGACCGGGTGGATCGGGCACGCCGCCACCGGGTGATGTGGCCGCCGCATTTGCTATCGTTCAGCTTGCTTGTTAGCCACGCCGCACTGAGGAGGTAGTGGGCGCCGCTTGACCTACATCAAACGAGGCTGGTCGCCTGTTGTTAGGGTTCCGGAGTGAGCCCGATTGGAACCACCTCGGCGGTCCAAGTCTGACGCAAGCGTGCCCAAGCATATTTCCCGGCTGCTGCTGCTGTTCGCCGTTTTCCTTGGCGCGGCGCTGGCCGCCAGGTGGTATTTCACCGCCGATTCGTTTTACCAGTTCGGTCATTACCGGGGCAAATCGGTGCCCGAAGTCGCCGCGCAGCTACCCGTTCATCAGGGTGCGGGCTATTGCGCGAGTTGCCACGACGAGCGCCACGCGCAGTGGTCGGCCAACAATCACAAGTCAGTGAATTGCGAGGTGTGTCACGGTGCGGCGCGGGACCATCCTGCGAAGGGCAAGCTGCCGATCCCCGCCGATACGAGAAAGCTGTGCACGCTGTGTCATGAGCGCATGCCGGAACGGCCGCGCACGCAGCCGCAGGTTGACTTGGCGCAGCACTCCTTTGGCCAGCAGTGCACGGTATGTCACAACCCCCACGCGCCCAAGCTCGCCGGGGTCGTGGCAAAGGTGGCCGGCGATGCCGGGGCCGGCCGCAAGAAACACGCCGCCGACTGCGCGAGCTGCCACGGCGCGCAGGGCATCAGCGCGAACGACGCCTGGCCGGATCTGGCCGGACAGCACGCCGCGTACCTCGTGCGCATCCTCGGGGCGTACAAGTCCGGCGCCCAGACCGACATCATGATGTCGTCCGTGGCGCAAGCGTTGAGCGACCCCGAGATACAGAATCTCGCCGCCTATTACGCCGGCCTGAGCTGCAGGC
>MEQQ01000093.1:4889-7295 GCA_001770285.1 Betaproteobacteria bacterium RBG_16_66_20
GGCAAGGCGCTGGCGAAGAACTGCGCCGCCTGCCACGGCGAGACGGGCATCGCCAGTAATCCCGCCTGGCCGAACATCGCGGGCCAGGGCGCCGGCTATTTGGTGAGCGTGCTCAAGGCGTTCCGCGCCGGCCTGCGCAAGGACCCGATGATGGCGGGTGTCACGCGGGCGCTGAGCGACGCGGACATCGCGAGCCTCGCCGCGTTCTACGCCGCGCAGAACTGCCGGCCTGCCGCGAAATGAAAGGGAACTCAATGACCAATCCATCCGACCCTTCCGGGAAGGCGCGGCGCGAGTTTCTCCGGCGGCTGGGCGGCGCCGCTGTGGCGTGCACCGGCACGCTCGTTGGCACCGGATCGCTCGGCACCGTGCCAAACGCGCCGAAGAGCGATGGGGCCGCCGCCGGATCGGGCTCGTTTCCGACCAAGGATTACGACTGGACCAAACATCGCTGGGCCTTCGGCGTCGACGCCGCCAAATGCATCGGCTGCCTGCGTTGCGTAGAGGCGTGCAAGGCCGAGAACAACGTTCCCGGTGACGCGCACCACTTCAATACGTGGGTCGAACGCTACGTCTATCTGGAGGGCGAGACCGGCGCGCGCGTGGACAGCCACCACGACCCCGTAAACATCGCAGCCTCCGGATCGGAAGGGGAATATCGTTTCGCGAACCGCTACAAGGACGCGAAGGTGGAAAAGGCTTTTTTCGTGCCAAAGCTGTGCAACCAGTGCACGCACCCGGCCTGCGTGCAGGTGTGTCCCACCGGCGCGACGTTCCAGACCAAGGACGGCGTGGTCCTCATCGACGACAAGTACTGCATCGGTTGCCAGTACTGCGTGCAGGCCTGCCCGTACGGCGCACGTTACTTCAACGCGAGCAAGGGTGTCTCGCAGAAGTGCTACTGGTGTTATCACCGCATCACCAAGGGACTGCAGCCGGCCTGCGTCGAGGCGTGTCCAGTCGGCGCGCGCGTGTTTGGTGACCGCAACGACAAGCAGAGCCCGATCAGCCTGTTCATACGCAACAACCGCGTGCAGGTCCTGCGGCCCGAATCGGGCAACGCCCCGAATGTCTTTTATGTCGGCATCGACAAAGAGGTGAGCTGATGGAACCCGGCGGCTTTTGGGGACATCTTGTCGAAATCGCCCCGTACACGGGCTACGTCTACCCCAACGAGACGGTTATCCCGTGGACCGTGCTGATCGTCGTTTATCCCTATCTCACGGGACTGGTGGCCGGCGCCTTCACCGTTTCGAGTCTTTATCACGTGTTCGGCATGGAGCGGTTCAGGCCTGTGGGGCAGTTCGCCTTGCTCACGGCGCTCGCCTTCATGATCTTCGTGCCCCTGCCCCTGCTGTTGCACCTGGGCAATCCGCAGCGGGCGTTCAATACCATGCTCACGCCGCACTGGACCTCCGCCATGGCGGTGTTCGGCTTATTTGCCAGCTTCTACGTCATTCTGTTGATCCTGGAAATCTGGTTCATGTTCCGGCCCTATATCGTGCAGCGGGCGCAGCACTCGAGCGGGTTCATCGGCAGGCTATGGCACGTGGCGAGCCTCGGCTCCGGCGACCTTTCCCCGAAGGCGATGCGTTTCGATGGAAAATGGATTTTTGCGCTGGCCGTCGTCGGCATACCGTCCGCACACGGGCTGCACGGCTACGTGGGTTTCATTTTCGGCTCCCTCAAGTCCCGCGAATGGTGGTCCTCCGATCTGATGCCGGTGGTTTTTCTGTTTTCCGCCATCATCTCCGGTGTTGCGCTGCTGATCGTCCTCTATGTCCTGTCCTGCCGGCTGCGCAGGATCGCGGTTGACCTGGCGTGCCTGAAGGGCCTGGCTTATGTGCTATGGGGTTTCGCGATGTTTACGCTGGCGCTGGAGGGACTGGAATTCGCCAACATCGTCTACAAGGGCCGCGAGGGGATCGAGATGATCGTGGCGTACGTAACCGGCCCGCTCCTGGTGCCTTTCTTCATCCTGCAATTCAGCCTCGGGGCCCTGATACCGATCACGCTGCTCACGTACATGATCTGGCGGGGCACCACCGGCAAGGCGCTGATCGTGGGCGTGACCGTGAGCGCGTTGCTGGTACTTTTCCAAGTCTGGATGATGCGCTGGAATGTCGTCATCGGCGGCCAGGAAATCGCAAAAACCGGCAAGGGCCTGCTGACCTATCAGATGGTCCTCTTCCACAGGGAGGGCCTGCTGACCGCGGTCACCGTCGCGGTCGCGCCGCTGGTCCTGTTATGGGCGATGGTCCGGCTGCTGCCGCCCTGGAATGACCACGTCAATGCCTCGAGCCCGTGAGCGGATCGCTTGGCAGTCTGGGGGTGAGATAATGGAATTGTTTCCTGCATCGGCTTTTCGACTGCCCCTTTTCGAGCGCCCCTTGAGCCAACTCCGAT
>MEQQ01000094.1:0-12189 GCA_001770285.1 Betaproteobacteria bacterium RBG_16_66_20
GGACCACGCTCGGCCACTTCGCCGACTGGATCTTCTGCCTGGTGCGTACCGATTCCAGCCTGTCGAAGCGGCAGGAGGGCATCTCCTTCCTGCTCATCGACATGAAGACGCCCGGCATCACGGTGCGGCCGCTGATCCTGATGGACGGCGGGCACGAGGTGAACGAGGTGTTCTTCGACGACGTCAAAGTGCCGGTCGAGAACCTCGTCTACGAGGAGGGCAAGGGCTGGACGGTCGCCAAGTACCTGCTCGGGCACGAGCGCATGAACACCGGCCGCATCGGCGCCTCCAAGCGGGAACTCGCCAAGCTGAAGGAGATCGCCGGCCGGCAGAAGGGCGACGACGGCCGGCCGCTCGCCGGGGATCCGCGCTTTCGCGACAAGCTGACCCGGGTCGAGGTCGAACTGATGGCGCTCGAGATCACCAACCTGCGTTTTCTCGACCAGATGCGGCGCAGCGGGCAGCCGCCGGGCGCGGACGTCTCGATGTTGAAGATCAAGGGCACCGAGATCCAGCAGGCGCTGACCGAGCTCTCGATGCAGGCCGCGGACCCGGGCAGCCAGGAAGAGTTTACGGGCTTGGCAAAGCGATACGCCAACATGAGAAAAACGACGATCTATGCCGGCTCGAACGAAATTCAGCGCAACATCATCGCCAAGATGACCCTGGGGCTCTGAGCGTGAACTTCGACTACAACGAAGAACAGCAGCTCCTCGCCGATTCGGTGCGGCGCTTCCTCGCCAAGGACTACGATTTCGAGTCGCGCAAGAAGATCGTCGCCTCCAGGGACGGCTGGAGCCCGGCGGTCTGGGCGACGATGGCCGATATGGGCCTCACCGGGCTGCCGTTCTCGCCCGATTACGGCGGCTTCGGCGGCGGCGCGGTGGACCTGATGGGCGTGATGGAGGCCGCGGGCGACGCGCTGCTGGTCGAGCCCTACCTCGCCACCGTGGGTCTGGGCGCGCAGTTCGTCGCGCGCGCCGGCAGCGATGCGCAGAAAAAGGCCGTCCTGCCGCAGGTGGTGGAGGGCAAGCTCAAGCTCGCTTTTGCGCATACCGAAAAAGGCGCGCGCTACAACCTCGCCAAGGTCGCCGCGCAGGCGAAGAAAGCCGCCGGCGGCTGGGCGATCACCGGCGAGAAATTCGTCGTCCTCGGCGCCGCCGCGGCCGACAAGCTTGTGGTCTCGGCGAACACCGACAAGGGTTTGTCTTTGTTTCTAGTTGAAAAAAATGCAGTTGAAGCAAAAGCCTACGTCACCCTGGACGAACAACGGGCGGGCGACCTGGTTCTTTCAGGCACGCCGGGCGAGCTGATCGGCACCGAGGGCGGGGCGCTGCCGGTGATCGAGGAAATCGTCGACTTCGCCACCGCACTGGTCTGCGCCGAGGCGGTAGGGGCGATGAAATTCGCCTGCGATACCACGCTCGAATACCTGAAGACGCGCAAGCAGTTCGGCGTGCCGATCGGCACCTTCCAGGCGCTGCAGCACCGCATGGTCGACATGTACGTCGCCCAGGAGCAGGCGCGCTCGATGGCCTGCCTCGCCTGCAGCAAGGTGGATGCGCCCAGCGATGCGCGCGACCGGTCGAGATCCGTGTCGGCGGCCAAGATCAAGATCGCGGATGCCTGCCGCCACATCAGCCAGGAGGCGATCCAGCTGCACGGCGGCATGGGCATGACCGAGGAAATGAAGGTGAGCCACAGCTTCCGCCGCCTTACCATGATCGCGCAGCAGTTCGGCGACGCCGAGCATCATCTCGCACGCTTTGCGGCTCTGTCTTATTGAATTTATTTTGAAATTTCGGATATGACTGCAAATAAAGCGTGGACACTTGCCAGCTATCCCTCGGGCTGGGTCACTGAAGCGAACTTCAGGCTGATCGAATCGCCCGCGCCGTCGCCGAAGGACGGCGAAGTGCTGGTGAAGAACCTGTGGCTGTCGCTCGACCCGTACATGCGCGGGCGCATGAGCCAGCAGAAGAGCTACGTCAAGGGCGTCGAGGTCGGCGAGGTCATGACCGGCGAGACCGCGGGGGAAGTCGTCGAGTCGAGGCATGCCGGCTTCAAAGCCGGCGACAAGGTGACCGCACCCTCGGGATGGCAGCTCTACTGCTGCCTCAAGGGCGAGCTGCTGACGAAGGTCGATGCATCGAAGGCGCCCCTGTCCTATTTCCTCGGCTGCCTCGGCATGCCGGGGCGCACCGCGTATTTCGGGATGAAAGAAATCTGCGCGCCCAAGCCGGGTGACACTGTCGTCGTCTCCGCCGCATCGGGCGCCGTGGGCAGCGTCGTCGGGCAGCTCGCCAAGGCCTGGGGCTGCCGGGCGGTGGGGATCGCGGGCGGCAAGGAGAAGTGCGGCTACGCCGTCAAGGAGCTCGGCTTCGATGCCTGCGTCGACTACAAGGCGGGAAACCTGTTCGACGGCCTGAAGGCCGCGTGCCCGAACGGCGTCGATGCCTACTTCGAGAACGTGGGCGGCGAGATCCTCGATACCGTGCTGCGCCTCATGAACCTGCGCTCGCGGATCACGATCTGCGGCCTGATCTCGGACTACAACGCTGCCGAGCCCTACGGCGTGAAGATGTTCCGCTCGATCCTGGTCAACCGCATCAAGATGCAGGGCATGATCGTGTTCGACTGGTTCGAGCGCTATCCGGAAGCCAACCAGGCGCTGCTCGAGCTGGTGGTCGCCGGCAAGCTCAAGTACCGGGAATCGGTACTCGAAGGCATCGAGAACGCGCCCAAGGGGCTGATCGGGCTCCTCAAGGGCCAGAATTTCGGCAAGCAGCTCATCAAGCTCGCTTGATCCTTTCGAAACTCGCTTAACCCTGGGGTAAATCCATGATCGAGCTCTACACCTGGCCGACTCCGAACGGCCACAAGATCCACATCATGCTGGAGGAGACGGGCACGCCTTACAAGGTGCACCCGGTCGACATCGGCGCCGGCGACCAGTTCAAGCCGGAATTCCTCAAGATCTCGCCGAACAACAAGATGCCGGCGATGATCGACACCGACGGCCCCGGCGGCAAGCCCTTCGCGCTCGCCGAGTCGGGCGCGATGCTGTTCTATCTTGCCTCGAAAACCGGTCAGTTCCTGCCGCAGGACCTGCGCGAGCGCTGGCAGGTGATGCAGTGGGTGATGTTCCAGATGGGGCACGTCGGCCCGATGCTCGGCCAGGCGCACCACTTTCTCGGCTACGCGCCGGAGAAGATTCCCTACGCCATGAATCGCTACAAGAACGAGGCCAACCGCCTCTACGGCGTGATCGACCGGCGGCTGAAGGAATCGAAATTCCTCGCCTGCGGCGAATACACCATCGCCGACATGGCGACGGTTCCCTGGCTGCGTTTTCCGGAGCGCCAGGGGGTCGAGATCGGCGAGTACCCCGCGCTCAAGCGCTGGCGCGACGCGATCCTCGAGCGGCCGGCGGTGCAGCGTGCGCTGCAGGTGCTCGCCGACCGGCGCCGCCCCGAGATGACCAAGGAGCAGAAGGAAATCCTGTTCGGCGCGACCCAGTACGCGAGGCGCTAGTTGCGTCCGGCCGTCGATGTCAATGGCGTGCGCTATCGCTGGCCGGCGAGGCCGGTGGCAGTGGTGTGCATCGACGGCGGCGATCCGGCCTACCTGCGGCAGTGCCTGGACCAGGGCGCGATTCCGAACATCGCGCGCTTCATGCAGCAGGGCTTCAGCGTCGTCGCGGACGGGACGGTGCCGAGCTTCACCTGCCCGAACAACATGTCGATCATCACCGGGACGCCGGCCTCCAAGCACGGCATATCCGGCAACTTCTATCTCGACACCGGGACCGGCCGGGCGGTCGTGATGACGGGGCCCGAGCTGCTGCGCGGCGACACGATCCTGGCGCGCTTCGGCGAGGCCGGCGCGAAGGTGGCTTCGATCACGGCGAAGGACAAGCTCAGGAAGCAGCTCGGCAAGAACCTGGATGTCGCCCGGGGCAACGTCAGCTTCTCCTCGGAGTTCGCGAGCCGCTGCACGCTGCGGGAGAACGGCATCGAGAACGTGCTCGATCTGGTCGGCATGCCCCAGCCCGGCATGTACTCGATGGAACTTTCGCTGTTGGTCCTCGAGGCGGGGATCAGGTTGCTCGAAAGGGACCGGCCGCACCTGCTCTACCTGTCGCTGACCGACTGGGTGCAGCACAAATACGCGCCGCATGAGCCCGAGGCGATGCGCTTCTACCGGGAGCTCGATGCGCGCGTCGGGCGCCTGGCCGAACTCGGCGCGATCGTCGCGTTGACCGCCGACCACGGCATGAACGACAAGTCGAACGCCGCCGGCAAGCCCAATGTGATCTGGCTGCAGGACATCCTGGACGCGAGGTTCGGCAAGGGCGACACCAGGGTGATCTGCCCGATCACGGATGCCTTCGTCGCGCACCATGGCGCGCTCGGCGGCTTCGTGCGCGTCTGGTGCAGGGGCAAGGCGACGCCGAGGCAGGTCATCGACGCGATCCGGGGCATCGAGGGCCTCGAGTCGGTGCTCGACCGCGAGACCGCGTGCCGCGTGCACGACCTGCCGCCCGACCGCGAAGGCGACGTGGTGGTCATTTCGACGGCGGAGGTCTGCGTCGGCGCCGCCGAGGCGGACCACGACCTCTCGGGGCTGGAAGGCCACCGCCTGCGCACGCACGGCGGCGTGTCCGAGTCGAAGGTCCCGTTCATCCTGAGCGTGCCGCTGAACGACCAGTACAGGCTGAAGGCCGGGGCGGCGACCTTGAAGAGCTACCAGATCTTCGACTTTGCTCTGAACGGCACGGTGGCATAGGACCGAATCGCGATGCTGAATCTGAGCGGCAAGGTGGCCTGGATCACCGGTGGCGGCAGCGGCATCGGCCTTGCGGGCGCGCTCGAGCTGGCGAAGGCGGGCGCGCATGTCGTGATTTCAGGACGCACGGCGAGTACCAACGAACAAGCCCTTTCTGAATTAAACAAATCCGGAAGCGCGGAGGCGACGCTTCTCGACGTTTCCGACAAGAGGGCGGTCGTCGCTACCGTCGCCGATATCGAGAAACGGCACGGCCGCATCGACATCCTGGTCAACAGTGCCGGCATCAATATCAGCGGTGCCAAGCGCGATTTCGCGACCATGGCGACTGAGGGCTGGGATGAGGTGGTTGCAGTCAATCTGAACGGCCTGTTCTACTGCTGTCATGCGGTCCTCCCGGGCATGCGCAGGCGCAAGGACGGCCTGATTGTGAACATCTCGTCGTGGTTCGGCCGCTACGCGAACAAGCTCGGCGGGCCGGCCTACAACGCCACCAAACGCGCGGTAATCGCGATCAGCGAGTCGATCAACATGGAGGAGTTCGCGCACGGCATCCGCGCCACTTCGATCCTGCCGGGCGAGGTGGCGACGCCGCTGCTGGAAAAGCGCCCGCTGCCGCCCTCGACGGAGGAGCGCGCGCGCATGGCGCAGCCAGAGGATTTCGGAAAAGCGATCCTGTTCGTCGCGACGATGCCGGCGCGCACCTGCGTCAACGAGCTGGTGATCGCGCCGACCTGGAACCGTTTCTACCCCGGCGGCCTGGAGGCGCCGAAGTAATCGCGCTCTTCTGGCGCGTCACGCTGCCGTTCCTGGCGGGCTATTTCGTCTCGTACATCTATCGCTCGATCAACGCGATCATCGGGCCGGACCTGGCGCGCGATTTCGGCCTCTCGGCGGCCGGCCTGGGATTGCTCAGCGGCGTCTATTTCTTCTCCTTCGCGCTGTTTCAATTGCCGCTGGGCGTGCTGCTCGACCGTTATGGTCCGCGGCGCGTGAATGCGACGCTGCTGATGGTCGCGGCGGGCGGCGGCCTGTGGTTCTCGCTCGCCGGTTCCGCCACCGAACTTACGCTGGCGCGCGCGCTGATCGGCCTGGGCGTCTCGGGCTGCCTGATGGCCTCGTTCTCGGCCTTCGCGCTGTGGTATCCGGCCGAGCGCCTCGCGACCATGAACGGCATCGCCTTCGCCTCCGGCATGCTCGGCGCGATCGCGGTGACGGTCCCGCTGGAGGTCGTGCTGCGCGTGCTGCACTGGCGCGAGGTGTTCTACGGCGTCGTCGCGCTGACGGTGGCGGTGAGCCTGGTCTTGTATTTCGTGGTGCCCGAAAAGGCGGCCGCGCGCCGCGCCGCGCCGCTCCCGGTGCAACTGCGCGAATTCGCTTCGCTCGCACGCGATCCCGCGTTCTGGCGCATGGCGCTGTGCATCGGCTCCAGCCAGCTCGCGGCGGTCTCACTTGGCACCCTCTGGGTGGCCACCTGGCTGCGCGACGTCGCCGGCCATACCCAGGCCGAGGTGGCGCAGGTGCTGCTCGCCTTCAACCTCGCGATGATCGCGGGCTATCTCGGCTTCGGCCGCATCGCCGACGGCATGACCCGGCGCGGCCGCAGCACGCTTCCGCTGCTCGCCGGCGGCGTCGTCGCGGCCTCGATCTGCCTCGGGCTGATCGTGCTCGGGGTGCGCACCGGCGCCATCGCGCTGTGGTGCGGCTTTTTCGGCTGCACCACCGCGGTGGTGCTTTCGTACTCGCTTTTTTCGCGGCGCTATCCGAAAGAGATGGTCGGCCGCGTGAATTCGGCGCTGAACGTCGCGGTGTTCGTCGGCATGTTCAGCGGCCAATGGGCGGTCGGCCTGGTCCTCAGCCTGTGGCCGCAGACTGCCATCGGCTACGCGCCCGAGGCCTACGCCTGGGCGCTCGGCGGGCTATGGCTGATGCAGGCGGTCGGGCTTGCCTGGCTGTGGAGCGGGCGCCGCCTATTTAGGTGATCGGGTGCGGAAAGTCCCGATCGCCTTCGCCACTAGTTCGCCGGCGTCGCTGCGCGCTTCGCCTTCGCAGAAGACGGTGGTCTGCCCGGCCTTCAGCACCCGGCCCTCGGCGCGCAGGATCCCTGTCGTCGTGCCGATGAACTGAGTACTTAGATCAATGGTCATAATTGACCGCGGCGGGTCATATAGTGTTCGCGCGGTCATCGACAGGGTGATGTCGAGCAGCGCGAGGATCGAGCCGCCGTGCGCGGTGCCCCAGCTGGTCATGAATTCCGGCCGGATGGCCATCGACAGGCGCGCCATGCCCTTTTGCAGCGCGTCGACCTTGATCCCGAGGTGCTGCGAAAACGGGATCTTCTGCATGAAAGCGGCCATTTCCTGCGGCAGCCCGGTCATATCAGCAGCGCGCCGCCGTCCACGGCGATCGCCTGTCCGGTGATGTGGCGCGAGGCTTCCGAGGCGAGCAGCACCGCGAGCCCCTTGAGGTCTTCCGGGCCGCCGAGGCGGCGCGTCGGCGTCGCCTTGCGCACCATCTCGCCGGTGGTGTCGAGCGTGGCGTGCGTCATCTTGGTGGGGAAGAAGCCCGGGCAGATCGCATTCGCCGTGATGCCGTGCTCACCCCATTCGGCCGCGAGCTGCCTGGTCATGCCGACGACGCCGTGCTTGGTGGCGTTGTAGGAAACGGTGCGCACCACTGCGGGGTCGCTCGCGTTGAGCCCCGCGACCGACGCCACGTTGATGATGCGGCCCCACTTCGCGGGGATCATCGCTTTCTTCGCCGCCTGCTGCGACATGATGAAGTTGCCGATGAGATTCAGGCCGACGAGCTTGTCCCAGGCCTCCAGCGGATGGTCTTCGGCCGGCGCACCCCAGACAGTGCCCGCGTTGTTCACCAGGATGTCGACGCGGCCGAATCGTCCCAGGATCTGGTCGAAAACGCCCGGAATCGTGTCGCGCTTGCCCAGGTCGCAAACCCAGGCGTGGGCCTCGATGCCCTGCTTTGCAAGCGCTGCGACAGCGCTTTCGAGCTCATCCTTCTTGCGGGCCGTCAGCGCGAGTTTCGCGCCCATTTCGCCCAGCGCTTCGGCAATCTGCAGTCCCAGGCCGCGCGAGCCGCCGGTGATGATCGCGCTGCGGCCGGTGAGATCGAACAGCTTCTTGACACTCATTGGTGCTCCCTGGTTAACGAGCCTCGAATGCTAGTATGCGAGGCCCCATGCGTGCAACGACTCGACGTCCTTACAGTCGTGCCGAGCTCGAGCGGTTGATCGCGCCGAAATCCATCGCCCTCGTCGGCGCCTCGCCGCGCGCCGGCTCGTTCGGCATGCGCACGCTGGAGAATCTGGCGCAGTACCGGGGCGAGATCTTCGCCGTCAACGCCAAGTACGACCGGATCGGCGAGCGCCCCTGCTATCCGTCGCTGAAGGCGCTGCCGCGCGCGCCTGATTGCGCGGTGCTGGTGGTGCCGCGCGACGGCGTCGAGGCCGCGCTCGAGGAGGCTGCGGCCTGCGGCGCCGGCTCGGCCATCGTATATGCCTCGGGCTACGGCGAAATGGACCATGCAGGGCGCGCCGCTGCGCAAGCGCGCCTTGCGAAAATCGCGCGCGCCGCGGGGATGCCGATGCTCGGCCCCAATTGCATGGGGCTGGTGAACAACGCGCTGCGCGCGGGCATCACCTTCATCCCCGAATATGCGCTTACGCCGCACCGCAGCGGGCCGATCGCGATCGTCAGCCAGTCGGGCGCGCTGGGCTACTCGCTCGCGCAAGCGGTCGAGCGCTCAGTCGGCATCCGCTACTGCTTTTCCGCCGGGAATTCGGCCGACGTGGATGTGGCCGACCTGGTCGCGGCGGTTGCCGAGGACCCGGAAGTGCGCGCCATCGCCTGCCTGTTCGAGGGCGTGCCGAGCGCGGCGCGGCTGCTCGAAGCGGGCGAGGTTGCGCGCCGCGCCGACAAGCCCGTGGTGGTGTTCAAGCTCGGCATCAGCGAAGGCGGCGCGGCGGCGGCGCGCTCGCACACCGGTTCGCTCGCGGGCTCGGCGGCAGCGTGGCACGCGCTGTTCGAGCGCGCGGGTTTCATCCGCGTCGACGACTACGAGGCGTTGGTCGAGTACGCAAGGCTGTTCTCGTTCGCCGGCCCGCCGGCGGCGCCCGGCGTGGCGGTGATCTCCGGCTCCGGCGGCGCCGGCGTCATGGCTGCCGACAAGGCGGCGCGTTACGCCGTTCCGATGCCGCAGCCCCTGGAGGCGACCGGCAAGGCGCTGCGCGCGGTGGTGCCTGAATTCGGCGCCGCGCGCAATCCCTGCGATCCGACCGGGCAGGTGCTGAGCAATCCGGAATCGTTCGGACAGTGCTGCGATGCCATGCTGGGCGACCCGCAATACGGCGCACTGGTGCTGGCGATGACCGTCGCCACCAAGGAAGTTGCCGCCCTGCGCACGCGGCAGATTGGCGAACTCGCGCGCAAGCAGGACAAGCCGATCGCCGTGGTCTGGGTTTCCGAATGGCTGCAGGGCCCGGGCACCGAGGCCTACGAAAGCGACGAGCGGCTGGTGCTGTTTCGCTCCATGGACCGCTGCTTTGCCGCGCTCGCCGCCTGGCACGCGCGCGCCGCCGCGGTCCCCGCAGCGCCTGTCACGCGCCTGTCATCTGCCCAGGCCGCGGAGGCGACGCGGTCGATCCTTGCGGCGGCGGGCGGGAAGCTGACGGAAGCCGGGAGCAAGCGCGTGCTGGCCGCCTATGGCATTGGCGTGGCGCCGGAGCGCGCGGCTGCGAGCGCCGAAGCCGCGGTGGCGGCAGCGCGCGATACCGGATTCCCGGTGGTGCTGAAAATCGATTCGCCGCAGATCCCGCACAAGACCGAGGCGGGTGGCGTGCGGCTCGGCCTTGCCGACGAGGGCGCAGTGCGCGCCGCCTATGGCGAGATCGTGGCCGCGGCAAGGCGCTACGCGCCCTCTGCCGAGATCCGCGGCGTGCTGGTGCAGCCGATGGCGCCGCGCGGCGTGGAAATCATCGTCGGCGCGCGCGTCGATCCGGAAGTCGGACCCATGGTGGTCGTGGGCTCGGGAGGCGTCCTCGCGGAACTGCTCGCCGATTCGGCGGCCGCGCTCGCGCCGGTATCCTTCGCCCAGGCGAGGGCGCTCCTCCTACGCCTGCGCGGCATGAAGCTGCTCGAGGGCTATCGCGGCACCCCGGCGGCCGACATCGACGCGGTCTGCGAAGCGATCGTACGCATCTCGGAATTCGCCGCCGATTTCGCGGACCTGGTCGCGGAGATCGACGTCAATCCGCTGCTCGCGTGCCCCGACGGCGCGGTCGCGCTCGATGCGCTGATTGTGATGCGTGATCGATAGGCCCGGCTGTTCGAATTGTGGTTGACGGGGCAGGCCGAAGGCACCGAATATCCGCCATGGCACGCGCTCTTTAAGGGATCGCCCATGCAAATCGCGTTTTACGCACCGCTCAAGCCGCCGAGCGGCGCAACGTCCACGGACCATCAGGATTCGGCCCGTTTTCTGATGGACGCTCTGGGGCGCGCCGGCCATGCCGTCGAGCTGGTCTCGACCTTCCGCAGCTATGAGGAGGAAGGCGATCCGGAGCGCCAGCTTGCGCAGCGCGATGAGGGCGCCGCGCTCGCCCAACTCCTCGCCTCACAATGGCGCAGCGGAAGGCGCTCGCCGCGGCCCGATATGTGGTTCACCCACCATGTCTACTACAAGGCTCCCGACTGGCTGGGGCCGTTCGTGACCGCCGAACTCGGGGTTCCCTATGTCATTGCCGAAGCATCGCACGCACCGAAGCGGGCGGGCGGTCGCTGGGCGATCGGTCACGATGCCGCCGCCGACGCCATTCGCCGCGCCGATCTCGTGCTTTGCCCTACGCGCCAGGATGTCGTTTGCGTCGAACCACTGGTGTTCAATCGCGAGCGGGTCGTACGGCTGCCCCCGTTCCTTGATCCGGCGCCGTTCCGCCGCGCGGCCGGGATGCGCGAGGCGTATCGCAGCGCAATTGCCGAAACCTACCGGCTCGATGCCGATGTGCCGTGGATCATGGTTGCATCGATGATGCAGCCGGGCGACAAAGTCGCGTCGTACCGGGCGCTCGCTGCGGCGCTCGCGTGTTTGGGCGATTTGCCTTGGCACCTGGTCGTCGCCGGTGACGGTCCGGCGCGAAACGAGATCGAGACGGCCATCAGCGCCGCGCTGCCGGGGCGCGCCTGCTTTCTCGGCAAGCTTGCGCTGGCCGAACTTGCGCCTGTTTTTGCTGCATCCGATCTGTACGTCTGGCCCGCGATAAACCAGGCCTACGGAAGGGCGATGTACGAAGCCCAGGCGGCAGGCATCGCGATCGTTTCGTGTGCGCTGCGCGGCGTACCCGACTCGGTTGCGGAGGGCCGAACCGGGGTGCGCGTCCCACCTAGAGACGCCGAGGCATTGGCGCAGGTTGTGCGTGCGCTTCTGCTGAATCCTTCGCGCCGCGTGGCCATGGGCCGTGCCGCGATGGCCTTCATTGACGCGGAGCGCAGCGTGGACGCCGCGGCGACCCGGCTCGATCGCGCGCTTGCACAGGTCTTCGGCGGCCCCGGGTCCCCTTCCGCAGCGGCGCCGCGGCGCTGATCTATTCGACGCCGCCGTTCACCGGATCACCTCATCGGCCCGTACCAGCAGCGATTGCGGGATCGTGAGACCCAGGGTCTTGGCAGTCTTAAGGTTGATGACCAGTTCGAATTTGGTCGGCTGCTCCACGGGCAGGTCGGCGGGCTTGGCGCCTTTCAGGATCTTGTCCACAAAAATGGCGCCACGGCGAGCTGAGGACGGCGCCAAGCATGCTTGCGGTGAACGTTCGCCGGTCGATCACTTAATCACCTCTGTTACCCGGAGGACAACGGACTGCGGGATCGTCAGCCCGAGTGCTTTGGCGACCTTCAGGTTGATGACCAGCTCAAAAGTTGCCGGTCGCTCCACGGGGAGGTCGGCCGGCTTCGCACCCTTCAGGATCCTGTCGACGAAGTATGCGGCCCGCCGGTGCATCCCCGCGTAGCTCGGCCCAAAGGACATCAAGCCGCCCGCCTCGACCAACTCCCGGTACGCGTACACCCCGGGCAGGCGGTGTTTGGCCTCGAAGTCCACGATGAGGGCGCGATTGTGCAGGAACAGACGATCCGCCAACACGAGGAGTGCGCCTGGCCGCTCTCTGAGAATGGCTGCGAACGTGGCCGGGAACTCCTCCGAGACTCGCACCCCGAGGAGCTGCAGCTTGATTCCCATCACCTGAGCGGCGGCCCGCGTTTCCTTCAAGGAACCGACATGAAACGGATTGTCCGGGTTCCACAGCACGGCGATGTGCGAGACGTTGGGAATCACTTCCCTGAGCAGCTCCAACCGTTTCCCTTCCAGTTCCGGCGCGATCGAGGACAACCC
>MEQQ01000094.1:12207-12326 GCA_001770285.1 Betaproteobacteria bacterium RBG_16_66_20
CTTCCCGAAGTCCGCGACCAGGCCAATGCCAATAGGATCGCCGACGGCCACCATGACGAGCGGGATCGACGTTGCCGTCTTCTTGACGGCGAGGGAGGCCGGCGTACCGGCGGTAACGA
>MEQQ01000095.1:0-1501 GCA_001770285.1 Betaproteobacteria bacterium RBG_16_66_20
AGCAGCCCAAGCAGATCCTCGACAAGGTGACAAGCGACGTCAACAAGGCAATGCAGAAGGGCGCCGAGCAGCGCCAGGAAGCGGAGAAAAAAGACTAGCGGATGGCGGCGCGCTACCCGCATCCGGTCATCGCACGCGAGGGCTGGCCGTTTCTGGCAATTGCTCTTGCATTATCTTTAGGAATGAATTTCTCGCTCGGCCTGGCGTGGGCGCTGCCGTTCTGGCTGGCGACGCTTTTCATCCTGCAGTTCTTCCGCGATCCGGCGCGCGAAATTCCGGACGATCTCCAGGCCGTGCTCGCGCCCGCCGACGGCCGCATCGTCGCGGTGGAGAAGGCGCGCGATCCCTATCTCGGGCGTGAGGCGCTGAAGATCTCGGTCTTCATGAACGTGTTCAACGTGCACTCCAACCGCTCGCCGGTGGACGGCACCGTCAGGCAGCGCTGGTACCACGCCGGCAGCTTCCTCAACGCCGCGCTCGACAAGGCTTCGCTGGAGAACGAAAGGAACGCCCTCTGGCTGCAGACCCGCGACGGGCAGGACGTAACCTGCGTGCAGATCGCGGGCCTGCTCGCGCGCCGGATTCTCTGCTATGTTGGCGAGGGGGCGGAGCTTGAGCGGGGGCAGCGCTACGGCTTCATCCGCTTCGGCTCGCGGGTCGACGTCTACCTGCCGCCGGAGGCCGAGGCCAAGGCGGCGCTCGGCGACAAGGTCTACGCAACCGAGTCGATCCTGGCGAGGCTGAAACCGCATGGATGAGAGCGACGAGTCCGGGGAAACCAGGCAGGAAACGCGGGACGAATTGCGGCCGCACGGTCTGCGCGCCTTGCGCCGTCGGGGGATCTACCTGCTGCCGAATCTGTTCACCACCGCGGCGCTCTTTTTCGGTTTCTTCGCCATCGTGCAGGCGATGAACAACCGCTTCGAAGCCTCCGCGATCGCCGTCTTCATCGCCATGGTGCTCGACGGCCTGGACGGCCGCGTCGCGCGACTCACCCATACCCAGAGCGAATTCGGCGCGCAATACGACAGCCTCTCGGACATGGTGTCGTTCGGCGCCGCGCCCGCACTGATCATGTACGAGTGGGCGCTGAAGGATCTCGGCAAGCTCGGCTGGATCGCCGCCTTCGTCTATTGTGTCGGCGCCGCGCTGCGCCTCGCGCGCTTCAACACCAACATCGACGTCATCGACAAGCGCTACTTCCAGGGGCTGCCGAGCCCGATGGCCGCGGCGCTGCTGGCGGGCCTGGTCTGGGTGTTCGACGACCTCGGCATCGACCGGGAACTGTGGCTCAACGTGATCGCCTGGCTGTTCACCATGTTCGCCGGCATCACCATGGTGACCAACGTGCCGTTCTACAGCTTCAAGGAAATCAACATGAAGCGGGCAGTGCCGTTCTGGGTGGTCGCAGTGTTCGCCGCGGGTCTCGCGGTCGTTTCGCTCAAGCCCTCGGTGGTGCTGTTCCTGATGGTGTTCGCCTACGCCGTTTCCGGCTACGTCC
>MEQQ01000095.1:1581-7333 GCA_001770285.1 Betaproteobacteria bacterium RBG_16_66_20
TTGCGGTCTGGGGCCTCGCGGCCGCGCTCTACCTTGCGGGTTTCTACCAGCGCGTCGCGCCGGCGGTGATCACGCGCGAGCTGATGGGCGAATTCGCGCTCGGCGCCGCGGCGCTCGGCAATCTTGCGGCGGTCTACTACTACAGCTACGTCGCGATGCAGATCCCCGCCGGCGTCATGGCCGACCGCTGGGGGCCGCGGCGCGTGCTCACCGCCGGCGCGGCGCTTGCGGCGCTCGGCACGCTGCTGTTCGCCTTCGCCGGCAGCTACGCGCTCGCAGGCCTCGGGCGGCTGCTGATCGGCGCCTCGGTGGGCGTCGCGTTCGTCGCCATGCTCAAAATCGCGAGCCACTGGTTCGCGCCGTCGCGCTTCGCGATGCTCTCGGGTCTTGCGCTGTGCACCGGCGTGCTCGGTGCAGTGTCGGCGGGCGTGCCGCTGCGCCTCCTGGTGGACGCGTTCGGCTGGCGCGGGGTGCTCGCGGTGTCGGGCGCGCTCACCGCCGCGCTCGCGGTCGTGATCTGGCTCGTCGTGCGCGACGACCCCTCCGAGCTCGGCTATGCGAGCCATTCGCACGCGCCGCCCGGCAGCCATGCGGGCTTTTCGGTCTTCGGCGGCATCCGCCGCGCGCTCGCGGCGCGCAACGTCTGGCTGGTGTTCCTCATCTCGGGCGGCGTCTCGGGCCCGCCGCTCACCTTCGCCGGACTCTGGGGCGTGCCGTTCCTCGTCACGCACTACGGCTTGACCACCGCGCAGGCCGCCAGCCTGACTTCGCTGCTGCTGGCCTCGTGGGCACTCGCCGGGCCCGTCCTCGGCGCGCTCTCGGACCGCATGCGCCGCCGCAAGCCGCTCTACGTCCTCGGCAGCGCGCTCGCCGCGTCCGGCTGGGCCGTCATCTTCCTCGTCCCCGGCCTGCCACTGCCGCTGCTGGTGGCGCTGCTGGTCGCCACCGGGATCGTTTCCGCCTGCGTCATGGTCGGCTTCGCCATCGCCAAGGAATCCGCGCCCGCGCCGCTTGCCGGCACCGCCACCGGCGTCGCCAACATGGGCAACATGCTGGGCGGCATGATCATGCCGCCGCTGGTCGGCTGGATGCTGGACCGCAACTGGAGCGGCGCGCTGGCGGAGGGCGTGCGCGTCTACGATTTCGCCGCCTACCGCGCCGGCTTCGCGCCGATGCTCGTCTGGCTCGCACTGTCGCTCGTGCTCCTCGCGTTCACCCGCGAAACGCATTGCCGCCAGACGCAGTAAAGGGGGCGCCGTTGCGGACCGCAGGAATTGCCGCTATAGTTGCCCCATGACTTCCGCGATCGCGCTCCACGCAGTTATTACTGCGGCGACCGTTACCAGCCTGCTTCTCCTGGCTGGCCTGCTGCTGCGCCCAGCGCGCACACACTAGATCCCCCAATTCGGCAGTACCCCTGATCCGCCCCACCGGGCGGGAAGGACTTTTCGCATGCCCACAAGGAGCGGCACATGAGTAGCGACAAATTGATCATCTTCGACACCACCATGCGCGACGGCGAGCAGTCGCCCGGCGCCTCCATGACCAGGGACGAGAAGCTGCGCATCGCGCGCCAGCTGGAGCGCATGCGGGTGGACGTGATCGAAGCCGGGTTCCCCGCATCCTCGAACGGCGATTTCGAGGCGGTGAGCGCGATCGCCAGGGTGATCAAGGATTCGACCGTGGCCGGCCTGTGCCGCGCCAACGACAAGGACATCCAGCGCGGCATCGACGCCCTGAAGGCCGCGAAGTCCTGGCGCATCCACACCTTCATCGCCACCAGCGCGCTGCACATGGAGAAGAAACTGCGCATGACGCCGGACCAGGTGTTCGAGCAGGCAAAACTCTCGGTGCGCTACGCGAAGAACGCGTGTCCCGACGTCGAGTTCTCGCCCGAGGACGGCAGCCGCTCGGATCCGGATTTCCTTTGCCGCGTGCTCGAGGCGGTGATCCGGGAGGGCGCCACGACCATCAACGTCCCGGATACGGTTGGCTATGCGGTTCCGGAGCAGTTTGGAGAATTGATCAGAAGCATCAGGGAAAGAGTACCCAACTCGGACAAGGCGGTTTGGAGCGTGCACTGCCACAACGATCTGGGCATGGCGGTGGCGAATTCGCTCGCCGCGGTGCGCATCGGCGGCGCGCGCCAGATCGAGTGCACGGTGAATGGTCTCGGGGAGCGCGCCGGCAACACCTCGCTGGAAGAAGTGGTCATGGCGCTTCGTACCCGGAAGGATTTTTTCAAGTTGCAGACCAGAATCGATACCACGCAAATCGTTCCCGCATCGCGCCTGGTATCGCAGATCACGGGCTTCGTGGTGCAGCCGAACAAGGCCGTGGTCGGCGCGAACGCCTTCGCGCACGCCTCGGGCATCCACCAGGACGGCGTGCTCAAGGCGCGCGAGACCTACGAGATCATGACCGCCGAGGACGTGGGCTGGAGCGCCAACAAGATCGTGCTCGGCAAGCTCTCGGGCCGCACCGCGTTCAAGCAGCGCCTGAAGGAACTCGGCATCGAACTGGACAACGAGGACGGCTACAACAAGGCGTTCCAGCGCTTCAAGGACCTCGCCGACAAGAAGTCCGAAATCTTCGACGAGGACCTGCAGGCGCTGGTATCGCAGGCGGCGGGCGTCTCCGCGGACGAGCAATGGGGACTGGTGTCGATGAGCCAGGGCAGCAGCACGACCGACAAGCCGCATGCTGCCGTTGTCTTGAGAAATGGAAAATCAAATATCAATGCCGAAGCAAAAGGCGACGGCCCCGTCGACGCGACATTCAAGGCGATCGAATCGATCGCGAAGAGCGGCGCCGAACTGCTGCTGTTCTCGGTCAACGCGGTGACGCAGGGCACCGAAAGCCAGGGCGAGGTGACGGTGCGCCTTGCCAGGGGCGGGCGCATCGTCAACGGTGTTGGTGCCGACACGGACATCGTGGTCGCCTCGGCCAAGGCCTACATCAGCGCGCTCAACAAGCTGGCGAGCAAGATGGAACGGGTGAATCCCCAACACCAGCTCTGAGGATCAGGCCGGCAGGCCGGCTTTGACCAGGCTTTCGCGGTGGTGCGCGAGGTCGGACTCGCGCCGGTAGTGCAGTATCGGCAGGCAATGCTCGCGGATGGAGAAGCCGGGAACGCGCTTGAGCACTTCCGCGGCGTGCCTAGCCGCTTCCGCGGCATCCCCCAGCTGGGCATGGCAGGCGGCGAGCAGGGCGTGGTGCAGGCTGTCCGGCGCCGTGATGTGACGCAGGGACTCGATCGTCTCGGCGTAGCGTTTTCCGACGAACTGGGCGCGCGCGAGGTGGAACCAGAAACGCTCGGGGTGGTAGGGATTGAGGCGCATCGCCTTGCGGATCCACTCGATCCCTGCTTCCGCCTGGCCGAGCCAGGTGAGGACTTCCCCCTGCTGCACCACGATCAGATCGTCGTTCGGGTTGAGGGCGAGCGCGCGCTGCTGGTGGTAGACCGCCTTGTCGAGGTCGTTGCGCACCACGCCCACGGCCGCGAGGATGCGGTGCACGTCGCTGTCGTTCTCGTCCAGTCCGAGCGCGACCTCGAGCTCCTGCTCGATCGCGCTTTGGGTCACAGTGCGGTCCTCGCACCAGCCGTAACCCCATTGCTGGCCGAGGATGCAGGCGTGCCAGGCATGCGCGTGCGCGTACCGGGGATCGAGCTCGATGGCGCGCCGGATCAGGCCGACCGCCCTGAAGTTGTCATCGCGGTTGGAACGATGGTGCAGGATCTTGGCTTCCAGCACGCATTCGTAGGCGGCCATGTTGCCCGTCGGTTTGCGCTCCGCGCGGCCGCGCGCCGCGGCCTCGACGCGCCCGGGAAGGGTCGCCACGATGGCGGAAGTGATCTCGTCCTGGATGGCGAAGATGTCCTCCATGTCCCGGTCGAAGCGTTCCGCCCAGATGTGATGATCGGACTCGGCGTCAATCAGCTGCACCGTGACACGCACCCGGTTGCCGGCTTTGCGAACGCTTCCCTCGACGACGTACTGGACGTCGAGCTCGCGCGCGACCTTCTTTACGTCCACCGCCTGGCCCCGGTACTTGAACGAGGTGTTGCGCGAGATGACGAACAGGTCCCGGAAGCGAGACAGATCCGTCAGTATGTCCTCGGTCAGCCCGTCGGCGAAGAATTCCTGCTCGGCTGCGCCGCTCATGTTGGCGAACGGCAGCACGATGATCGACGGCTTCGCGTGGCGCGCGGGCGTGCCGCGCGCCGCGGGGGTGTCGGCGACGATGCGGTAGACGCGCACGCCGCCGGCGATGTTCTTCAGTGCATGCTCGCCCAGGTCCTCGAACGCGAGCGCGAGCTTGCGGTGCACCTCGCCGTGGACCTTGGCCGAGACGCAGATTCCGCCGGGGTGCGCGAGCGCTTCGACGCGCGCCGCGACGTTGACGCCGTCGCCGTAGATCCGGTCGCCCTCGACAACCAGGTCGCCGAGGTT
Source organism: Betaproteobacteria bacterium RBG_16_66_20 (assembly GCA_001770285.1). GTDB lineage: Bacteria > Pseudomonadota > Gammaproteobacteria > Burkholderiales > SG8-39 > RBG-16-66-20. The sequence goes on from MEQQ01000095.1 coordinate 6,036, forward strand.
GACGCCGACCCGGAATGCCATGCGGCGCTGCTCGGGCAGCTTTGCGTTGCGCGTCGCCAGTTCCGCCTGCACTGCAAGGGCCGCTTCGACCGCATCCACCGCGCTGCCGAACTCCGCGAGGATGTTGTCCCCCGGCATGTCCACGACGCGGCCATGTTGCGACGCGACAATCCCCGCAATGACGCCGCGGTATTCCGACAGGGTGCGCACGGTGGCGAGCTCGTCGTCGCCCATCAGGCGGCTGTAGCCTGCGACATCGGCGCTGAGTATGGCTGCGAGGCGGCGCTGCACTGCGTTCTCTTGATCCTTGGACACGGCCGATATTATGTCGGAAGCGGGAATCCGGGGCTTACGCGGTGCGCGTGACGCGGGCGTAGGCGACGGCGGCGGCGAAGAAAGCGGCGCTGACGGCAATTTCGATGGCTGCGAGCATCTGCGAGGCGCCGCGTTCGCTCCAGGCGCGCACGATGCCCTCCGCGAGGTAGGCCAGGATCAGCATGCTCGACCACTGGTAGGTGTAGCGGCGGCCGCGCAGGACACCGTCCAGCGCGAGCGTGAGGGGCAGCGCCTTCAGCGCGAGGTAGGAGCCGCCGGGCCGCAGCGGCGCGAGCCACAGCTCCCAGGCGAGGCACAGCGCGATCAGCGCGATCAGCGCAATCGAACAGACAAGTTGTAGTAGCCTCGTGCCCGGCATGAGCCCGACCATACCACTGGGGAATCTGGAGTCCCATCTATGGGAGACTGCCAACATTCTGCGCGGGCCCGTGGATGCGGCGGATTTCAAGACCTACGTCTTTCCGCTGCTGTTCTTCAAGCGCATCTCGGATGTTCACGACGAGGAATATCAGTCTGCCCTCAAGGAGGCTGAGGGCGACGAAGAGTACGCGCTGTTCCCGCAGAACTATCGGTTCCAGATTCCCGAGGGTTGTCACTGGCGCGACGTGCGTGCGAAGGCCGCCAACGTGGGCCAGGCGCTGCAGGCCGCGATGCGCGGTATCGAGAAGTCGAATCCGGAGACGCTGTACGGGATCTTCGGCGACGCGCAGTGGACCAACAAGGAGCGGCTTTCGGACGCGCTGCTGCGCGATCTGATCGAACATTTTTCCAGGATCGATCTTGGCAATGCGAGCGCGCAGGCCGATGTGCTCGGGCAATCCTACGAGTATCTGATCAAGAAGTTCGCCGACGCGACGAACAAGAAGGCAGGGGAGTTCTACACGCCCCGCTCGGTGGTGCGTCTGATGGTGAACATCCTCGATCCCAAGGAGGTGGAATCCATTTACGACCCCGCCTGCGGC
>MEQQ01000095.1:7389-8146 GCA_001770285.1 Betaproteobacteria bacterium RBG_16_66_20
GGGCAAGCTGTTCGGGCAGGAGAAGAACCTCACCCCCTCCGCGATCGCCCGCATGAATCTATTCCTGCACGGCGCCTCCGACTTCCAGATCGTGCGCGGCGACACGCTGCGAAATCCTGCCTTCTTTGCCGGCGACAGCCTTGCCGTATTCGACTGCGTGATCGCCAATCCGCCCTTTTCCCTGGAGAAGTGGGGCGAGGAGGTCTGGGCGAGCGATCCTTTCGGCCGGAATTTTGCCGGCATGCCGCCCGCCAAGAGCCGCGACTACGCTTGGGTCCAGCACATGATCCGCTCCATGGCGCCGAAGACCGGGCGCATGGCGGTTGTGCTCCCGCACGGCGCGCTCTTCCGCATGGGCGCCGAAGGGAAGATCCGCCAGAAGATCCTCGGCATGGATCTGCTCGAATCGGTCATCGGCCTCGGGCCGAACCTCTTCTACGGCACCGGCCTCGCAGCCTGCGTCCTCGTCTTCCGCCAGCGGAAGGCGAAGGAGCGCCGGAACAAGGTGCTCATTCTCGATGCGTCGAAGGAATTCAAGAGCGGCCGTGCGCAGAACGAACTGCTGCCCGAGCAAGTGGAGCGAATTCACAAGTGGGTTCGAGACTTCAAGGACGTCGAGGGCGTCGCCAAGGTGGCCACGCTGGAGGAAATCGCCGCCAACAACCACAACCTGAACATCCCGCGCTACGTTGAACCCAAAGTCGACCAGGAGACCATAAGCGTGGACGAAGCGATGCGGCGGCTGCGCGCGAGTGCT
>MEQQ01000095.1:8205-8461 GCA_001770285.1 Betaproteobacteria bacterium RBG_16_66_20
AAATGAACGGAAAGAAGCTGGTTGCTGCGCTGAAGAAGAAGCTGCGAATCACCAAGGACAAGGAGCTACGGCAAGTCCTCGGGGTATCGCACGTCATGCTCATCAATTGGCGGCGCAGATCGCTGTCGCCGAGAATGATTTCCGACCTCATCAGCCGGCTGGTCAAGTCGCAGATGCCTGGCGGCAAGGTCTTGGACGAATTAGCTGCGCACTTACGCGCTGATTCACAGGCTGAGTTGGCAAAGCGCCTGGGGAT
>MEQQ01000096.1:0-6916 GCA_001770285.1 Betaproteobacteria bacterium RBG_16_66_20
GGACCAGAAGGCGAGGGTCGAGAAGCTGCGCGGCGAGTGGCAGGCGCTGCACGACAGGGTGATCGCCGCGGGCGGCCTGCATATCATCGGCACCGAGCGCCACGAATCGCGGCGCGTCGACAACCAGCTGCGCGGCCGCTCCGGGCGCCAGGGCGACCCGGGAAGCTCGCGCTTCTTCATGGCGCTGGAGGATCCGCTGCTGCGGATCTTCGCCGGCGACCGCATCAACCGCATCATGGTGATGCTGAAGATGCCCGAGGGCGAGGCGATCGAGCATGCCATGGTGACGCGCTCGATCGAGAGCGCGCAACGCAAAGTCGAGGCGAGAAATTTCGACATCCGCAAGCAGCTGCTCGAATACGACGACGTCGCCAACGACCAGAGAAAGACCATCTACACGCTGCGCAACGAGCTGCTCGAGTCCGAAGACGTCTCGCCGCGCATTGCGGACCTGCGCGCGGGCGTGGTGACGGACCTGTTCCGCCTGCACGTGCCCGAGGAAAGCGTCGAGGAACAGTGGGACATCGGCGGCCTGGAGCACGCGCTCGGCGCCGAGCTGCGGCTGCAGTTGCCGCTCAAGGCCTGGCTCGAGAGGGAGCCCGAACTCCACGATACGACCTTGCTCGAGCGCATCGTCATCAAGGCGCAGGAAGCCTACGAGGAGAAGATTCCGGAGAACGCCAAGGCATCGTTCCGGCAGTACGAACGCTATGTGACGCTGCAGATCCTGGACAGTCACTACCGCGAACACCTCGCGGCGCTGGACCACCTGCGGCAGGGCATCCACCTGCGCGGCTACGCGCAGAAGAACCCGAAGCAGGAATACAAGCGCGAGGCCTTCGAACTGTTCGGCGCGATGCTCGAGGCGGTCAAGCTCGAGGTGATCAAGACGCTGAACACCGTCGAAATCCGCGCCGCGGAGGAAGTGCCGCAGGCCGACGACAAGCCGCACGTGGAGAACGTGCGCCTGCAGCACGCCGATTACGAAGAGGCGCTTGCCGCCGGCGCCGGTGAAGCCGGCAAAGCGCAATCCGCGTCGCAGCCGATGGTGCGGCCGACGCAGAAGATCGGGCGCAACGATCCCTGTCCCTGCGGCTCGGGCAAGAAATACAAGCACTGCCACGGGAAACTGACCTGATGGCGGTGAATCTCCCGCCGCCCGAGCCCGGTGCGCTCTTCCCGGTCCGCGGCGTCGAGCTGGGCGTCGCGATGGCGGGAATCAAGAAACCGAATCGCAAGGACCTGCTGCTGATCCGCCTTGCAGCCGGGACCGCGGTTGCCGGCGTCTTCACGCGCAACCGGTTCTGCGCCGCGCCGGTCGCGCTCGCCAGGAAGCACCTGAAGAACCCGGTGCGCGCGTTGGTCGTGAACACCGGCAACGCGAACGCGGGGACCGGGAAGGACGGCTTGAATCGCGCCCTCGAGGTATGCGCAGCCGTTGCCGCGAAATTGCAGAGCAAACCGGTTCAGATCCTGCCGTTTTCCACCGGGGTCATCATGGATCCGTTACCCGTCGACCGCATCGTCGCCGGGTTGCCCGCCGCGATCGCGGATCTGAGCGCGGATAACTGGCTGTCCGCCGCCGAAGCCATCATGACCACGGACACCGTGCCGAAGGCCTGCTCGCGCAAGGTGAAGCTCGCGGGCGGCGAGGCCGTCGTCAGCGGCATCGCCAAGGGCGCCGGCATGATCCGACCCGACATGGCGACCATGCTGGGCTTCGTCGCCACCGATGCGAAGGTTCCGGGCAGCGCCTTGAAGCGGATCGTGAAGGCAGTCGCGGACAAGTCGTTCAATTGCGTGACCGTGGACGGTGATACGTCGACGAATGATTCGTTCATGCTGATTGCGACAGGAAAGGGTCCTTCGGCTTCTTCGAGCACAGATCTTGCAATTCTGCAAGATGCAATTGAAGAAGTCTCCCGGTTGCTTGCGCAAGCCATCATTCGCGACGGCGAGGGTGCGACCAAGTTCGTCACCGTCACGGTCGACCGCGGCCGCAGCGCAGCCGAGTGCCGCAAGATCGCCTACGCGATCGCCCATTCGCCGCTGGTGAAGACCGCGTTCTTCGCCTCGGACCCGAACCTGGGCCGGATCCTCGCCGCGATCGGTTACGCGGGCGTCAAGGACCTCGATACCTCCAAGGTCGATCTGTACATCGACGATGTGCGCGTGGCACGCTACGGGGGGAGGGATGTGCATTACAGGGAACAACAGGGCGTTCAGGCCATGAGCAAACCCGAGTTTACGGTGCGCGCAGTCCTCAACCGCGGCAAGGCGGCGGCCACGCTGTGGACTTGCGACCTGTCGTTCGACTACGTGAAAATCAACGCCGAGTACCGCACATGAGCAAGGAACTGGAGAAGATCTTCGAGGGAGTACTGCGGCGTCTGGAGCAGATCCTGCCGCCGCCGCCGCCGCCGACCGACTGGAAGGCGAGTATCGCGTTGCGCTGGCGCAAGGGCGCGCGCGGCCAGGGCTGGCTGCAGCCGGTGCGCCACGTACACCGCATGAAGCTCTCGGACCTGCAGGGCATCGCGGCGCAGATCGGCAAGGTGGAGCAGAACACGCGCCAATTCCTCGACGGCCGGCCGGCGAACAATGTGCTGCTCACCGGCGCGCGCGGCACCGGCAAGAGCTCGATCGTGAAGGGGCTGCTCAACAAGTACCACAATCGGGGCCTGCGCCTGATCGAGGTCGAGAAGAGCGACCTCTTGGACCTGCCTTACATCGTCGATTGCGTCGCCGGGCGGCCGGAGCGTTTCATCGTGTTCTGCGACGACTTGAGCTTCCATGGCGCCGAGGAGGGCTATATCGCGCTCAAGGTGGCGCTCGACGGCTCGATCTCGACCACCTCCGAGAACCTGCTGATCTACGCCACCTCCAACCGCCGCCACCTGATGCCCGAATACATGGCCGAGAACCTCGAGACCAAGTACATCGGCGACGAGATCCACCCCGGCGAAACGGTGGAGGAGAAGATTTCGCTTTCCGAGCGCTTCGGCCTCTGGGTGTCGTTCTATCCCTTCGATCAGGACGAGTACGTCCAGATCGTTGCGCATTGGCTGACGTCTTTCAATTGTTCAAGAAAGGAAATTGAAAACTCGAAGGACGAGGCGTTGCAGTGGTCGCTGCAGCGTGGCTCGCGCAGCGGCCGCGTCGCCTACCAGTTCGCAAGGGACTGGGCGGGCAAGCACGCCAAGAAGAAGTAGCGTGGCAAAGGTGGTGGAGGTTGCGGCGGCGGTGATCGAGCGCCCCGACGGCAGCTTTCTCCTCGCGCAGCGGCCCTCCGGCAAGGTCTACGCCGGCTGGTGGGAATTTCCCGGAGGGAAAGTCGAAGCGGGCGAACCCGCTGAGCGCGCGCTCGCGCGCGAACTTCACGAGGAACTTGGCATTGACGTGCGCACCGCATATCCGTGGATTACGCGGCTGCATGCCTACGAGCACGCCACGGTGCGCCTGAATTTCTTCAGGGTCATGGAGTGGAGCGGAGAGCCCCATCCGCGCGAGAACCAGGCGTTCGTATGGCAGCGGCTGGATGCGCCGATGGCCGAGCCGATGCTGCCGGCAAACGCGCCGGTGCTTGCTTCGCTTGCCTTGCCGCGGGAGTACGCGGTCACGGACGCGGAGAACTTCGGTGTCAGGGATATGTTGTTGCGCGTCCGGCTCGGCTTGGAGCAAGGCCTGAAACTGATACAAGTCAGAGACAAGAATCTGGCGGATCGGGAAGCGTTCGCGCGCGCGGTGCTCCAACTTTCGAAGCCGTTCAATGCGAAAGTCCTGATCAACAGCGGGCCCGGGGCAAAGGATGGCATGCATGCCATGGGCGACGGCATCCATTTCACCGCGCGGCACCTGATGGCCCTGACGGAACGGCCCGCACACGGGCTTGCCGCCGCGTCCTGCCACACGCGGCAGGAACTCGAGCGCGCGATGCAGCTCGAGCTTGATTTCGCGGTGCTCGGACCGGTCCGGAGAACGGCTTCGCACAATGGCGCGGCGACGCTCGGCTGGGACGGATTCGCCGCCATCGCGCGCGGCGCGAGCATTCCGGTCTACGCGATCGGCGGCATGCGCCGCGAGGAGATCGAGGCGGCCTGGCGCGCGGGCGCGCACGGCCTGGCGATGATCTCGGGCGCCTGGGACCGAGCCGCGCGCTGATCCGGCCGGCGCCGGATCAGCCCTGGAGCAGCTCGATCGGGTGCGGCTGGCGGATGCCGAAGCCCTGCGCGTAAGACACGCCCAGCGCCTTGAGGCGCGTGAGGATGTCCTGCTCCTCGACCATCTCGGCGATGACCTGGAATCCCATCACTTCGCCGACCCGGATGATGGCCCTGAGCTTGGCCTCGGCCGCCGGCGCGGTTAGCAGCTTGCGCACGATCACGCCGTCCACTTTGACGTAGTCGGGCCGCAGCGTCTTGAGCGGCATGAAGGTCGCCGCGCGGCGGCCGAAGCCTCCCACCATCAGCTCGCAGCCGACGGCGCGGATCGCGGCGGAGAAGCGCAGGGAGTGTTCCGGCCGGAACAGGGCGTCGGCCTCGCTCATTTCGAACAGCAGCGCGGTCCCCGGCACGCCCGCCGAGACCAGTTCCAGCGCCACGGCCTTGGGAAATGCCTCGTCCTCGAGGGTCTGGCTCGAGAGGTTGACCGAGAAGCGCGGGATGCGCTTGTGGGTCGCCAGATGCTGCACCACCTTGCGCACCACCCAGCGGTCGAGGTCGGGCATCATGCGGTAGTGCTCGAACAACGGCAGGAACTGGCCCGGCGGCAGCAGCGTTTTTTCTTCCTCGCGCAAGCGCACCAGCACTTCGGCCATCGGAAAGCGGACCGCGCCGCTGAGCGCGGCGATCGGCTGGCAGTAAAGCACCAGCTCGTCCTTGGCGAGCGCATGGCGCAGGCGCTCGGCCGGCTCGTTCCAGCCGGCGAGCTCATCGTCCATTTTCCGCAGCTGCGGGTCGAATTCCTTCGCGCTCATTGCGGTGCGGTGCGCCGTGCGGCGCCTACTTCTCGCCCGGTTCGGTGTCCGGGGGCGTATCGCTCGGCCCGGGCACGACCGGTACGCGATAGGTCTCGGAAGCCCAGTTGCCCAGATCGATCACCCTGCAGCGCTCGCTGCAGAACGGGCGCCAGGGGTTCTCGGGCGCGTAGGGCGCCTGCGCGCCGCAGCGCGGGCAGGGGATCATCTTCACAGGTCAGAAGATAAGATTGAACCTGCGCGAAAACCGAATACTGGCGTGGATTTCCGTATTTCCGATTCGTTCCAGCTACCCATTTGGCTACCCAAGATAAGCCTATCGGGCAGGCGCTGCCAAAATAGTAGCCGGATAACGGCTTGCGCGCGAGTGCTATGGGGTCCGGGGCGCCTCCGCTGCGAGCTTCGCGGCGATCATCTCGCGCAGGGCCTTTTTCGAGACCTTGCCCATCGCGGTGACGGGCATCGCGTCCACTAGCTCCAGGCGCTCGGGCAGCTTGAATTTCGCGATCTGCCTTTGCAGCAGATAGTCGGTCAGTTCCCCGAGCGTGAGGGCGGCGCCCTCGCGCGCCACCACGAACGCGCAGCCGCGCTCGCCCATCACCGCGTCGGGCATCGCCACCACCGCCGCCATGCGCACCCCGGGGTGGCCGAGGATCAGGTTCTCGACCTCCTCGGCGCTGATCTTCTCGCCGCCGCGATTGATGACGTCCTTCTTGCGCCCCTCGACGACGAAGTTGCCGCTCGGGTGCAGCCGCACGAGGTCGCCGGTGCGGTAAAAGCCCTCGGCGGTGAACGCGGACCGGTTGTGCTCCTCGGCGCGGTAATAGCCGCGGATCGTATAGGGCCCGCGCACGATCAGCTCGCCCACCTCGCCCGCGCCTACCTCGGCGCCCGCGTCGTCCACGATCCTGAATTCGTCGGCGGGCGAGACCGGCCGGCCCTGGGTCGCGCGCCGGATTTCCTGCGGATCCCCGGGCCGGCTGAGGTTCGTCATGCCTTCGGCCATGCCGAACGCGTGCAGGATCGTCGCGCGTTCGAACGCGGCGCTCGCGCGGTCGAACAGCTCGGGCAGCATGCGCTGTCCGCCCACACAGACCTGGCGCAGCGAGCTGAGGTCGTGCCCGCCCTGCTGCGCATGGTCGAGTACGGTGATCAGAAGGGCGGGGCTGGCCGGCAGCACGGTGGCGTGATGACGCTCGGTCGCACCGAGAACGTCCTGCGGCCGCGTGGACGGGCACAGCACCACGCTTCCTCCCACCGCGAGAACGGCGACGATTCCCGGCTGCCCCAGCGCGAAGTTGTGTGCGGCGGGGAGCGCTGCGAGAAATACCGTGTCCTTGCCCCAGCCCAGCACCCGCGCGCACTCGCGGGCGTTGTACAGGTAGTCGGCGTGGGTGCGCGGGATGAGTTTCGGCACGCCGGTCGTACCGCCCGAAAGCAGCAGGAACGCGACGTCGTAAGGATCAACGGCTTGCGCATCGAGCACGCCGCTGCTTTCGCGGTCCGCGGTTTCCATCCAGGGACCGAGGAAGGTAAGGCCAGGCTGTGCGCCATTGCCGGTCGCGATGAGGTGCCTCAGGGACTGCGCCTGCGCCTGCACCCCGCGCGCCATGGCGAGGAAATCGAAACCGCGATACCCCGGCGCGAAGAAATGCGCCTTCGCGCTCGTCATGGCGGCGAAGTGCGCGATCTCCGCGCGGCGGTGCGCCGGCAGGCACATCACGGGAACGACGCCTATTTTGTGCAGCGCGAAGAAGACGATCACGAACTCGCGCACGTTCGGCAGCTGCAACAGCACGATGTCGCGCCGCCGCAGGCCAAGATCGAGCAGGCCGAGCGCGACGCGCCTGGCGAGCCGCTCGACCTGCGCGTACGTCAGCGCCCCGGCGTCGTCCTTCAGGAGCACACGCTCGCCGTGCCGCGCCGCGGCCGCCGCGAGCG
>MEQQ01000096.1:6939-7182 GCA_001770285.1 Betaproteobacteria bacterium RBG_16_66_20
CAGCGTCCGGCGCGGATGTATTCGTCCGCGAACTCCTTCGGCCAGGCGGTGCAACCCTCCAGCACGATCGTCTCCGTGCGCAACGGGCCGGGAGCGGGTCGCCCGTCTACCCCGGTGCACGCGCCTTTGCGCGTGCCTCGGCGCAACGGCGCGCGAGTATCGGCGCGAGGCTTCGAGATTGGACTTGGCGCGAGTGACGAAGAAGGCGCCCGGCCAGATGCAGTCGGTGCAATCGCTCGAAAT